>JBEMAY010000047.1:0-24684 GCA_040274765.1 Psychrobacillus sp.
AATATATTTTTTAAAAATAATTTCAAAAAAGGTATTGCATTATAAAAAAAGTAATGATAATATAAATCTTGTCCTTAAGAGAAAGGACATGCGGTTACGAAAGAGTAATCTGCAAATACCCATTGGAGGATTAGCTCAGCTGGGAGAGCACCTGCCTTACAAGCAGGGGGTCGGCGGTTCGAGCCCGTCATCCTCCACCATTAAACAAATTATATTATCGCGGGGTGGAGCAGTGGTAGCTCGTCGGGCTCATAACCCGAAGGTCGCAGGTTCAAGTCCTGCCCCCGCAACCAAATGGTCCCGTGGTGTAGCGGTTAACATGCCTGCCTGTCACGCAGGAGATCGCCGGTTCGATCCCGGTCGGGACCGCCATTTATTATTTAATACGTTAGAGATTTAGGATAAGCAAGCAAATCGAGAAAGCAATCGAACGAAAGAAGGAGCGTACTAAAGTACGTGACTGAATGAGTGAGTGAAGCTGACAAAGAGTTGTGCCGCTTAGCGTAAATCGAAGAGGCTCAGTAGCTCAGTCGGTAGAGCAAAGGACTGAAAATCCTTGTGTCGGCGGTTCGATTCCGTCCTGAGCCACCATTTATATTAATATGCGGGTGTAGTTTAGTGGTAAAACCTCAGCCTTCCAAGCTGATGATGGGAGTTCGATTCTCCTCACCCGCTTCATATGAAAAAGACCTATTGATGCAAAGATCAATAGGTCTTTTTTTTGCGTTTTTATTCTCTATTCATATTAGGAATAAAAAAATCAGATTGGGATAAGATAGTAGAAGAAAATGATGAGAGGCGGTAATGACTATGACTACAGAATGGTTTGACAGAGTAACAGAGGAACTACAGGATCACTTGAATTCGATCTGCGAGCAATATGACCAAGTCGGCCATATGAATATTAATCGTGCCTCTAAGCATCCTAGAATCGAATTTTTTGTTACAAATACAGATGAGGAAGAACGAGACTATTTTTGCACTATACTTTTTGACCCTTATAATGAAGAATTTTATGTGGAAAGCTTTGACGTTCAGTTGAACCAGCCAACCAGAATACTGTTAGATGATATTACAGATATAATTGAAGCTGTTCATGAAAGCTTCCACGAATTTCTTGAAGATGATAGTGATATTGAATGGATCTACATGGATGAGGAAGATGGTTTTGACGATGACGTTATCGAAGATGACGGTGACGACGAAATTATGTTAGAGGAAATTGATGTAGAATGGGAAACTCCTGAAATCACTGCATTTCTAATAGATGATAAAATGGAAGTAACATATCAATTCGGAATAGACAGTGCCAATGGTGATGGTGTTCTTCGTCGAAGAAACCGCAGTTGGACTGACACTGAAGAAGAGCTAGTGGATGAGAGTACTTTTGCATTTACTAAGGATGAGGCAAGTACTATTATAGCTATGATTGCCAGTCATATGGATAAAATGGTCGGGTATGATGACATTATAGATATCTAATTTTAGAAACATCTTCAATTGGAGCAATCCAATTGAAGATGTTTTATTTTTTTGATATGGAATATTTGGCAAAAGCTTCTAGTTTGCTAAATAACCCCAAAAGTATAAACAGTTTTAGATGTATATTCTTCCCCCGCTCGTAGAATTACAGAATGTAAATGAGGGTGATGGATTGAATCTGGGGGACCTTGTGTTTCTAAGCATATACCTAAATGATTTCTTAACCTCTTTCCCCTCATATTTTCTATGCCGTCTAAATTATTTCCCGTATACACTATGATCGCCGATTCTGTTGTCTCCACTGTTAACTTTCGTCCACTTTTCTCTTCTGTTAATACTATTATATTTTTTTTATTTTCATCCAATAAAAAAGGATGATCATATCCATAACCTACAAGTACATTTTGAGGATGGTCAGAATTTACTCCATCCGCAATTTTACGGCTCTTCCGAAAATCAAATACTGAGCCATCTACAGGTACTAACTTTCCCGTTGGTAAAAACTCTTTGTTTAGCTCCAAGTATGTAGGACTATCCACAGTTAATTCATGGTTTAATATATCCCTTCTTAGATTACCACTAAGATTAAAGTAAGAATGGTTTGTTACATTTACTAAAGTGTCCTTGTCAGAAATTCCGCTATACCTAATAGATAACTCGTCTGTATTAGAAATTGTATAGGCTACCCTCATGTTCAAATTCCCAGGGTAACCTTCTTCTCCGTCCTTGCTTAAGTATGTAAACTCAATTGTTGTTTCCTCTTCACCTTCCAAAACAGTAGACTCCCATAAAACATGACTGAACCCTTTAGGTCCTCCATGGAGGTGATTGCTTTTTTCATTTGTTGTAACATGATAGACATTTTCCCCTAAGCGAAAGGCTCCTTCTTTAATACGGCCAGCGACTCGCCCGACAACGGCTCCTAAGTATTTGCTATTCTGACCGTATTCCTCTAAGGAGTCGTACCCTAAAACTACATTTTCATATGTGCCTCTACTGTCGGCCGCTAACACTTCAGTAATTACACACCCATAATTCATACAAGAAACTTCAAAGCCATTTTTATTTTTTACTGTAAATAACGTAACTTGCTGGTCATCTATAACTCCAAATTTTCTCTGTTTGACTAGCAATACCTTTTCTCCTTTCACACAATAATTTATAAGAGCCCCAACTAAAAAGTTGAGACTCGGGATATGTCATCCTTTAATGACGAAACTCTAATAGCTCTCTATTCAGGTCCTTCGTTTGAACATAAACCTTTTGATAAATAGCAAATAATTCCTTATATTTTTCCACATTTTCTTTAATAGGAGTAAACTCTTTATCCTCCTTCAAAAACTCATCTGCACAATCATTTAATGAATTAAACCATCCACAGCCATAAGCAGCCAACATAGCAGCACCCATACCAGGGCCCTGTTCACTAGTTAATCGAACAATCTTAGCATCAAAAATGTCTGCTTGGATTTGAAGCCAATCATCATTTTGGGAACCGCCACCAATGGAAACGATAGAGTCTATGTGCTTTCCATTCCTCCTGAAAATCTCTATAGATTCGTGCAGGGAGAATGTTATTCCCTCTAGTACAGCGCGGGTAAAGTCCTTGCGTTGATGAGAGCTATCTATCCCGATAAAACTAGCGCGAACGGTCGCATCTGCATAAGGTGTTCTCTCCCCAACTAGATATGGGGTAAACAGCAACCCATTTGAGCCTATTGGAACAGAGCCTACCTCGGCTAATAACTCTTGAAACGATTCTTCTTTTGCAAAAACCTCTTTAAACCAAGTTAAGCTATAACCAGCTGATAACGTTACACCCATTGTATAAAAAGCATCTGGTGCACCGTGATTGAAATAATGAACTTTGCCGGCAAAATCCTTATTTGATGTTTCTTCGTAGGATAATACAACCCCTGATGTGCCTATGCTACAAAGAGTTTTACCGTCTTGTAAGATTCCTGAACCAATTGCCCCACATGCATTATCAGCTCCTCCTGCGAAAACACGAGTAGTATTGGAAAGACCAGTAGCCTTCGCTATCTCAGAGGATAACGTACCAACTTCCTGAGAGGACTCCACTAGTGACGGACACATGCTAGGATCTAAGTCTAGCAAGGTACATATCTCTAAGCTCCATTCCTTTCTACCAACATCTAATAGAAGTGTTCCTGCAGCATCCGAGTAATCCATGTGCAGTTGACCCGTAAGCCTGTATCGTAAATAATCCTTTGGAAGAACAAATGTCTTTGCTTTCTCAAATATTTCTGGTTCATGTTCCTTCACCCATAATAGTTTCGGCAGAGTAAAACCCTCTAAAGCAGGATTTCTAGTTATTTGAAGCAGCCTTTCCTCGCCAACCAAATCATAGATTTGTTCACATTGAGCTGTAGTACGAGTATCATTCCATAGAATTGCAGGACGCAATACTTCGTTAAACTTATCTAACAAAACCAGCCCATGCATCTGTCCGGAAAAACTGATTCCCTCTATATCCGAGGAATCACCGGGAAAACTTCTCAAAAGCTCTTCTAATCCAAGTAGCGTCTGGTCCAACCAATGTTTAGGATTTTGCTCGCTGTAACCTGTTTTCTCCTGAATTAGAGGGTACAATTTAGAAACACTTTGAACGACGTCCCCATTTTTATCGACGAGTAGTATTTTCACGGCACTCGTTCCTAGATCTACTCCAATGACATATTTCATAGCTTCAGCTCTCCTACCATTTGCAATACTTATTAGTTGTTAAACGCCTGTAATAGATATTGATTAATTGTAGCCTTAATCTGCTCTAAACGACCGGAAGTTTGTTTAATATCTTTTAGCTCCAACGCATATGCTTCTAACTTATGAAAATCAGTTTTGCCCTCTACAATCTCTAATCCAATACCTTCTTTATAAGTACGGTAGCGATCATCAACCACATTTTCTAACACTCTATCATCTATTAGATTTTGTGCCACTCGTAAACCTACTGCAAATGCATCCATCCCAGCGATATGTGCATGGAACAAGTCCTCTGGTTCAAATGATGCCCTTCTAACTTTTGCATCAAAGTTTAAACCACCTTTGCCGAGACCACCATTTTGTAAAATCTCATACATCGCAAGAGTTGTAGTCCATAGGTCTGTCGGGAATTCGTCTGTATCCCACCCCAGTAGAGGATTACCTTGATTTGCATCAACGGAACCAAGCATATTGTTAATACGTGCATAATGAAGTTCATGCTCAAAGGTATGGCCTGCAAGTGTTGCATGGTTCGCTTCAATATTAAATTTAAAAGATTTTTCCAAGCCATAGCTTTGTAAAAACGCATGGGCAGTTGCAACATCATAATCATATTGGTGAGTAGATGGCTCTTTTGGTTTTGGCTCGATTAAAAACTGTGCATCAAACCCGATCTCTTTCGCATAATCTACTGCCATATGATAAAAACGTGCAAGATTATCTAGTTCAAGTTTCATATTTGTGTTCAATAGCGTGTCATAACCTTCGCGCCCTCCCCAGAACACGTAATTTTGAGCCCCAAGCTCCTTACCAATTTCTAAGCCTTTTTTCACTTTAGCAGCGGAGTAAGCAAACACATCTGCGTTACTCGATGTGGCTGCTCCATGGACAAAGCGAGGATGTGTGAAGTTATTAGCCGTATTCCAAAGTAGCTTTGTTTTACTAGTTTTCATATAATCCTTGATCATGGTGACAATTACGTCTAAGTTATGATTGCTTTCTCTTAAATTACTTCCCTCTGGAGCAATATCAACATCATGAAAGCAGAAAAAGGGCACATCCATCTTCTCGTAGAACTCAAAGGATGCTTCTACCCGTGCCTTTGCTAAGTCCAATCCGCTTAGTTTGTCCCAAGGACGGTTCATACTACCTGCACCAAAAGGGTCTGACCCATCCATCGTAAACGTATGCCAGTATGACACTGCATATCTTAAAATCTCCTCCATCGTTTTATCGCCAATTTTCTCTTGAGGATTATAAAATTTAAATGCATAAGGATTTTGGGAATCAGCACCTTCAAATTTAACTTTTTGTACATTGTGGAAATAGACCATTATTTATACCTCCTAATTTTTACTTACTCATTTAGTTTGTTAATTATCTGAACAAAGTTTTTAAAAATAGTGACATTCCTTAAAAAGAGAGTGTATGCTATTAATAAATATAGAATTTTACAAAAATATAAAAAAGATAAGGGCGGCCCAATATGAATGCAACCAGTAGCTTTATTTATAACTTAGCTGAATGGATAACTAAATTTGCTTATTTAAACTTGCTCTGGATGTTTTTCACACTCCTAGGCGGTATCTTTTTAGGGCTATTCCCTTCTACTATTGCAATGTTCGCCATAATAAGGGAGTGGCTGAAAGGTGATACTGATATACCCTTATTCCGTACATTTTGGAAGCATTATCGAGCTGAGTTTTTGAAGAGCAATAAGTTAGGAATATTCGTTACCCTGCTTACAGTCTTTATTGTTTTAGACATTTTTTACATACAATCTACCGAAAGCAGTCTGCTAAGCTGGACGTACCTACCATTATTCGCTTTCATGCTGTTGTTTGTTATGTTTCTCTTTTATTTGTTTCCATCCTTTGTACATTTCGATGCGAAGCTAGGACAGATTATTAAAAACGCCTTTTTTATAATGCTCATCAATCCGTTGCCGACCCTATTAATCTTTCTTTGCTTAATACCTTTCTTTTACTTAGTTAGCCTTCTTCCCGCTATCGGGTTTATCTTTGGGGGAAGCGTCTACGCTCTAATATCCATGCGATTTAGTCTTCATGCATTTCAAAAAGTGCAGGAAAAGAAGCAAGCATTAAAATCCTCACAGTAATAGCTTCACTATATAAAGCTATTACTTTACCCTTTTACTGCACTTGCAGAGATCCCTTCGACCACTTTATTACTAAAGAAGATAAAGGCAATAATGATTGGCAACACGCTTATGATCAGGGTAGCCCCTATCGCTCCCCAATCTGTCATATATTGACCGATAAAGTTTTGTATACCGACCGTTAATGTTTTGTATTTGTCTGAGCTTATAAATGTATTCACGAAAACAAACTCATTCCAGTTATAAATCATATTAATCACTACCGTTGTAGCCATTACCGGCGTGGTCATTGGGAGAATCACTTGGAAAAACATTCGATTAATGGAGCAACCATCTATAATGGCTGCCTCCTCTATTTCCTTTGGTAAAGTATAATAGAATCCAAGTAAAATCATCATCGTTATTGGTAGGTTATAGGCTGTATATGTAATAACAACTCCTAGTGGGTTATCTATTAAATTCACACTTAAAAACATGCTATAGAGGGGAATTAACGCCGAATGAATTGGAATCATTAAACCAATGATGAACAGACTGAGTACTGCTCCACTTAGCTTCCATCTCATTCGAGTGATTGCAAAGGTGGCCATACTCGCGAATAGAACGGTTAATATTATGGCAAGTGCAGTTATCCAAACACTATTAAAAAAGTAAACTCCTATACCACCATCCCACACCTTTAAATAGTTTTCCCATCTAAACTCTGAAGGTAAAGCAAACGGTGAACCCGCAAATATTTCTCGATTATCTTTTAATGAGAATATGAATAACCATATTAGCGGGACGATTTGAAACAATGCTACAACTATTAGACTGAAATATAGAAAAAAGTAGCCAACACGTCTCATATACAACCTCCTTTTAATATTCTATTCTCTCTTTTGTCGCTGTTAGCTTTCTAACAATAAAGGTAACGATTAATGTAATGATAAGTAATAAGAAACCAATCGCACTTCCGTATCCGAAGTTATAGCTTGAAAACGCAAGCTTATACATGTATGAAGCCATTACTTCACTTGCTCCATTCGGTCCACCAGAAGTCATGACATAGATTAAGTCAAAATACTTTAACGATCCAATGATTGCTAATACAATCGTTACACTCACCACTTCTTTAATCAACGGAAGCTTAATCTTTGTAGCAATTTGGAAGGCAGAGGCCCCATCCATTCTCGCTGCTTCAATTAAGGACTCTGGAATATTCTTCAACGCAGCATAGTAAATCAAAATATAAAACCCTGCATACTGCCACAAAATTGGTATAAAAATTGCAAACAACACGATTGATGGCTCTGCAAGCCAAGCAGGAGGATTTTCAACTCCTAGTTTCTTAAGAAACACATTTAAAATACCATTCGAAGGATTATATACCTTAATCCAAAGCTGGGCTATAGCCACTGAGGATAATAACATTGGTATTAAATATATTTTTCTGAGCAAATCAGATCCTTTTATCTTGGACGCCAATATAAAGGAGATGGTTAAGTAAATGGCTAAGCTCAGTGTAGAGAATATTGCTAACAAAAAGGAATGATAGGCACTACTCCAAAATTTCATATCCTGAAGACCCTTTATATAATTCTCTAAGCCAATGAACGTTTTTTCTCCTATACCATCCCATTGCATTAAGCCATAATATCCAGACAACATTAGCGGAATGAATATTAACACTAGGACTAATAAAAGTGCAGGGGAAATATACAACGCTATTAGCAGTTTGTTAGACATTACCTTGTTCATATAAGTAACTCCTTCCCTATCAGATAGACAAGGGTTACCCCAGTAATAGGAATAACCCTTACATCCATCGACAAATTCTCTAGCTAATTATCTATTATTTAGAAAGAGCATCCTCATGTGCCTTCCCAAAATCTTCTGGAGTCATTTCCTTACCAAATAGCGCTTGAATCGAATCTAAATGTACTTGTGCAACATCAGGGCTCATCTGAACGTCTGCAAATAGCGTAATATTACTTGCCTCATTTAACTCATTTAAAATATCAATATACATCTCTGGAAGATCCAACGAGCCTGCATCTACTTTAGTAGCTGGGATTACCCCTGCTTTTGTAACAGCTTTTTCTCCCCATGCTTTAACAAAGTAAGCAGCAAAGTCCTTCGCTTCTTCTTTTACATCAGAGTCCTCTGCTACGAATAGTCCAACTCCCGGGCCTCCAACAAAGCTATCCATATCCCCATTTCCATTAACGGTAGGGAATTTCAAATATTGAACTGAATCTCTAAATTCCTGCGGTACTGTTTCATTTGTTGTATAGTTCGGTAAATCCCAAGTAGCGATTAAATACATCGGAGCTTGCTCACTCATGAACATACTTTTTGCTTCCTCATCCGCCAATCCATTATATCCTTTGACGAATGCACCCATATCCACAAGATCTTGAACCTTTTGAGCTGCCTCCACTAATGCAGGATCCTCAAAAGAACCAGAACGATCAATGGCCTTGTTAAGAACCTCTGCTCCTCCAAGACGATCAGCTAAATACATATACCAAAGTGACCCTGTCCAAGCATCCTTATTTCCTAAAGCAATTGGATCAATCCCGTTTTCTTTAAATACTTTTATCACATTCTCTAATTCTTCAAAAGTCTTTGGTGCTTCTAAGTTATATTCCTCAAACATTGCACTGTTATAGTATAGTGTGACAATATTCAGCTCTAGCGGTAAGCCATATGTTTTGCCGTCTAGGGCATATGCTTCTGCAGTTCCCGGAACAAAGCTATCACTTAGCTGGTCTTTAATAACATCATCTAATGGAGCGAACATATTCCCACCAACATAAGGCTCTAAGAAACCAGCCGCCCAAGTCATCCCTACATCTGGAAGCTCCTTAGAGGTGGATAATACTCTTAACTTATCTTTGTATTGTTCATTACTTAACACTTCCAAGTCGACTTTTACTCCATCGTTCTCTTTTTCATAATCTGCAATAATTTCATTTACAACATCATAATGTTGCTTGGAACTTCCCTCAGGCCATAAATGCATAAACTTAATTTCTTTGTCCCCGTTTTTACTTGAAGAAGTTTCATCTGAGTCTGAACACCCTGCTAATAAATAAAATAAAGAAGCAAATAATAGAATTTTAATCATTTTGTTGATTTTCATTCTTATTTCCCCCACCCCAAAGTTTTTACAACAATATTCTGAATATTGTATGCGTTTTCATTGTAGCAAATAACACTATGTTAGTCTAGTGGATAAACAAAGTTTTTTTATTTTTCAGTTTTATGTTAGAATGATGAAAAATGATAAAGAAAGAGCTGAAGTGAATGAAGCTGAGTGCTAACCAAACATGGAATCACCATGTGGTCAAAAAAGGGAACAAATCACTAGTTCTAGATAAGATAAAATATAATTCTCCTATCTCGAGAGCGACTGTTGCTAGTGAAGTCGGATTAAACAAAGGAACTGTTTCCTCTTTAGTTAATGACTTACTAGATGAACACCTTATCTATGAATCTGGGCCTGGCGAATCTAGTGGTGGCAGAAGACCAGTTATGCTGCTGTTCAATGAAAAAGCTGGCTACTCCATCGGCATCGACATTGGAGTTAACTATCTACTCGGAGTGCTAACTGATCTTAACGGGAATATTCACACAGAGAAGCGAATAGCATTTAAGAATCTATCATATGAAGAAATAGAGTTGAGACTATTTGAAACAATAGACTTCCTTCTTATCTCTACTCCAGCGTGTCCCCATGGAGTTATAGGAATTGGTGTAGGAGTGCCTGGTATTGTAGATAAGGATGGGAATATCCTATTAGCACCAAATTTAAATTGGAGAAACATTAACTTAAAGGAGGTTTTAGAAGAAAGATATAATCTCCCCATCATTATAGAAAACGAAGCAAATGCCGGGGCTTATGGTGAAAAAAACTTTGGAGCTGGAAAGGATTTTGAAAACGTCATCTATGTAAGTGCAGGAATCGGGATCGGCGTTGGATTAATACTGAATGGCTCCCTTTACAAAGGCACTAATGGATTCTCTGGTGAGCTTGGTCACATGACTATTCAAGCGGGAGATGTGAAATGTCGTTGTGGAAACGAAGGCTGTTGGGAGCTCTATGCATCTGAACAAGCGCTCATGAGACATGCAGAGCAATTGGATATACCCTTTGATTTACAGGATTTAGAAGGCTTAGTATCACTTGCGGAAAGTGGAAATGAGGAAGTCGTTCAATTGTTTTATCAGACGGGAGATTATTTAGGGATCGGCATCAATAACATTATTAATATCTTTAACCCGCAACAAGTCATCATCGGGAACCGTTTAGCTTACTCTAAAAAATGGTTAAAGGACTCTTTAAATAAAAGAATTACAAATCAAGCTCTATGGTTTCAACAAAACGATTTGCAAATCGATTTTTCAGAGCTATCCACGAGGTCTACTGCATTAGGGGTAGCTGCGTTTTCCATCGAAAACTTTTTAAGTGTCAGTATTCAGCAGGATACGTTGCTAGAATAATTTTGGGAATCAATTACTTTTCGTAGACTAGAAAATGATTGATTCCCCCTCCCTTACAATTAGATGTGATGATTATTCAATTTAATTATCAGAAAATTATGTTTTTACATTAAATGGTTGAATGGACTGCAATTTCTTGATTTATGACCGTTCGCGGAGATTTATGACCGCTCAGGAAAATATATAACCGTTCACGGAGATTTATCACCGTTCGCTGAAATTTATAACCGTTCACCGAAATTTATAACCGCTTACAGTTTATGATGCTTAAAATGGGAAAAAATACTTAATTAAAAGGATGATGACAATGACAACTATTCGCAATCCTATATTACCAGGCTTTAACCCGGATCCAAGTATTTGCAGAGTTGGAGAAGACTATTATATTGCCGTTTCTACTTTTGAATGGTTCCCTGGCGTTGGAATTTATCATTCCAAGGATTTAAAAAATTGGCGTTTAGCTTCCCGACCTCTTAATCGTCTAAGTCAATTGAATATGATGGGAAATCCTAATTCTGGTGGCGTTTGGGCGCCTGCATTATCTTATAGTGATGGACACTTTTGGCTCATTTTTACAGATGTAAAAGTTACAGAGGGACAATGGAAAGATTGTCATAACTATCTTGTCACTTGTGACACAATCGATGGTGAATGGTCCGAGCCTATTTATTTAAATAGCTCTGGCTTTGACCCTTCCCTCTATCACGATGAGTCCGGTAAGAAGTACTTAGTGAACATGAAGTGGGATCACCGTCTTCATCATCATAATTTTTATGGTATTGCACTTCAGGAATATGACGTGGAGCAGCAAAGATTAGTCGGTGAATCTACTATTATCTTTAAAGGAACGGATATTAAGCTTGTCGAAGCCCCTCACCTATACAAGATTAATGGTTATTACTACCTGTTAACCGCTGAGGGCGGTACAAAATATGACCATGCTGCTACTATTGCACGATCGAAAAATTTAGAAGGGCCATATGAGGTACATCCGAAAAACCCGTTAATCACATCTTTCCCTTACCCTCGAAACCCATTACAAAAATCAGGACACGCTTCTATTGTCCAGACGCATACCGATGAATGGTTTTTAGTTCACTTAACTGGGCGACCATTACCAAGAGAGAATCAGCCTTTACTGGATCCTCGAGGATATTGTCCACTCGGAAGAGAGACTGCTATTCAACGATTAGAATGGAAAAATGACTGGCCTTATGTCGTAGATGGAAATGGTCCCTCACTAGAAATTGAAGGTCCCAATATACAAGAAGTAGCGTGGGAAAAGGACTTTGAGGAAAAGGATGATTTTAATAGTGAATCATTGAATGCTCATTTTCAATCATTGAGAATTCCACTTGGAGAACACATTGTTTCACTAAAAGACAATCCTGGCCATTTGCGTCTTTATGGCAAGGAATCCTTAACTTCTAAATTTACACAGGCGTTTATAGCAAGACGTTGGCAACATTTCAACTTTACGGCAGAAACAAAGGTATCTTTTAGGCCAAACACCTTCCAACAGGCAGCTGGTCTCGTCAATTACTACAATACAGAAAATTGGACAGCGCTACAGATTTCATGGCACGAGGAAAAAGGACGGATTCTGGAGATAAGTACTTGTGATAACTTCGTATTTGACCAGCCACTCCAAGGAAAAGAAATTATTCTACCTGAAGAAGCCGAGTATGTATACCTACGTGTAGAGGTTCAGACATCCATTTATGAATATTCGTATTCATTGGATGGTGATAATTGGACAGTAATTCCTGTTTCTTTTCCTTCACATAAATTATCCGATGATTATATTCGAGGCGGCGGATTTTTTACCGGAGCATTTGTCGGTATGCAATGTCAGGATACATCTGGCCAAAGTATCCCTGCCGATTTTGATTACTTTATTTATAAGGAAACCGAATGAGTCTTTAAAAAAAGAAAAGCTAAACTCTTACACTGTTCAATTAAGAGTTTAGCTTTTCTGTATTTTAGAAATTTACTATCTGCATTATTTCCCCAGTTTTAATTGATTCGAGGCAGGCCTCTATTACGCGCATGTTATCAATACTAAATTCGCCTGTCACCTCGGGATTGGTATTCGTTAAAATAGCATTGGAGAAGTGTTCAACCTCTATTCGATAAAGGTCACCAGGAATATTTTCTTCACTTGTCATGTCATCTTGTTGAATCATTATTTTACCTAAGCCACCGTTTTGGTCAGGACGAAATGCATATGGCACTTTAATAGTTCCTTTAGAACCTACTATTTCATATTCATTTCTCCCAGCCATGTCAAAGCTACAATTAAACGTAGCATGAATACCATTGTCTAGCTGTAAAGTACCGAATGCACTTATGTCAACGTTAGTTTCCTTATCTAGATCTGCCATACAATGTACCATAACAGGCTCTGCTCCGGTCATGTATCGAATGGCATGGATGCAATAACAGCCTACGTCAAATAGACTGCCTCCCCCCATTTCTTGATTCATTCTAAACTCATTTTGTCTATTGTCCATATAGAATGAGTGGCTGGCAGTTACCAGTTTGATCTCTCCTATAGCACCGGAAGAGACAAGCTCTTTTACACGATTATGCTGAGGGTGTAGCTGATACATGAAAGCCTCCATGAACTTTACATTTTGTTCCCTACAGATTTCAATAATCTCCATCGCTTCTTGGGAAGTAAGTGAAATTGGCTTTTCACAAAGCACGTGCTTCCCTGCCTTAGCTGCTTTAATCACCCATTCTTTATGTAAATGATTAGGTAATGGAATATAGATTGCATCAATAGTTGGATTTTCAAGAAGCTCTTCATAGCTTTCATAAGCGGTATTGATTTCTAATTCCTTTGCAACCTCATGCACTTTACTTCCTCTACTTGCAATAGCCACTAACTCTGCATTGCCCGCTCTTTGGATTGCAGGGATAAGCTGCTCTCTTGCTATTCTTGCTGTACTTAAAACTCCCCATCGAATCTTTTTTTCCAATAGACACGCCTCCTTTAAAACTATTTCTAATGCTTCATTCGGCAAAATCTGAAGGTTTTCCTCCTACCGTAAAATATACTTTTAGAAAGCTCTCCCCCTAAAATATTTTTCTGTTAAAATGATTATAGTTGTTTATCAAATAGAACTGGAACGGTGAAGAAAACTTGAAAACTTTTAAAAAGATGTATATAGAAATTACAAGTGTCTGTAATCTTGCTTGTAGTTTTTGTCCACCAACTGCTCGTAAGGCTAACATTATTAAATTAGACGCATTTAATAATATTCTTGACCAAATAAAGGACCATACGAGATATATTTACCTACATGTAAAAGGAGAGCCACTACTCCACGCTCGTATCGATCAGCTTCTAGATGCCGCTCATGCAAAGGGATTTAAAGTAAATATTACAACGAACGGGACGCTCATTAAGAAGAACCGAGAAAAATTATTAGGAAAACCAGCACTCCGTCAGATTAATTTTTCCCTTCACAGCTTTGATGGTCACGAGGGATCTGAGAATCGTGAAAAGTACTTAGGAGATATTCTCGAATTCGTACGTGATTCAAGAGAGCATAACACCATTATTTCTTACCGTTTATGGAATCTCCAGCAAGACCAGGTTTCTGACCTAGTACAACGCAGAAATAGAGAAACATTAGAAATATTAGAGAATGAATACAACCTAGATTTCCGAATTGAAGAAAAGGTACAGCCAGGTAAAGGGATTAAAATCGCGCCAAACGTCTTCTTAAACCAAGATCACGAATTCCAATGGCCAAGTTTACAGGCACCAGAGGATGACGGCAAAGGATTTTGCCATGCACTAAGAAGCCAAGCCGCAATTTTGGTAGACGGAACTGTAGTGCCTTGCTGCTTAGACGGAGAAGGTGTAATTAATCTAGGCAATATCAATAAAACCCCCTTCTCTGAAATCATTGAAGGTGAACGAGCAAATGCACTTTACGATGGTTTCACTAGAAGAGAAGCTGTTGAGGAAATGTGTAGAAAATGCGGATATAGACAGCGTTTTGGAGTTTAAATATACGCTATTTAAAGGTAGGGTTTGACTATTTCCATGTCCCACATGTAGCTATTGTTTTTAGGGAGCCTTATTTGTTGAGGCTCCCTACTTATTGTTCTTCTTCCCCTATTTCTAAAATAATGTTTAACTGATTTAGCAACCTATCAACCACCTCTATTGCTTCATCTCTTTGCTTATAATAAGAAGTGCAAAACCTGATTATTTCTAAATCATTCACAGCATTTTTAACAATTTCAACTTTTTCATTAGAAACTTCAACCCAGGTTAAGTTATATGCTAAATCTTTAATAGTATATATTTCTTCTTTAAACTTTCTGCAAGCTAATTTCAATTCAAATAAATCATCATGAAATGACTTCCAATTAGGGTCTCTTTTATCATGTAAACTAGGCTTTCTAACATTTTTAACAAATCTTTCTTCACAAGCGCCATATTTAATATAATTTTTTTGAGCTTCTATTAGTGGTATTTGATTGGCTCCTACGTCATACTCATTTTCTTTTTGGATTGGGTCATCCTCCCAAAAACAAATTGGACATATATCGTAGTGCCCATCACTATCCATCGTTTTATATCCACAGCAAGGACACGTGTTTTTACTCATAAGTAAGACACCTCTCAAGATTCTTTCTAATAATCATAAACTATATTACCTATCCTTTCACTGCCCTCTAACCTCAACTTCTCATTTCGACTATCAACCTTACCTATTAAAAACTTATGAAAAACGCTCACCATAAACACTAACTCACATCTAAAAAGCTTTTTTCAACCGGTTTTCATTAATTCTAAGCAACCAAAATAATAGAATTTTCCAATAAAAATTATTATTTCAATCTAATAAATATTTATCCAATTCGACCGATATCTTCTTAGTGACAATAAATAAAGATAGGAATTGATGGTATGAATAAAATTAGCCTCGTTATAGGTATGATAATTTTTAGTCTCATGATAACGGCTTGTTCCAGCCCTGAAATAGATAGTAAGAACCCGCAAATTAAAATAGGCATTATGCTTTCGGACGCTGGTTTAGGCGATCAATCGTTTTCAGACTTAGGGTTTGCAGGCCTTGAAAGGGCACGAGATGAATTAAATATTTCTTTTGACTATCGAGAAATTAAAGATAGTGAAACCTACGAAAATGGTTTAGAGGAACTTGTCCAACTAGAGAATGATTTAGTTATTGGATTAGGCTTTTCTATGAAAGAGCCAATGGAAACAATCGCTAAAAAGTATCCTGACAATAGTTTTTTATTAATCGATGCTCAATCTGATCTTCCAAATATTTATAATATTACTTTCAAGGAAGAAGAGGCTTCCTTTTTGATTGGCGCAATAGCAGGGATGAAAACTAAGAGTAATGTAGTTGGGTTCGTAGGTGGAGAAGACAATCCTATTATACAAAAATTTGCAAAAGGTTTTATGGAGGGAGTTAAATCTGAAAAACCTAATGCCGAAATACTTATCCAGTACGCCAATACTTACAATGACGAGAAATTAGGAGAAAAAATTGCTAAGGATTTCGTCGAGAATAAGGCAGACTTTATTTACCCAGCTGCTGGTTTTACAGGTGTAGGTGTGATACATGAATCCCAACGTTTAGGCACATATTCTTTCGGCGTAGATAGTGATCAGTTTTATTTAGCTGAAAAAGCTGTCGTTACTTCTATGTTAAAACAAGTGGACCAGGCAGTATTTAATGCTGTTAAAGAGATTGTGGAAACTGGGAAAATTGCTAATAAGGATAGTGAATTAGGTTTGAAAGAGAACGGTGTAGATATTGCACCTATTCGTATTATTGATCTATCCCCCTCCGAAGAGGAAAGATTAAAAAAATTACGAGATGATATTTCTAATGGGAATATTACACTATTAAAATAGAAAGTATGGAGATGATAGATTGAAACTCAAACAAAAAATATTACTTATTTCCATCATTCCCTTAATGCTCTCCACTTGCATTATCGGTTACAATATTATCCAATTAAAATCTCTAAATGCTTCTACAGAAACAATTGTTCAAACGCTTGTTAATGTAGAGGAACTAAATAGTGGTACCAAAAGCTTGCAAAAATCATTAAGTGCATATTCTTTAAACACTTCAGAGAGTAATAAAAATGATATACAAGTAGACTTAGATTCTATCCAATCTACTTATGATTTACTGACTACTAGTTTAACAAACGAAAAACAAGTAAACATTGCACAACAAATTTCTAAAAAATATGATGAAGTCTTACAGGAGACAGAAGCTGCGATAACAGATCGCAATCAAGCTGAGGTCAAGCGCCAGTCTCTTCGCACGAAAGGATTAATGAATGACGTTATTGAACTTAAGAGAAGTATAACTAAGCAATATAACGACATGCAAACAAGCCTGCGTACAAAAATAGAAAGTATTGTAACTATTTCAATCATATTAGTACTAATTCTTTTACTTGGTAGTATTGCCACAGTTGTAATATTCACCAATCGCATTGTATCTCCGATTAGACAAATCACTCATAATGCTGAAGAAATTGCTAACGGAAATCTAGCCGTTAATCTCGTCAAAGTAAATTCTCGTGACGAAGTTGCTACCTTACAAGCGGCTTTTGAGCAAATGACTTTAAATTTGAAAGAAGTCATCTCGCATGTCTCTGATAGCTCTAACCAGGTTGCAGCCTCCGCTGAAGAATTGATGGCAAGTGCTGATGAAACAATGAAGGGCGCTGAGTTAATCTCCACTACAATTCAGCAGGTATCGGATGATTCCGAGCATCAGAAAATGATTTCAGACGAATCTGCTATCGCTGCAGAAGAAAGTTCGATGGAAATAACGAATATAGCGGCACAAGCAAATGCGGCTTTAAAGCTAACTGTTTCTACGAATGAAAAGACAATAGAAGGTTCCAACTTTGTAGCGGAAACAGTTACTCAAATGGAGAATATTAGCGATGCAGTAGAAAATACAGATCGCTCACTTGTCATACTGAACACTCGAACAAACGAAATTGTACATGTATTAAAGTTAATAACCGATATTGCAGAGCAAACGAACCTACTTGCTTTGAATGCTGCTATAGAGGCTGCTAGAGCTGGGGATGCCGGAAAAGGCTTTGCAGTAGTAGCCGGAGAAGTAAGAAAGCTTTCCGAACAAACTAGAAAATCCGTAGCCGATATCTCAGGTATTGCTGTTGAAATTGAAGTAGACACCAATAAAACGATCAAATCTATTAATGATGCTAAAGAAAGAGTAAAGTCTGGCATCAGCATTGCTCATTCAACGCAGGAAACATTTCATGATATCCTTACTGCAGTCGAACAAGTAAAAGACCAGATAAGTAATATCTCTCAAATCTCCAATTCAATTCAGGCACAGGTAGCTAAAGTCACTACAAGGGCACAAGAAATGTCAGAAGCAACAAAAATCACTTCTGATAATTCTACCTCAGTAGCCTCTGCTTCAGAAGAACAATTAGCTTCTATGGAGGAAGTGACTGCTGCTGCGGTTTCATTAGCAAATCTTGCAGAAGCTTTACAGATAAAAATTTCTAAGTTCACTGTGTAACTAAATAACTAAATAAAAAACTCCCCCTCGTATCCACTTTTGGAGGGGGAGTTTGACTTTTAAATATTATCCGTTTTCTCAAGGACTGTTTAAATTATACCTTTCTCCGGCAAGCTTAACTAAAAGCGCTAACATGATGACGGATAGTATCCCATTTAAGAAGCTATATCCTGCATTGTCTTCATTCCAATACACATTTTTCACCATCCAATAACCTGCTACATTTACAGTGACATACAAGTAGGAAAGAGATATTAAGCAAGTAAGTATATACCATCGTTTATCTGCACTCTTTAAGATGATCGTTGCACCTATTATTAATCCATTAAATACTGCCTCAAAAAGGATAACAAATTGATAGAAAAACGATGTCACCCTTTCCTCAAAGCAAGCCTCCACTCGTGAGTTATCTACCTATTTATGTTCAAACTTTTCATGATTCTATTTATCAGAGCTTTGCTATCTAATTATTTTTAAAAAGGAAGCCCATTATTTTCTCGGGCATTCTCATCCTCTTCCGAGTAATTCAGTTCATCCCATTCTTCATGCAAAATCCCATACGGGACCCCACCTTCTGTATAACCTGCAATAAAAGCAAATTCTCCAAACAGTTCTTCCTCTTCTATTATATTTTTCATCTTTTTGTTTTTTCTCTTTTTACTCATTATTATTTCCCTTTTCAATTCTAACTTTGTCAGGAACCGTTTTCCTTTTTAATCTTTTTGAGCTTCAAAATCTCTCTCATCCATTTATTTGTTTGTTCCATATTAAATTCTGGCTCGTACATTCCCTTTCCCCATCGCTTCATATCTTGATGCTGTTCATGTGTAGGATTATTCCAAGCTTCCAAAAATTCTAGATACCCTCCTGCTCCACCTACATCTTCTGGCGGACAAGCTCCTGCCCCTTCTAACAAAACGGGATACCCCACTTCATAATCTAGAATAATTTTTTCAAGCTTAATACGGTGCAGCCAGTTATCACCGTAATCGTAGAGATAAACAAATTCCATATATTCCTCTACATATTTTGGAAGCTTCGTTTTAGTAGCAAGTCTCATTTCTCTAGTCATTAGTCTTTCTACATAGCGTTTTTCAAATTCATTCTCTATTTTTTTGTGCTGATTTTTAAACGCTTCCATCTGCTCGAAGATATGTTGTTCATACATTTCCTCATCCTCTACAATTTCCAATCTGCGTTTCTTTCTTTCAAACGCAAACTCAAATAAATGAGCATCCTGCCATCCCATTGCAAATTGAATTGTGTCATGTAGCCTTTTAAAAGTAGTCTCTGCAGGAATAACAAACCTTCTCCAAACAACTGGCTCTACACCATCTAGCGTCAATAAAAATTGATATGCTTTCACACTAAACTCCTTCCCTTCCTATGGCTAGTACGCCCTCTTCTAGTTAATTCATATATTACCACGCGTTGAGCTAGAGCGCACTTTGGATAATTAGCAGTCACTTAAAAGAGACGAACTACTTGAAAAGAATTCTTTCCAAACGTATACTAAAAGTAACAACTGAGTACATTAAAAAAGACTGATTGATGTTAGTGCATCAACCAGTCAAATATAATAGTTGGTCCCAAAGGGGATTGGCTTCAATTAGGATTAACCCATCTGAGCTCTCAACTCAAGGATGGGTTATTTTTTATGGTTAAACGACAATATTACAACGACCAATGTCGCAAATGCTACTGCAAACATCAATGCTTCGAATACTGACAAGGCACCACCCCCTCTCTAACGGGAGTGAACCAACCACCCTTGAGCTACCACACTATTATCTCTCTATTATACCACACATACGTTCTGTTTTAATCTATAAAAAGAGCAAAAGAGGCTAATGAGAAGACATTTCTCTTTATAGCTCTTTTGCCCTAAGTTCTATATCTATATCAAATCATCCCAATAGGTTACTCACTAATATAAATCAAATAGCTACTGCTAGATATCTTCGCAAGGTAAATATCTGGATCCTCGAGAATAGAATAGATTTCTGTTCCTGCTGCTAATGCATTCGACGAAAGGTGATTGCTTGGTATAACGTCTCGCCCAACATTTTCTTGGACCTCCCCAACCTTCCCGTCAATAGTAAATTCACTACCGGTTGTTTCTCTAACTTCCGTGAATCTATTACCATTTGCTATTAGGATGGAAGGGCTGTCTGCATGAACTTGAATTACTTCACTTTGTACGGTCATTTGGTCATACTCTGCACAGCCGGTAATGATCGGTAAAATACAGCATATCAATAAAATTAACCATGATTTTCGCATTTTAAACACCTCTCGATTAGCTATAAATTACAGCGTTGTAAAATCTCTGTGTACAGAAGTATAACCAACTTCTTCATTTATATAATTAATCTAACAAATCCTTATTTTTCCATGATTTATTTGATCTAAAAGCTTCCATCCTCACCTGGAAAATCTACTGTATCAAATACTTTGTTGGTATCCTCGTCTTTTACATCAATCTTTACTTCATACGTTTCATAATCTTCTCCATTAAAATAATGGTAATATAATGTTCTTAATAAAAGCCCTAAAAGTGCATAGCCCTGTGCATTACCATCTGCTTCATACAACTCACGGTTTACGGTAGCAGTGTAATCATTATATTCCTTGTTATATTCAATTTCCTTTATCGAGCTAATATCTTCGTTCGCTTCTATTTCTTCTACAAACGATTTCAGGTTGCTCTTTAAATCGGCACTGATTTCCTCCTGCGTTCCTCTAGTCATCTCATATTCAACTAGTCGATCTTCCTTATTTATTGTAGTTTTGCTTATCCCAAGTTTGTCCGCCTGTTCAAGCACCTGTTCCTCGCTTACACCATCATAAAAACGAAAAGGAATGACCACTTGGACAGTTTCATCCTTTGAAATTTCACCTTTAGACTTCTCTTCTTTTTTATCCGTCTCATTACTACAAGCCGATAAAAACAAAACAAAAATAATAAGAACTACAGTTAACTTTCTCAATTTAAAATTCCTCCTAATTACATCTATTACTTACTACCCTATTCTACTTAAAAATAACAACAAGTACCATTTAAGGATGAAATTCAAATTAATTATTTATTTATTCAATAAAAAAGGGAATAGGTTAAAACTATCCTCAACTAAAAAAGCACCGCAAATTTTACAACTTGTAAAGTTTTCGGTATTCTATCCAAATTACCTATAATTGTTTTCCGCTACAGCGGACGCTTTCCGGGGGCACGGCTTCAATCTCCTCGTCGCTTTGCTCCTGTGGGGCTTTCAGCTCGCGCTGTTCCCCCAGGAGTCGCCGCCTGCTTCTTCAATTAGCCTTAGATATCAATTAGGAATAAATAAAATCCCAATCATTTGAAGTAATTTGTCATTTTATATTTTATAATTAGCTATAAAATATAAAAAATTTAGGATGGAAATTATATGAAAAAATTAATCCATGTCGTAGGAGCAATAATCGAGAACGAAAAGAATGAAATTTTTTGTGCTTTAAGAAGTCCCAAAATGGCACTCCCTAATCTTTGGGAGTTTCCTGGAGGTAAAATAGAGAAAGGTGAAACACCAATACAAGCATTATATCGAGAGATAAATGAAGAATTTAGTTGCACTATCGAAGTAGGTCAAAAAGTTGAAGATACTACATATGAGTATGAAAAATTTATAGTTAGATTAGAAACATATAAAGCTAAATTATTAGATGGGTTTCCAATTTTATCCGAGCATGCAGATGCAAAATGGATCAAAAGGGAACATTTGCATACACTTAATTTTGCACCTGCTGATATACCTGCGGTGAATAAAATTATTAGTGAAAAATTAAATGAAATGATGTGATTATAATAGAACCATTGATTCGTAAGATGAAGAACTCATTGCACAAAGGTTTTATTGATAAGAATAGCCCAGTGACTGGACAATTTAAACCTAAGTTACTTTCAAATAAATCTCATGAAAATGTTTTATCTACACTTCTTCAAGAAATGAAGACATGCGAAACTTTTATCTTCTCTGTAGCTTTTATTACGGAGGGTGGTTTAGCTACTTTAAAAACTATGTTATTTGATTTACAGCTAAAAGGTATAAAAGGTCGAATTTTAACCTCTACCTTTTTAAATTTTAATCAGCCTAAAATGTTTAAAGAGTTATTAAAACTAGAAAATGTAGAAGTTCGGTTGACTGGCGTAAAAGGTTTTCACTCAAAGGGGTACATATTTGAACATAAAGAATATTCCTCTCTAATAGTTGGCAGCTCTAATTTAACCGATAGTGCTTTAAAAGCTAACTATGAGTGGAATGTCTATTTAACATCTCTTGAAGAGGGCGAAATAATTCATCACTTTCGTAATCAATTCGAAGATGCTTGGAATGAATCAATACCTTTAACCTTAGAGTGGATAAACAACTACAATCTGACTTATGTTAACCAGCCTTTTATTAACCATCAAACTACGAATGTACTTCAAGTTAACACTCAATATTTATCAAACCAACTAGCCGATAGCCTTGCAATCCAGCCTAATAAAATGCAAGTAGAAGCACTTGGCCAATTAAGAAATCTTCGTGAAAAAGGAGCTAATAAAGGTTTAATTATTTCTGCTACTGGTACAGGGAAAACCTACCTATCTGCTTTTGATGTTCGAAACTTTGCTCCAAAGAAAATGCTGTTTATCGTGCATAGAGAGCAAATTTTAAAAAAAGCACTACAAGACTATAGAAAGATATTAGGTGGTCACGAAGATGACTATGGAATCCTTTCAGGTAATACAAAACAAACGAATGCAAGATACTTATTTGCCACTGTTCAAACTTTGTCATCAACACGTCATTTACAACAATTTTCTAAAGATGATTTTGATTACATTCTAATAGACGAAGTTCATCGTGCAGGGGCAAGTTCTTATCAAAGCATCATAAATTACTTTGAACCAGAATTTCTGTTAGGAATGACAGCCACTCCCGAACGTACAGACAACTTCAATATATTTGAACTTTTTGACTACAAAGTAGCATATGAAATTAGACTACAGGCCGCTTTGGAAGAAGAAATGCTTTGTCCATTTCATTATTTTGGGGTAACAGACTATGAAAGAGATGGAGAGATAATTGATGATACTTCTTCTTTACAGCGCTTAGTTTCTGAGGAACGTGTCCAGCATATCTTAGAGAAGATTAATTACTACGGTTATTCTGGAAAGGGAGTACGAGGTTTAATTTTTTGTAGTTCAAAGCAAGAAGCACATGAGCTTTCAAAAGTGTTAAAAACTCATCATATAAGAACAGTTGCTCTTACAGGTGATAATAAACAATCCGAAAGAGAAGATGCTATTAGTAAATTGGAACGCTATGAACTCGATTATATTTTAACCGTGGACATTTTTAACGAGGGTATTGATATTCCATTTTTAAACCAAATTATCATGCTTCGACAAACACAATCTAGCATTATTTTTATTCAACAACTAGGTCGTGGTCTACGCAAACATGATGAAAAAGAATACGTTACTATTATTGATTTTATAGGCAACTATAAAAATAATTATCTTATCCCCATAGCTCTTTCTGGTGATCAGTCTATGAACAAGGATAATGTTCGTCGAAGAACAGTTAACACCAATTACATTCAAGGAGTTTCAACAATTAACTTCGAAGAAATTGCTAAGAAGCGTATCTTTGATGCTATTGATAATAAAAAATTGAAATTGTCTAATATGGAGTTTCTAAAAGCTCCATACTATGAGCTAAAAAATCGTTTAGGTAGGGTTCCTAAGCTAATAGATTTTATTAAAAACAATTCAATAGATCCAGAAGTAATTTTTATGAACAAGAAAAATTACTTTGATTTTTTATCTAGTATTAATGAACCTGTTGTAGAAATAGACGCATATGAACAAGCAGTATTAACAATGTTTTCTCAAGAATTAATAAACGGAAAAAGAATCCATGAAGTTTTATTAATCCAATGTTTGCTGGATCAAAAGGAAATTTCTAAAATTGATTACCTAAAATTATTACAAGATTACGGAACATATATTGATGATGAGACTATTTTTTCAGTAGAAAATTTACTATCTTTAGACTTTTTTGTTACAACAGCACAGAAAAACTATGGTTCAATACCAATTATTTTTATAGAGAATGGTATATATAAACTAAATGAGAAACTACAAAAAAGTATTGAAAAAGATTCATTTAGATCGTTGCTCGAGGATATAATTTTATGTAGTTTTGAAAAAAATAAAAAATACAAAAAATTGAATCCATTTACTTTATATGAGAAATACTCTAG
>JBEMAY010000048.1:0-24652 GCA_040274765.1 Psychrobacillus sp.
TTTTAATTGGTCAGCAAATTTTTGTCGTTCAGTAAGCTTAGCATCTTCTTCATCTGCAACAAATTTTACGTCATATTGCTTAGAGACTTCAATCAATTCTTTCAAGCTCTTAGGACTATGTATGTAAGGAATAGTTGAACGATGAGACTGCTCCGCCGCTTCCTTTGCAATTTTTTGCAGCCTTGCTATTTTTTTTTCGTTTTTTTGCTTGTCCCATTTCACTATAGAGCGCTTTGCTTCAAAAGGAAAGAGAGAATGCATACCAAGTTCAGTGGCCTTTTGTGTGATAAGTTCTAGTTTATCACTCTTTGGTAATCCACAGGCAATAGAAACTTTAATTGGCAATTCGTTTGTTTCCATCACTTTTTCTTTTACTTCTAATGTGACTTCTTTGTTAGATCCAGAAAGAATAGACATAATATACGTTTCGTTAGCGGCCACTATAAACACTTCATCACCAGGTGACATGCGCATCACCTGAATCATATGATGCGCATCATCTCCAGTAATTGTTATAGTAGTTTTCTCAAGTAACGGCTCTTCTATAAAATAACGTTGCATGACGACTACTCCTTATTAACAGGCTTTCTTGAAATGATTGTCACCCAATCTTCCATCATCATTATTTCGTCTATTTCAAAACCTGAATTTTGAAGGGCTACTTTCACATCATCTTTTTTAGTCGAGATAATTCCAGAGGTAATGAATTGCCCACCAGGCTTCACAATAGTATACGCATCATCGGTAAATGTCATAATGATTTCAGCTAAAATATTAGCAACAACGATATCAGCTTGTTCTGTGATATTGTCTAAAAGATTTCCATGAGTAACCATTACAATGTCACTTACTCGATTGATCGCAATGTTCTCTTGGGCTGATTTGACTGCAACTTCATCTAAGTCAAGTGCATGAACAGTAGAAGCCCCTAATTTAGCTGCTCCTATGGATAAAACTCCAGAGCCAGTACCGACATCGACAACTGAGAGGTTAGGCTTTACAGTCTTTTCAAGTGCCTGCAAACACATAACGGTAGTAGGGTGTGTGCCGGTGCCAAATGCCATTCCAGGATCTAACTCTATAATTAACTCATCAGAGTTCACTCTATTATATTCCTCCCAAGTAGGTACGATAGTAAATCTACTTGAGATTTTAACCGGATGATAATACTTTTTCCAAGCAGTAGCCCAGTCCTCTTCGTCTACTTCGGTTACGGTAATAATATTATGTCCTAGGTCAATATTAAAATTTAGTAAGTTGTTGATTGCAAGTTTGATCTCTTCCACTGTTTCTAATAGAAAGCTTGTTTCAGCTAAATAAGCTTTAATACGCACTCCATCTACTGGGAAGTCATCTGGATTTAAGCTGTAGATCTCACCAAATACATCTTCTCTATCTCTAGCCAACTCTTCTGAATCCTCTATTACTACTCCACTAGCACCAGCTTCATGCAAAATATTGCTTACTGCTTCCACTGCTTCATTAGTAGTATGAATGGATAGCTCAGACCATTTCACTTGCTCCAACTCCTTATTCGCCTTTTATCGTTCTCTTGATTTTATCAAATAATGTACTACCTTGCTCTTCAGGAATATCACCGCTGATTTCAGCAAATTCACGTAGCAATTGTTTTTGTTTTTCTGTCAATTTCTTTGGTGTAATTACTTTTACAATTACATGTTGATCTCCCATGCCATAGCCATGCACATTTTTTACACCTTTTCCTTTAAGACGGAATTTTGTAGAAGACTGAGTTCCAGCTGGAATTTTTAGCTTTACTTTTCCTTGGACAGTCGGAATTTCTACTTCGTCCCCTAGTGCTGCTTGTGCAAAAGTCAGAGGTAACTCGTAATAAATATCGTCCCCATCTCGTTCAAATCTTGGGTCCGCTTTCACTCTAAATACAACGTATAAGTCCCCTGCAGGGCCACCATTTACACCAGGCTCACCTTGACCGCTCACACGTAACTGTTGACCATCATCTACGCCTGCTGGAATTGTGATCTTAATCTTCTTACGCTTGTTAACTGTTCCATTACCGTGACAGGTTGAACATTTATCTTTAATAATTTTCCCTGTTCCTTCACAATAATGACATGCTCTTTTCGTTTGTATTCTTCCGAAAGGAGTATCTTGAGTAACGTTTACTTGACCGTTACCATTACAGTGCGTACATGTTTCTGGATGTGTGCCTTTTTTAGCACCGGTACCATTACATGTATCACAAGTCTCTTCTTTAGCTACTTCAATCTCTTTTTCCATACCGAATACTGCTTCTTCAAATTCAATAGTCATAGAGTACTGAAGGTCATTCCCTTTTCTAGGAGCATTCGGGTCACGACGACGTGAACCTCCTCCGCCAAAGAACGAGCTGAAAATATCCTCAAATCCAAATCCATCTGCACCACTGAACCCGCCACCAAAACCTTGGTTAGGGCCTGCATGCCCGAATTGATCGTATTGTGCACGTTTTTGATCATCGCTTAATACTTCATATGCCTCTGAAATTTCCTTGAATTTATCTTCTGCATTTGCATCCTTATTTAAATCTGGGTGATATTGTTTAGATAGTTTACGATACGCCTTTTTAATCTCATCTCCAGAAGCTCCCTTGGCTACTCCAAGGACTTCGTAATAATCACGTTTGCTCATAGTTCACTCTCCTGCTCTGTTAACTTACACATAAAGATAATTGTAACATGGATAAATTCCTAATAGCAAAACAAATAGCGTATTTCTCCATGCTACTAATTACATGGAAAAAGCCAAAGCCGAAAACGGTCTTTGACTTTTCCTGTTGACATTACTTGTCTTTATCGTCTTTCACTTCTTCAAATTCTGCATCGACTACACCGTCATCAGATGGTCCGCCTTCTTGTTGTCCATTAGCAGCTGCTTCTGCTTGTGCTTGTTCATAAAGCTTCATAGTCAACTGTTGAACGATTTCGTTTAATTTATCTTTTTTCGCTTTAATATCTTCTAGATTTCCAGCTTCTAGTGCTGTTTTTAACTCTTCTTTTGCATCTTCAGCAGACTTTTTCTCGTCGTCTGAGATTTTACCTTCAAGATCTTTCAGTGTTTTTTCAGTCATGAACACTAATTGGTCCGCTTCGTTTTTAGCTTCCGCTTCTTCTTTGCGAACTTTATCCGCTTCAGCATTTGCTTCTGCTTCTTTTACCATACGTTCAATTTCTTCATCTGATAAAGATGTGTTTGATTGAATTGTAATTGTTTGCTCTTTTTGAGTTCCAAGATCTTTCGCTTTAACATTAACGATACCATTTTTATCGATATCAAACGTTACTTCGATTTGTGGTACTCCACGTGGTGCTGGTGGAATGTCCGCAAGTTGGAAACGACCAAGCGTTTTATTGTCAGCTGCCATTGGACGCTCACCTTGTAATACATGAATATCTACAGCAGGTTGGTTGTCAGCAGCAGTTGAGAAAGTTTGAGATTTAGAAGTAGGGATTGTTGTATTACGATCGATTAGTTTCGTAAATACTCCACCCATTGTTTCAATCCCTAAAGAAAGTGGTGTTACGTCTAGAAGTACAACGTCTTTCACATCACCAGTTAAAACTCCACCTTGTACAGCTGCTCCCATAGCTACTACTTCATCCGGGTTAACACCTTTATGTGGTTCTTTACCTGTTTCTTTTTTGATTGCTTCTTGTACCGCTGGAATACGTGTTGAACCACCTACTAAAATAACTTTATCAATTTGAGAAGAAGATAATCCTGCATCTTTCAATGCTTGGCGAGTAGGAACCATTGTACGCTCTACTAGATGAGCTGTTAAGTCATCGAATTTAGCACGAGTCATAGTTACTTCTAAATGAAGTGGACCTGCTTCACCAGCAGTGATGAATGGTAGTGAAATTTGAGTAGAAGTGACACCAGAAAGATCTTTTTTAGCTTTTTCAGCAGCATCTTTCAATCGTTGTACTGCCATTTTGTCTTTAGAAAGATCGATACCGTTATCTTTTTTGAACTCTTGTACTAAGTAATCCATTACCACTTGGTCAAAGTCATCCCCACCAAGACGGTTGTCCCCAGCTGTAGCCAATACTTCAAATACGCCATCACCAAGTTCAAGAATCGATACATCGAATGTACCTCCACCTAGGTCATAAACTAGGATTTTCTCATCGTGATCCATTTTATCTAAGCCATAAGCAAGCGCTGCAGCTGTAGGCTCGTTGATGATACGCTCTACTTCTAGTCCAGCAATGCGACCAGCATCTTTTGTAGCTTGACGCTCCGCATCATTAAAGTAAGCAGGAACAGTAATAACTGCTTTTGTTACTTTTTCTCCAAGGTATTCTTCAGCGAAACCTTTTAAATATTGAAGAATCATTGCTGATACTTCTTGTGGTGTATAGTCTTTTCCTTCAGCAGTTACTTTTTCGCTAGTTCCCATTAAACGTTTAACTGAAGAAATTGTATTTGGGTTTGTAATAGATTGACGTTTAGCTACTTCCCCAACTTGTTTCTCGCCATTTTTAAAAGCTACTACAGATGGAGTTGTACGATTTCCTTCTGGATTTGGAATTACTTTTGGTTCTCCACCTTCTAGTACAGATACACATGAGTTTGTTGTTCCTAAGTCAATACCGATAATTTTTGACATACAATTTTCCTCCTAATACATACTGTTATATGCAATTTATATTATAACTGGCAACCAAATGGACACCAATAAAAATCATTTTAGTTTATTCGTTTACTTTTACCATTGCTGGTCTAAGAATTCTATCTTTCAACTTGTAACCTTTTTGTAGTTCTTGAAGAACGATTCCTGAATCTTGTGTCTCATCATTCTCTTGCATCACTGCATGATGAAGGTTTGGATCGAAAGGTTTCCCTTCTGATTCAACTGATTCTAATCCTTCTTTTTCAACAGCTGCAACAAGAGAGCGATAAACCATATCTACACCTTTAGTCAACGAAATTGCTTCTTCAGTTGTAGCCTCGACAGCAAGTGCGCGTTCTAAATTGTCTAAAACAGGTAAAAGATCATTAAGTAAAGATTGCGCACGGTATTTATAGTCCGCTTCTTTATCTTTTTGCACACGACGTTTGTAGTTCTCAAAATCTGCACGAAGTCGTACCAAACGATCCTGTTCTTCTTCTAGCTGTTGCTTCACAAGAGTTAACTCATCTACTTCTTCTACTTCAGTAGCTTCTTCGTTAGTCGCTTCTTCCGTTTCGTTAGTATCTTCAGTAACAACCTCTTGTTCAACCGTTTCTTCTTCAACCGTTACTTCTTCTTTTAAATTTTCTTTTTGATTTTCCATTTAGCAGCAACTCTCCTTTATTCGTGTTGACTTCGTAATATTCTAGATAATTCTCTAGATAAGTCCCCACTCATTACATCCAATAAAGATACTACACGTTTGTAATCCATTCTTGTGGGACCTATGATGGCAATTGAACCACTTTGCTCCTTACCGATATCATAAGAAGCTGTGATTATACTGCAATTATTCATTCCAAATTGGTTGTTCTCTGAACCAATGCTGATATTGATGCCTTTTTTGTTTAGATGGAAAAGTCCTGGGAATTCATTGACGTGCTCCATCCAATACATAATGTTTTTGGCCTTTTCCACATCATTAAATTCAGGCTGACTTAACAATTGCATTTTTCCACCATAGTACACTTTATCCTCATGCTCGATTACTAACGCTTGGTTTAAAGACGCTATGAGGTCATTTAAACGGCCATTATTCTGACGTAATACAAACTGAGTGACAGCTTCTAATTTCATTTGTAGTTCGTGTAAGTATACACCTACCAAATGTTCGTTTATGATATTGACCATTTTTTCAATATCAGAAGCAGTGAAGGCCTCAGGAATAGTAAACACTCGATTTTCAACATGGCCACTGTCCGTAACGATGATAGCGACTGCTGAGTCGTCTGTTAGCGGAACGATTGAAAATCTTTTGACTCGATGCTTTCTCACATCTAAGCCTAACATAATAGAGGTATAGCTCGTTAGTTCAGACAAAATATTAGCTGATTTACGAATTATTTGTTCCGTCTCAACCTTTCTTTCCTCGAAAACAGAACGAATTTGTTTGATCTCTTCTTTTGAGATCATTTGTGGAGTTAGTAAGTTGTCTACATAGTAACGATAGCCTTTTTCTGATGGAACACGGCCAGAAGAGGTATGAGTCTTTTCTAGATAACCCATATCTTCTAAATCTGCCATTTCGTTTCGAATCGTAGCAGGACTAAACGGTACTTCCTCCTTTTTCGAAAGTTGACGAGATCCAACTGGCTGAGCGGTATCAATAAAATCATCTACCGTTACTTGCAATATTAATAATTGCCTGTTAGTTAGCATGATTATCACCTCTGTTAGCACTCATCTGTAGAGAGTGCTAATACTCATATAAAACTTATCAAATCTATAGAAAACTGTCAACGATTATGACCAAATTATCTAAGGAAATATTGAAAAACTTCATTACCTACAAAACGTCCTCGAGTTGTCAGGGAAATATGATCATCTTCTAAAGCCACTAGACCTTTTTGCATTAGCTCTTCGATTTCTTTCCCGTATACCTCACGCAAGGTCTTGCTGTATTTTTGTTCGAAGACGGTTAAAGAAACTCCTCTGTTTTTTCGAAGACCTAAAAACATCTCTTCTTCCATCTTTTCCTCATGAGTAACCTCTTTTTGCATCATAATAGGCTTTTCACCTGAATTTACTTGCTTCATATACTTTTTCAGAGGACCATGGTTAGAATATCGGACTCCACTCACATAGCCATGGGCACCCGCGCCAAGCCCAATATATTCATCATTGTTCCAATACAACAGATTATGCTCAGAGGCTTTCCCCTCGTAAGAAAAATTACTAATCTCATATTGCTGATATCCGTTCGCTTTCATTTCATCCATTAAGAAGCCATACATTTCCGCTTCTAAATCCTCACCTGGCAAAGATAATTTACCTTTGGATAAGAGGTTATAAAAAATTGTCTTAGGCTCCACTAGTAAGGAGTAGGCTGAAATATGAGGGATCTTCAATTTAAAAGCCTCTTGAAGCGATTCCTTCCATTGCTCCATCGTTTGATTGGGCAATCCATACATTAAGTCTATGCTAATAGAAGGGAAATTTGTTTCTTTCGCATACTCAATGACCTTATATACATGTTCATTGGAATGGGTTCTACCTAATATTTTTAACAAGTCTTGATTGAAAGTTTGCACGCCCATACTCAATCTATTCACTCCAAATTTTCGCATGAGCTGCATTTTTTCCAGGGTAAGTTCATCTGGATTAGCTTCTGATGAGAACTCCTTTACATATTTCAATGGGATGTGCTCATGAATAAGTGTAAACAAACGTTCTAACTGTTCAAGCGACAAGGAAGTAGGAGTTCCTCCTCCAAGAAAAATAGTTTCTATACGACTTTTTGCTAATTCCTCTTTCCAAAGAGCCATTTCTTTTCCTAAAGACTCAATATATTCATCTACTGGCTGATTATGAAAATAAAATTTATTAAAATCACAATAATTACATATTTGATGACAAAAAGGGATGTGTATATATACTCCTCGTACCATTATTAGCCTTCTTTCTACATTCTTTTATAAACACGAAGAAGGAGGCAAATAGTGCCTCCTTCTTCTGGTTATTTTTCAAGCATCAAATATTGCACTAATTTGAATACCGTTTTCTACATGTTTTTGTTTTCACCTACTGAAATTATAGCCTATATTCTAGGTTCCTTCAAACTATTGAAATCCAGCTAACAATCAACCGTTTACTTCAGTTTGTTTGAAAATTACGAATGGTTTCCTGCAATATAACCATCTTAAAGAAAAGGAGATGTTGTTAAGGTGATAAAAAAAGTATTTATAACCGTAGGAATAGTTATTTTAGCAACAACTGTATCAATGAACATACAGGCAAACACTTATGCGGAAGACCAGGTTCCTGCATATGCGAAGTGGGGAAAGCTAGCAGTAAAAGAGACACAAACTAAATATCCAAATGCTACTCTTGTTGACTACTTGCATATAGGAAGTGAAATAAAAGAGGATTCCACTATTGAGCGATTTAAACTGTGGATGAAAGACGGGAATAAGGAATTTGGTGTTTTTATAAACATTAAATATACTACGTCGACTGGAAAATTAATTAACATTGAATTTCAAGAAACTTCTCAGTAAATAAAAAAACATGGAGAGCTTAGAAAACTCTCCATGGTTAACAAAGTTATTTATTCGGCTCATCCATTTTAAGGACTGCCATGAAGGCTTCTTGAGGTACTTCTACAGAACCTACCTGTTTCATACGTTTTTTACCTTCTTTTTGTTTTTCTAGAAGTTTACGTTTACGTGAGATATCTCCACCATAGCATTTAGCTAAAACATTTTTACCCATTGATTTGATGGTTGATCGTGCAATGATTTTTTGTCCTACTGCTGCTTGAACAGGTACTTCAAATTGCTGTCTTGGGATGAGTGCTTTTAGCTTCTCAACAATTAGCTTCCCGCGCTCGTAAGCAAAATCTTTATGCACGATAAAGCTTAAAGCATCTACTTTTTCTCCGTTCAATAAAATATCCATCTTTTGTAGTTTAGATTCCTTATATCCGATAAGCTCGTAATCAAAGGAAGCATAACCCTTTGTGCTGGATTTTAAAGAATCAAAGAAATCATAGACTATCTCAGATAGTGGAATTTCATAGATAATATTTACACGAGCAGAAGATAAATAATCCATTGTAATGAAGTTACCACGCTTACGTTGGCAAAGCTCCATAACAGATCCTACATAATCTTCTGGAACCATAATAGAAGCTTTAACATAAGGTTCCTCTATAGCATCAACCTTTTGAACATCAGGCATCATAGACGGATTATCAACTTTTAATGTTTCCCCGCTAGTCAGCTTCACATTGTAGATAACGCTTGGTGCTGTCGTAATAAGGTCAATTTTAAACTCACGTTCGATACGCTCTTGGATTATTTCCATATGGAGTAATCCTAGGAAGCCACAACGATACCCAAAACCTAGGGCTTGAGAAGATTCTGGTTCAAACTCTAATGCCGAATCATTAAGCTGTAGTTTTTCTAATGCATCTCGAAGATCATTATATTTAGAGTTATCAATTGGATACAATCCACAGAACACCATTGGATTCATCTTACGGTAACCGGCTAATGCAGCTTCTGCAGGGTTGTTTGCCAACGTAATCGTATCTCCAACGCTAGAATCTCCAACGTCTTTCATTGAGGCTGTTAAGAAACCAACGTCCCCTACGGTCAATTCATCACGTTGTGTAGTTCTAGGAGTAAAAACCCCTGTTTCAACTACATCGAATTCTTTACCAGAAGACATCATTTTAATGCGGTCTCCAGGTTTTACTGTCCCTTGCATAATTCGAATATAAACAATTACTCCACGGTATGGATCATATAATGAGTCAAAAATCAATGCTTCTAGAGGTGCTTCCGGATCACCAGTTGGTGCAGGTACCTTTTCCACAATTTGCTCTAAAATTTCTTCTATACCAATGCCAGCTTTTGCCGAAGCATGAACAGCTTCTGAGGCATCTAAACCAATTACCTCTTCCACTTCTTTTTTAACACGCTCAGGATCAGCGGCAGGTAAATCAATTTTATTAATCACTGGTAAGATCTCTAAATCGTTGTCTAATGCAAGATAAACGTTAGCTAACGTTTGTGCTTCAATTCCTTGAGCAGCATCTACAACTAAAATAGCTCCTTCGCAGGCTGCTAAGCTTCTAGAAACTTCATAAGTAAAATCGACGTGTCCAGGTGTATCGATTAAATGGAAGATATATTCTTCTCCATCTTTTGCTAAATACTTTAACTGTACTGCATTTAACTTAATTGTAATTCCACGTTCTCTTTCCAAATCCATAGAATCTAACAATTGGTCTTTCATTTCTCTAGATGTTAACGTCTTTGTTTTTTCTAAAATACGGTCAGCAAGCGTTGACTTCCCATGATCTATATGGGCTATTATAGAAAAGTTTCTTATCTTTTTCTGTCGTGCCAATCTCTCTTCATTATTCATGCTTGTTCACTCCTAATTAAACTATTATGAATTATACTATGAAGAGAATATATATTACAACAGCAACAAGCTGAAAACCCTTATATTTCAATGTTTTTATTGAACTCAGATATTTACTTGTCCATAAACTAAAGCTTTTTCAAGCACCTATTCGTAGTTAGTGTGAGGCTGATTTGTGGCTAAATAATATCCTAAAACAACAAAAAAATTTACCCCCATTGTATTAAGCACATTCCCGATGGGGGTAAAAAATATTTTGAGATTACCTTTTTCTCTTGCTCATGATTTAGGCTACTGCATAGACTTCATATGAACGTGTACGTATTTGAAATAATTACGTGAACAAGCGGTCTATTTGTTAAGAGGCTGCTTGTTGATCGAAAACATTTGAAACGGCTTTTGCTAAAATAGCAATTGTTCGATTCAGCTCCACTTCCGTACTTTCAATACCGCCTAATTCAATAAGAATAGTGTTTTTATTTAGGTCTTGATTGTAGACCCCATCTACCCCTTTTCCGGTTTTCAAGAAAACGCCTCTTGAGATACCAGGCACTAAAGTATTCATTTGTTCCGATAGCTTATTTGCCAGCTGTTCATTCCATTTATAGTTTGTATGCTCGCCTCCGACAACTAACATGATTTTTGCATAGCTTTCTTCTCCCACTTTTAGTGTTGTCACTTTTGCTTTGGCAGAGTCTCGATGAATATCTAAAACAATATCATAGTCATTTTGTGATAAAGCTTTCTGTACTAAAGGTCTAACCGAATGATAGTCTTTTGTGGCATGGGGATTATCACTAGTCAGAAATTCAGTTTCAACATTATGAAAAGCAAATTGGGCAGTAATTTGCTCTTGAAAACTAGTAATATTTTTTTCTGGATGATAGATTTCTATCTTTTCTCCACTGGCAGCTAATATTGGTTTATAAGCTTCTTGCCAATGCGTAAAGTATATGAAAGCTTTTCGGGGTGGTGACAGAATCTCCGCTACTACTTCAGGCTGATCTTGACCTTCACTTTCAGATTCAGTTACCGGTGGAGTTTCGATTTGTGCGGCATAAACAACTGGGATATCCTCTTTTTTCTTTTCTACTGTTTTTTCATTTGTTACGTCCATGGTTAGAGGTGTTTGGACTGTTGCAATAATAATAGGCGCCAAAAATAAGAGTAATAAAATCGTAGTTAGCTTCTTTAACGTATTAGTCATAGGTTCCACTCTCCTCACACAATCGTATGAGAAGAGAAGGATTTTTAGAACGACCTATTTACTTACAAGCCAGGTTTCAATACCCGTTGAAAGCATGTAAGCATACTGTTCAACCCATAAATCTGTTTCCTTTGGGGTCACAAATAGGGATGGATTTTTACCAACAAATACTTCCTCAAACAATTTTCTTTTTTCATCAGTTGACCATCCAACCCATTCACCAAAAATAGGTTGAAGGACTTTTTTATCGATGTTCGTCTTATTAGAAACCATAGGAGTAACTGCTAAAGCAGAGGAGGGTTTTCCTTTCTCCTCTACACGTGCTGCCACATGATGAATAACTTGTTCAACCGCGTCTGCATACAATACTGGACCATCTACCACCATAGGTATCCCTATTGCAGTAACCGGCACGTTATATACCTCTTTAGAGATTTCCTTGCGCTGGTTCCCTACTCCCGATCCTGGGTGTATGCCTGTATTAGTTATTTGGATGGTCTTACATAAACGCTCACTATTCCTTGCAGCAAGGGCATCCATCACTATGATCAGATCAGGTTGGAAAGCTTCACTAATCGCGCTAACAAAATCGCTTGTTTCGAAGCCTGTCTGACCAGTAACACCTGGTGCATACATGACTACCTTTACTCGTTCATTGTTGGTCAAGGATGAATGTTGAAGATACTCGATTGCCTTTGGACCAATTGCATCCGGAGTAATAGTTGCATTTCCAAGACCGATAATTAATATTTTAGATTGGTCTGTGAGTTTAATATCTTGATGCATATCCCGAAGATGATCGATAAATGTCCTAGCTATATTCTCAAAGCTCTTCTCATCATCAGGACTTAAGGTTAGATCCGTCAAGGTAATATATTTCCCTTGTTTTTTACCTATTTGTTTTTCCCCTTCTGCATCTACTTCGATTGATGTGACCAAAACGGCCCCATTCCTTGATTCCTCAAATTTTATACCTTTTGAATTGGCCAATGTTTCTTTTTGATTTTCAGAACGGTGCTTTACCATTTCATCCGATTCATCAATTAAATCTGTTCTTCCCCACATAATTATCACCTCTTTAATAGTTTGTTCAAAGTGTCAAGTAAATATTCTTTGCATTTATATATTGCAATTTGTTTTTTCGTTTGTTAAAATAATGCTTGTTGTATAAATTCAGTTACCAACAAAATGTATCATCTCAGACCTTACTAGGAGGTGAAAGGTATGCCAAACATTAAATCTGCAATCAAACGTGTTAAGAAAAATGAGACTTTAAACACTCAAAATGCAAAAGCAAAATCAGCTATGCGTACTGCTGTTAAAAAAGCTGACACTGCTGCACTTAATAACGATGAAAACGCAAAAGAACTTATTAAAACTGCGATTCAACAAGTTGAAAAAGCAGCTTCTAAAGGTTTAATTCATAAAAACGCAGCTTCTCGTAAGAAAGCTCAATTAATGAAAAAAGCGTAAATAAAAAAGACTGATCCGATGTCAAACTCGGTCAGTCTTTATTTTTTTATAGAAATAGAGAGTTTATATATGAATTGCATTTACATTACTATGTAATTCTTCCCTCTTTATAAATTATGAGAATGCTTTGTATTATTTTAACAAAAATAGTTCCAGAATTCGGTCTCTATTTGTATTCATTGATTTTAGCTGCAAATCTACTGTAGCCAAGTCATTCAATGTATTTAAAAGCTTTTCTTCCTGATGCAGCAGCGGATTGTCGAATAACAATTTCACTCTATAAGGATGCACCTTCAATTGGGTCGCAATTTGCTGTGCATGATAGCCTTTTTTCTTAAGAAAGCTCACTTGAATCATTAAACGGACTTGAGAAGCAATTAATGCATTAAGCTTTAAGGGATCTTCCTTGCGTTTCAGTAGATCATGGTAGATTTCAATTGCCTCGCTTTTTCGACCAGATAAATATGCATTACCTAAAGTAAACACATCCTCTTCTAGTGTTCGAACAAGTAATGACTTAACGGTATCGGCGTCAATCTCATTTTCTTCCCCTATAAACGTCGAGATTTTAGCAATCTCTGTCTTTAAGTGGACTAAATTTGTTCCTCCACTTTCAATCAGTCGATCAATTCCCTCGTCTGTTATCGTCTTTCCTTCACTTGATACTTCATGTAGAACCCAGCTTTTTAAGTCATGAACTTGTAAACCTGCAGCTTCGATCACATTTGCTGTTTGCTTTATCGCCTTCGTTATCTTCTTTCGTTCATCCAGCTTCTCATAAGGTGCTACAAAGACAACAACAGCAGTAGTAGAGGGATTTTTAAGCCAGCTTTCTAATATAGATGTATCGTGAACAATTTTTTCTTTGCCCTTTTCTGAAGCTTTTAAGAAAAATGCATTCTTAGCTACGATCAACTTTTTCTCCGAGAAAAATGGAAGAGTGTCGGCCTCATAAATGACATGCTCTATATTTTTTTCTTCTAAATCAAAGTGAATTACTTCTGCTTCCCCATCTTCTTCTAATTTATTCTTCAATTTTTTTATCGTTTCTTCGATAAAATAAGCCTCAGTGCCATATAATAAATAGACGTTTGATATTTTACCGTTAGAAATTTGCATCCATTTTTCTGAAATCATGTTGAATCTCCTTGCTCATTAATTAGTATACTTATTATAACGCAAATGTAGTGAAAACTTTGTGACATTATGTATTAATAACGAAAAAGAAAAGTTTGTATGTAGATTTTTTTTTCCCTATCCTATATAATTATGTGGAAATAGGAGGGGTAGCAATGAATGAATTTGAGCAAAATGTACAGTCGAAGCGTAATGACGCGATCGATTCTGGCGTAGGCTTTGTAGTCTCCTTTGGATTTTTTACAATTATGTTTGTAATTGCAGTAGTTATTGAGTTTCTAGCTCGATAATACATGAGAAGGGTTTTGTCTAACTTTTAGACAAGACCCTTTTCTCTATCTAAATTTAATGCGGCAAAATAGTTACTTCGCCGTTCTTCGTTATGATAACCTCAATCGATCCATCCTTACCTGTTTGAAAATAGGGTATGTCCAATTTGTTTAAACGCTCTACAACTTCAGGATGCGGATGACCATAACGATTATTCAATCCGGCAGAAACTATAGCAAATTTAGGATTCGTTCTCTCCAAAAAAAGCTGTGTACTAGAAGTTTTACTACCATGATGCCCGAGCTTAAGTATCGTTTGTCCTTCAATCTGTTCGGAGTATTCGGTAGCTAATATCTGCTCCCCCTTGCTTTCCAAATCTCCTATAAACAAGCCCTTAAAATAAAGACTTTCCATTAAGAGAACCAACGAATCATCATTTCCTTCATAGTTTGAATCACTAGGATACAAGTAAGTAAGCTGATAATAATTTGACTCAATCATTTCTCCTGACCCTTTTTCTAAAACCGGAATTCTTTGCTCATTAATTTCCTCTCTGAAATCTTGCATGACATTTTCATTATAGGAACCCGGAGTAATATGTACCTCACCCACCCTTATTGCTTGAAGTATCTCCTCCGCCCCTTCAATATGATCTGCATCAGCATGTGTCAAGATCATTATATCTATTTGACTAATACCTCTACCTTTCAAAAATGGAACTACCACTTGTCTCCCAACCTCATACACATTTGCACTTTCCATCCAATCATCCTGATTAAATCTAAGTACACCACCAGTATCAATTAAGATAACCTTCTCTCTATGTGGCATCTCGATAACAATAGAATCCCCTTGTCCTACATTTAAATAAGTAATAGTAGTATCCGAATTATTATAAGGAATAGTCTGGAGTATCACCATTGGTAAAAGGAGAATTACTAGGGCAAGTAATACTTTGGTTTTGGTTTCTATTAATATAAAAAAAGAAAAAATACTTATATATGCCAATGCAACAAACCAAAGCTCAGGTTGCCCAGGATTCCACATTTGAAATGGTAATGTACCTAAAAAAATGATGAAATCATCTAACCAAATTCTTAATGGTTCATAGATTCGAAAGAAAATATCGCTGATTATAGGAAAGAGAAAAGTCATGGGAAGCAAAAAAAGATTAATTGGGAGTATGACGAATGAAAAAAGAGGAACAAACAATAGGTTCGCTAAAAAAGAAGAAAGTGAAATCTCATAAAACTGATAGATGAGGAGAGGATATACCATCAACTGACAAATGGCTGTAACAAGAAAGGACTGTACGAAAGGGTTACTGCTTAGTTTTAATAAGCTTGAGGAATTTATGAGGGAAAAAGCTGCTAAATAAGATAATTGAAAGCCTGTCTGATAAACAACCCAAGGAGTGTACAACAAAAATAAGAGGAAGCTTAAAGAAAATGCATCTGAGATATTTAATCTGTTTTTTGTTAGATTGCTGACCAATAAAATTTCTGTTACGGATACTGCTCTCCAAACTGAAGGAGCTCCACCAGCAATAAATCCATATAAAGGTAATGCTATAATTAAAAACCAATTGGCCGTTTCTCTTCTCACCCCGAAACGTACTAATATTTCAAAGAGCAACATAACTACTAACGCAACATGTAAACCAGAAATCGCAAACAAATGAGTAATACCTAACGTTAAATATGCATCCTGAAGGTCTTGTGGCATTCTCTCTCTGCTCCCTATTAGCAAAGCTTCTGCTTCTGCTTGGAGAGTTTCTGGAAAAGTATGTTGTATATGTTGCTTTAATTTAAAACGTTGTTGAGCCATATAAGTACTGAATTTAGTATTCTTCTTTGAAATAATGTATTCTTCAACTAGTATTTGTCCAATAGCCCCGTTACTTTTTATATATTGCTGTAGGTCAAAAGCATATTTATGGGATTTTGGTCTCTCAATAGGTTTCTCTGCTCTAACCTGCAACACAAGACCGCTTAAGGAAGTATTAGTAAAGTAGTCTTTATGTTGTTCATTTGATAGCTTAAGCTGGACATACCATTTTTGGTTTGTCTCTGAAGTAGCAAAACCCCTTATGAATTGTCCATTTATTCGATAGTTATCCGTCCAAGTAATTGTGGTTACTTCTTTATGCTCCATTTTTTCGGGATTCACATAATCTACGTAGTAAAAAGTAAAGATTCCAATCATAATAGTTGTCACTGTAAATAAGAATGAAATTTGCTTGTAGATAAACCAACAGAATAATAACACAAATAAGAATAGTAGCCTTGTCGACTCAAAAGCTGCTAGAGTAGCAAGCATGATGGACAAGGCTACATATATTACATTACCTTGGATTCCTCCAGACCGAATAATTCTGCCACCTTCCTTTCATAAGGCAGTAGTTCCTCCTCACTTGCTCCTTTATCCCTTAGCTTCGTTATAAGCTCCATATATAGGGTCACCTTCTCATCGCTTAGGAAATCTATTTTACGCTCGTCAAAAGGTACGTGAATGATCTCTACGCCTGCCTTGTTAAGTAATTCTATTGCATACGAGTTATTTTTATAGTCTTGGGCATAATATAACCTTGAAATTCCTGCTTGAATAATGGATTTCGTACAAGGTAAGCATGGAAAATGTGTGACATATAAATCTGCTCCACCAACTGTAATACCGTACTTTGCACATTGTAATAGCGCATTCATCTCTGCATGTACCGTTCTCACACAATGGTTATCCACTACATAACAACCGTGATCAATACAATGCTCTCCGCCTGAAATAGAACCATTGTATCCTCCAGCCATTATTCGTCTATCCCTTACAATAGTGGCACCTACCGCTAAACGGGTACAAGTGCTCCTAAGTGCTAATAAGTGACTTTGTGCCATGAAAAATTGATCCCATGTAATTCTCTCCATATTAAATACCCCCTAAAATAATACTTCTTTTAGTTTAAATCTTTCATGGACAAACTTCAATAAAGCCTATTATTTTACAGTAATATAAGTTTCAAGCTTCTCAAACGTCTTTTCACCAATTCCCGTAACCTCCATCAAATCTTGGACAGTTTTAAATCCTCCATTTTCCTCTCTATAAGAGATGATGGCTTCTGCTTTAGCTGGACCTATTCCTGGTAAAGAAGTCAAGCCTTGCATATCTGATTTATTGATGTTGACTAGCTGGTTACCAGAGGAATCCATCGAGGAAGAATTTGCGGGGATCTCTAACTCCTCACCGATCATAGGCACATAAATAATCATTTCATCCTCTACTTTTTGAGCATGATTGATTGTTTTACTATCGCTTTCTGGTAAATAGCCACCTGCTAGCTCGATAGCAGTTAGCACCCGATCACCATTTTTAAGTTCATAGACCCCTGGCTTTGTGACGGCTCCTTTTACTTCTATAAAAATTGTGTTATTTTCTTCATTATTTTTTATTTCTACTGTTTCAGTTAAGTTAGTATCATTTAAAAGGGAAGGTTGAATTGGTTCAGCGGAGGGGGGAGCTGAAAGGAATTGCCTTTGAATAAATAGAAAAACTAGAAGGGCTAATACACCGATCGGAAGTATAAGCTTTTTCATTTTTTTGCGGTTAATCTTGGGGATCATGCATCGTCCTCTTTTCATAAGAGGTAAATGATATGGAGTTATACAAAATATACCAAATTTACCTCTTCTTGAAAAGGATTATTTCACTGCACGTATAAAATATCTTTCCACTTCATTGTTTGGTTGTTCTTCGAATATATCTGTATCCGTAAAAACTTGTGAAAATCCAACGCGCTTTAATAGTTTAGTATAGAATTCAAGTGGAAAACTTCTTTGATAATGCGATTCTTCAAATCTCTCGTAATAGCCTGACTGCTCATCACGGACAAAGAAAGTGATATCATGATAAATAGAATAATCTTCCTCTCCCTGTTCCGTATTCCATATATAAGCCACCTGCTCGTCTTCATATGTAAAAGGACCATCGGGAAATATATTACTCATTTTATATTCAGAATGGATGTCAAAAAATAGCTGACCACCTTCATTTAAAGCAGAGTAGACTTGTTGAAAGGTCTGCTCTACCTCTTCTAGTGTTTCCAAATAGTTTATGGAATCAATTGCGATTACTGCAACGTCTATCCCTGAGATACCATCTATGTCGGTCATCGATTGGCACACAAATGTGATATCTGTATTTTGCTCCATACTTCTATTTTGGGCAACAGTCAGCATTGACTCAGATAAGTCAATGCCTATTACCTCATAGCCAGCTTTTGCAAAACTGACACTTAGTACTCCTGTGCCACAGCCAATATCCATTAAACGTTTATTTTTTAAAATAGGTGCTTTATCCAGCACCCATTCTGCATATTTATCATAAGGTATATCTGACATCAACGAATCGTAGATGAAGGCGAACTGGTCGTAAGTGGACATTATGCGTCATGCCCTACTTCGATCATTGGTGCGTCACCCCATAGACGTTCTAAGTTGTAATATGAGCGCTCATCTTTATGGAATACATGTGCCACCACATCTCCCATATCAACTAAGATCCAACGAGCCTCGTCAAAACCTTCCATACGTTTTACATTGAATCCAGCTTTTTCGGCTTGTTCAAAAAGCTCTTTTGCAATCGCTTGAACTTGACGGTCTGAGTTGGCATGGCAAATAAGGAAGTAATCTGCAAGTAAGGATATACCTTGCATGTTTAAAATAACAATATCCTCTGCTCTTTTATCGTCTGCCGCTTTATAAGCTATTTCTACTAATGTTTTGTTTGAAGTCATTCTTTCACTTTTCCTCTCTTTTGTATCAAGTCATTATAACAATGAAATGAATCCGGAAATACCGGCTGTCTTTTTTGAATCAAAAATGTCATGCTGTGCTGGACGCAACTAAGCATTGCGTCTTCTAAATCCTGGTATGCTATTTCTCTTAATAGCTCTATTCCAGGAAAATGTCTGCTAGGCTCAATCATATCTGCAATGTATACGATTTTTTCTAAATTAGACATCCCAGCTCGACCAGTTGTATGGTATTTAATAGCATTTAAAGTATCTTCGTCTTCAATATTAAATTCCTGTCTTGCTACATAGCTTCCCACAGGACCGTGCCATAATTCATGGTGAAACTTTAATAGCATCGGATCCATTTGCTCAGATATAATTTTTTCCTTCAACCAGGACTTATCGGCATATTTTACACTGTCATGTAAAATACCTGCTATTTCAGCCTTTTCTATATCTTCACCAAATTTGTCAGCAAGCAGTATGGCAGTTTCTGCCACACCTCTTGTATGGATCCATCGTCGCTCTGGCATTCTGTCTTTCATTTGAAGAAGCATAGATTCAAATTTCATACAGATTCTCCTTTTGAATGTATTCTCTAACCTGAGTAGGAATTAGAAACTTCGTTGTTTCTCCATTCTTCAGTCGTTTCCGTATGACAGTAGAAGAAATATCGATTTGAGGTATATCTAAGGTAATAATAGGATATGCAGACACGATGGAGGTATTTGGTCTTGCAACACCTACCAAACGTACTAATTTTAAAAGATCATCAATACGGTGCCACTTAGATAAATACTCCACCTGATCTCCACCAATGATAAAATAAAACTCGGTGTCTGCTTCTTGTTCTGTTAATATTTTCATCGTATCAACAGTATAAGAGGTGCCCCCTCGAATAAGCTCAATCTTTTCTATGGTTAGATATGGTACATTTTCAATAGCAAGCTTTAGCATGGTTAAACGCTGTTCGGAAGTAACTCGTGTATCCTTTGTTTTATGAGGAGGAATAGCATTCGGCATCAATCTTACTTCATCTAAATGCAGTGCATATAACACTTCATTAGCGATGATTAAGTGGCCAATATGTGGAGGGTTAAAAGTTCCCCCCAATATCCCTACTTTTTTGGTCATGCACGATTCACTTTTGGAAGTTCAATTCGTTTGTTGTTCTTAGATGGTTTATATAAAACAACTGTTAAACCGATCAATTGAACTAGCTCCGCTCTTGCTCCTTTTGCAAGTGCTTCTGCCACCTCATGCTTTTCATCCTCACAGTTTTGTAAAATACTGATTTTGATTAATTCACGTACTTCCAACGCCTCGCTAATTTGCTTAGTCATTGCATCATTTACTCCACCTTTACCTACTTGAAATATTGGTGATAAATGGTGAGCCTGACTGCGTAAAAATCTTTTTTGTTTTCCTGTTAACATATTATCCTCCTAATTGCTCTGTCAATCGTTGAATCATATCATCTGTATTCGGATAATTTCCGTTCCAATATGAAAAGGCTAAGGCACCTTGATGTACAAGCATACCTAAACCGTTAATTGTTCGAACATTGTACTTTTTTGCTTCCGTTAGAAAAGGGGTAACTAAAGGATTATATACAATATCAGCAACAATTGTATACTCCTTAATACCATTCAACTGAATAGGAAGCTCTTGTGTATTGTTTTTCATACCAAGAGGCGTTGTTTGAATAATCACATCATACGATTGTAATCGTTCCTCTGCCTCTGGATATGTGATTGCTTGACCAAATTGAAGCTCATCTACCAGTTTTTTTGTATTTTCTATTGTACGATTTGCGATGGTTAGGTTTTTATATCCAAGCTGCTTAAAGGCAAATACAATTCCTCTAGCTGCTCCACCTGCGCCGAGCACCAATATTTTATTGGATAGGTCAGTTTTCCCTAATGAACGAATAAATCCTAAACCATCTGTATTATAACCAACGTATTCTCCTTCATCTGTTTTGACGACTGTATTCACAGCTCCTATCTTAGCAGCTGACTCATCCAGACGATCTAGAAAGGGTATGATGGCTTCTTTATAAGGAACGGTTACATTCCAACCACTGCAACCCAGATGCTTCAAACCCTTAATCGCATCCTCTAGCTTTCCTTCCTTAACATGGATCGGAATGTAGCTTGCATGGATATTTTGCTCCTGTAGCCAAGCATCATGCATATAAGGTGATAAAGAATGGGCAATTGGATTACCTATGACTGCAAACCATTTCTTCAAACTTACTTCCCCCTAAATAAGAGATGGACGAATAGAAACCTCTACACCAGCAGGAGCATGGGCTGCTATCACAACTCCGCCTTTTTGCACAGTTATCCAACCAAGTCCTGAAAATACGATATCCGTTTTATCATCTTTTATCTTAAATTCATGTCTTACTAAAGGTGGTAAAAGATCTACAAATTTTTCGGATGGTGGTGACAACAATTGACCACGATGCTCTTGCCATAATGTATCTGCATTCTCAAGCTTCGTACGATGTATAGGAATATCGTTTGCTATATGACAAGTAAAGGCAGATCGTTCTCCCTTTATAAAATCAAATCGAGAAAGTCCTCCAAGATAGAGAGTTTGCTCACTATTTAGTTGGAAAACCTTTGGCTTCACTTCTTTTTTAGGTGTTATAAACTTTAGCTCCGATGGATCTAAGAAATGCGCCATCTGGTGGTGATTAATAATCCCTGGAGTATCGTATAGAGCTTTTTTATCATCTAAAGGAATCTCAATCATATCTAAGGTTGTCCCAGGGAAATGGGAGGTCGTAATAACTGCCTCTGCACCAGTAGCTTGTTTGATAATTCTATTGATGAATGTAGATTTCCCAACATTAGTACAGCCTACTACGTAAACATCTTCACCTTTACGGTAATGGTCGATTGCCTCCATAGCCTCTGGCATTCCTGTACCCTTATGTGCACTAACAAATAAAACATCAATTGGCGCTAAGCCTAATTTTTTTGCTTCTTGCTTCATCCAATTGATCACTTTGTTTTTCTTTACTGATTTAGGCAGTAAATCTGCTTTGTTTGCAATTAAAAGTATCGGATTGTTACCAACAAATCGATGTAACCCAGGTAGCCAACTTCCATTGAAATCGAAAATATCTACGATTTTAACAATTAGTCCTTTTTTTGTTCCTAAACCATTTAATATTTTTAAAAAATCATCATCGGTTAAAGATACGGGTTGCAACTCATTGTAATTCTTTAAACGAAAACAACGCTGACAAATAATATCTTCTTTTTCTAATGAAGAAACAGGAGCGTATCCTGGTTCTCCTACTAATTCGGTTTGGATTACTGTTCCACAACCTATACATTTTGGTGCTTCTGTCACGCTTCTTCCTCCCATGTAACTTGTCCTTTTTTGTCCAAGTAACTAAAAATTCTTCTCTCCACCATACGATTGAATTTAGTCACAAAACCATCTGATTTTGCAACTGGTATTACTAATATGGTATGGAGCTTTTGTCTATTTCCGCCGAATACATCCGTTAATAGCTGATCTCCAATAACTACAACTTCCTCTTTTTTGACGGACATTATACTTAGCGCATGACGAAAAGCCTTTCCTAAAGGCTTTTTTGCTTTATATATAAAAGGGATCCCTAATGGATCTGCGAATGACTTTACGCGTAATTCATTGTTATTGGACACAATGGTTACTTGAATACCTGCTGCTTTCATATTGGTAAACCACTCAATTAGTTTAGGGGTTGCATCTGGACGATCCCATTCTACTAATGTATTATCCAAATCTGTAATAATCGCCTTTACGCCTTTTTCTTTTAACATTTCCGGTGTTATATGAAAGACACTTCTAACAAATTCGCTTGGTATAAAATTTGAATACAAAGACAAACACTCCACTTCGACACTTTTTCTTTAACGATTATAGCATATTTGCGACTCTCTCACCCATTCGAATAAACTTTCCAGGAGTTATTTCACTAGAGAATTCTATACTGTCTTCTTCAAACAACAAAACTACTGTTGAACCGAAAGAAAAGTAACCTACCTCTTCTCCCTTTTTCCATTCTAACTCCCTGTTCGTAAGTTCAATGGAATTCACAAACATTGCACCCACCTTTATGTGAAAACAACGTTTATCATTAGGCATCAAAAGCTCTGTCAAAAGCCGATAGTTTCCGCTAATGGTTTCTTTACCATATGCTAGTCCCCATTTGTTCACTGGATAGGATTTCTTTCCAAGGACATACTGCCGAGTAACCCTTCCATCTACCGGAGAATGAATTCGGTGATATTCAGCTGGGCTTAAATATAGAATAATAAATTTACCTCTTTCATATTCTTTACCTATTTTATCGGAGCCGAGCATATCATGAAGTGTATATGCTTTTCCTTTCACATGAAAAATTCCATCATACGTTATATCCCCAAAAGTTTCAATAGTAGCATCTACCGGACTTATAATTCCATTGACAGCAGAATCTATATCTCTACTATTTTGTTTCAATGGGCGCACAAAAAAATCATGCAATGTAGAAAATTCATGGAGATGACATGGCATTTCATCTGGATCTATATTAAAATGTTTCATATAGGCAGGTATGATTTTCTTACTAAGATTAGACTGAGCGAAGCCTTTGATCAAAGACGATGACCACCTACCATTGGTCAACTCAATCATAGATTGGTATATTTTTTCTTTCATTTCTTAGTCTCCCTATAAAAATTTACTTACAATTTTTGTTTACTCGAAGTATAATGAACAAATATGTTATTTGTAAAGGAGTGATTTGCAATGTATTTACAAAATGCTATGACTCAAACAATAAAAAAACTAAAAACGCAGGCTGCTAATATGATAACAATAGGTAATTTAGCATTCGGTGGAGCAGCAATTATGGCTACAGTAAATGAATACTACTCGTTTAGTGTGTTATTTATATTTATCGCAGGCTTGTTAGATCGTTTTGATGGCATGGTTGCCAGAAGGTTCAACTTAGAGTCAGAGCTTGGTAAACAGCTAGACTCAATGAGTGATATTATATCCTTTGGAATTGCACCTGCTCTTTTAATGTACTCCTTAGTTTTACAGGAATTTAGTATTGCAGGTATGATTATTACTGTTATATATATAGCTTGTGGCGCATTTAGACTAGCCCGCTTTAATATTTCTGAGTCAAATGGTTTTTTTACAGGACTACCGATTACAGTTGCTGGAGTGATATTGACGTTATCCTATTTTGCTATTAACTTTGTTCCACCAGTTACGTACATGTTTTTATTTATTATTATGGCACTATTAATGATCAGTACTTTTACATTAAAGAAAGTCTGACATGCTTTAAGCAATTATATATTTCTTAAAAGGCGACTGCAAATGCAGTCGTTTTTTTCATATTTTGTCGTAATTCCACATATATTGAAAGTATAACTAGATGGAGGTGAACATAATTTCCGGTCTTCTAACTGCATTTATAAACATGGTCATCGATTTGCCGCTTGTGCTCGGGTATTTAAAAGGGCAGGCGTTCCATCAGCCCCTTTCTCCGGAGGAAGAACAAGTAATGATTCAACGTTTTCTAGATGGAGACCTAACAGCAAGAGATGAACTTATCGAACGTAATATGCGGCTTGTTGCGCACGTAGTTAAGAAATTTCACCCGAAGCACGAGCTCTTAGATGACTATATATCTATTGGAACCATTGGG
>JBEMAY010000049.1:0-24427 GCA_040274765.1 Psychrobacillus sp.
CGCCTGTTACTGCCCCGACAGGCAAATGGAGAAAAGCGAGGAGGCAGTTCCACAGCCACCGGAGCTTTTATCCATTTGACCCTGAGGGGCAAGGCGATGAAGCTAGCCATTAAAAAGAAATGAATAGATTAGATAGAGGTGCTATATTGATAAAGAAAAAAACATGTAAAAACGGACTACGTATCGTACATGAACATATTCCACATGTGCGCTCTGTTGCGGTAGGGATATGGGTTCAGGCTGGTTCGAGATATGAGTTGCCAGAAGAAAATGGTTTAACACATTTCATTGAGCATATGTTATTTAAAGGTACTGAGAAGCGAACTGCACGACAAATTGCAGAAGAGTTTGATCGAATCGGTGGGAATATAAATGCTTTTACTTCCAAAGAGAATACTTGCTATTATGCAAAAGTGTTAGACCACCATGCGAAGTATGCAGTAGAAATCCTTTCAGATATGTTTTTTAACTCTACATTCGATCCAATCGAATTAGATAAAGAACGACAAGTTGTATTAGAGGAAATTAAAATGGTAGAAGATACCCCCGATGATATCGTACATGAATATCTCTGGCAGGCTATGTTCCCAAATGATCCATTAGGTGCTCCTATACTAGGGACTGAGGAGACCTTAAATACATTTACACGGGATTCTATAAAAGCATATATGCAAAAACACTATACTCCAGAAAATATTGTTATTTCAGTTGCTGGTAACATCTCAGAAGATTTACTAGTTTATATAGAGTCTTTGTTTGGTGATTTTAAACAGCCTATCACAGAGGGGACACAATTTAAGACACCCGTTATAAAGCCTGTTTATACAGAAAGCCATAAAGACACAGAGCAAGCTCATTTATGTTTAGCTTATCCAGGACTTAGTGTGAAGGCAGACAATATATACAGTCTTGTAGTTTTGAATAATATACTTGGAGGGAGCATGTCCTCTAGACTTTTTCAAGAAATTCGAGAAGAAAAAGGGCTTGCCTATTCTATTTACTCATATCATTCATCATATGAGGATACGGGAGTCGTTGCCATTTATGGTGGTACCTCTTGTAATCAATTAGAAGAATTAAAGAGCTCCATTAATGAAACAATTCAAACAGTCTTGGAGCATGGTTTTACTGAAACCGAAGTAACAAACGCTAAAGAACAACTTAAAGGAAACCTATTATTAGGATTGGAAAGCTCCAACTCTAGAATGAATCGCAATGGTAAAAATGAGTTGTTATATGGAAAGCATCGCTCATTAGACGAGGTAGCTGATTCAATTGACGAAGTTACGCTTGAATCCGTAATGGACCTAACGAAAAAAATCTTCTCCCATGAGCCAGCAATTTCTGTTGTAATGCCTAAAGACGTCGAGTGTTAAATCGACGTCTTTTTTTATTTTTAAACTTTGTTAAAGTGATTGGTTGATTTTGACTAAGAATTTCTTTCTTAACTTCTCCCCCGCGAAAAAGCGTCCGGCTGGTGCGGAGCTCCATACTACTTTCTGACAAAAAATTTATTTGCAACATAGATCAACCCTCCCTTTAACAGCCTATTTTTAAAATATATCCTTCCCTATAGCTGCTTTAACAGCCCATTATTTTAATGGGTTTTTAATTCACTTTGTTTTAACGATGGCATATACATAAGTAGAGATTAAATGAGGAGGGGACAGATTGTTACTTTCGGAACTTGCAGAAAAAGAGCTTATTCAAGTGAAAGATGGATCGAGATATGGCAGGCTAGCGGACACTGAATTACTATTTAATCCACAAACGGGTCAAATACTTGGGTTTGAATTATATCAGAAATCTTCATCTTTTTTCCAATCCAATAAATCACCTAGGAGGAAAGAATTTATCTCTTGGGAAGAAATAATTCTTATTGGTAAAGATCGAATTTTGTTCAATGAAACTGATTCTTCGATAGAAACAAGTGTATACCCATGAGGAAAAAAATAGCAATTATCGGAACAGATCCTCGCTTAACTGTTTTGCAGCAATCTGTATCTGACTATCTAGATGCTCAGTTGTATCCAACCATGACATGGGATAAAGAACTTAGAGAAACTATTTTTGCATATGAACCAGATGTTATCTTTCTACCAATTCAGCCAATCCAAACTGAATGTACCTTGGAATTGCCCCCCAGTTGTCAGACGCTATTTATAGGTAAAACAAATGACAGCATTGATAAAGAATCTAAAAAAGATACAATTCAGCCCTTCTATTATTTAGAGGATGAAGAGTGGATTTGGGAAAATGCCAATCTAACAGCTGAGGGCTTTATCAATTACTTTTATTTACATGAAAAACAAGCAATTTATAATAAAAAATTCATCATTACTGGGTACGGAAGGGTAGGTAAAAGATTAGCGCTTGCATTACATCATTTAGGCGCGGATGTAATTATCTCTGTTCGATCAGAACTTCAACTCTATGAGGCGAAAAACTATGGCTATCAAATAGTTACATTTGATCATGTATTGGATGTAGAAAGTGATGCATATCTCATTAATACAATTCCTTCCAAGTGGTTAAAAAACGAATTTGCAGCCAATTTCAATCAAGTCTTTGACCTCGCCTCCAACCCAGGATGTCTCTTGGATAACGAAAATAACATCCCTCTGAATTACAGTCTCTCTACTAGCTTACCAGGTATGTACTTTCCGCAAGATGCAGGACAATTACTTGCCAGGTCTGTTTTAAAGCATCTTGCTTTTTAGAGGAGGAAAAATAGTGTTAGAAGGTCTTCGAATTGGTCTAGGAATTACCGCTTCTCACTGCACGTACGAGGAAGTAATTCCAATGATCAAGCAATTTACGGATGTTGGTGCTACTGTTGTACCAATCATCACTTATTCAGTATTAACAGCTGCTACTCGCTTTGGTACGGGAGAAGAGTGGGTAGAAAAAATAGAGGCAGCTAGTGGCAATAAAGTCGTTTCTAAAATAGTAGAAGCCGAGCCTTTTGGTCCTACTAATCCACTAGACTGCATGGTAATTGCACCAATGACTGGTAACTCCATAAGTAAGCTAGCAAATGCACAAACAGACTCACCAGTATTGATGGCCGCAAAAGCCACATTGCGTAATGGTAAGCCTGTTGTACTTGGTATATCTACAAACGATGCCCTAGGTTTAAATGGAACTAATATTATGAAGCTACTTTCTACCAAAAATATATATTTTATCCCTTTCGGTCAAGACAATCCCCATAAAAAACCTAACTCTTTAATAGCTGATTTTACTAAAATTGTACCAACTGTTGAACATGCTATTCATGCTAAGCAAATTCAGCCTTTAATCATTACCTATCAATTATAAATATTAAAAATAGTGTATTATTATTTAATTTATGATACAATATCGCCAATATGTTTGATTTGAGAGGAGAGCTTTGCATGTCACAAAAGTATACAACAGCAATAGTAGGAGCTACAGGAGCTGTAGGTCAAAAAATAATGGAACAACTAGTAAAGAGAAGCTTTCCTTTTACTAACTTAAAGCTATTAGCTTCTAAAAGATCAGCAGGTAAACAAGTTGAACTAGACGGAAGAACTTATACAATTGAAGAGGCTACACCGGAAGCGTTTGAAGGTGTTGACATAGCATTTTTTTCTGCAGGCGGTTCTATTTCAAAGGCGTTGGCTAAGGAAGCTAGTAAGAGAGGCGCTATAGTAATAGATAATACTAGTGCTTTTCGAATGGACCAGGATGTTCCCTTAGTTGTTCCAGAAGTGAATAAATATGCTCTAAACGAGCAACAAGGCATTATTGCCAACCCGAATTGTTCCACTATTCAGATGGTTGTTGCATTAGAGCCAATTCGCAAGCAATATGGACTAACGAAAGTTATCGTTTCGACTTACCAAGCAGTATCAGGAGCCGGAGCAGCAGCTATTCAAGAATTGACAACTCAAAGTGAGAGAATCATAGAAAAGCAACCAAATGCTGAAGTTTTACCTGTAAAAAGTGCAGAGAAGCATTATCCGATTGCAGGTAACGTCATTCCTCAAATTGATATATTCAATGAGGATGGGTTTACATTTGAAGAACACAAAATGATGAATGAAACGAAAAAAATTATGTCTCTCCCTAACCTTTCAATTGCTGCAACCTGTGTAAGAGTACCTGTTATTACAGGGCATTCGGAATCAGTGTATATCGAGGTTGAAAAGGAAAATGTAACGGTTTCGGATATTAAGCAGCTATTAGCTGGAGCAGAGGGAATAGTTTTACAAGATAATCCAGAAGAACAACAATATCCTATGCCTTACTATTCTGAGGATGAGGATGCCGTTTTCGTAGGCCGCATTAGAAAAGATCCTACTAATGATTTCGGTTTTCATATGTGGATTGTTTCTGACAATCTATTAAAAGGTGCTGCATTAAACTCTATTCAAATTGCGGAAGCTTTAATCGAAGAAAAAATAGTATAAATGAATCGTTTTCTAATTAAACAAATGTAATCCTTTCCTTTGTTTTATAAAATAAAGGAAAGAACAAGGCTTTCAAATTTTTAAATTAAGTTAATTTCCGTGGTGGTGGCATCTTATTTGTCTTAAACATCCGAGTGGAGTCATCGCTCTGCTTTGCTAATCAGGAACTTAACAGGAAAAATATAATAGATTTTTATAGAGAAAGTTCCTTCTGTATTTACAACGCTCCAGCACCTTGCTCCTAGGGGTCAAATGGATAAAAGCTCCGGTGGCTGGGGAGCTGCCTCCTCGCTTTTCTCCATTTGCCTGTCGGGGCAGGGATAGGTGCTTGCGCTTTTCTGTTAAATATAGAAGAATCAAATAAGAGGTGTGGTTTAATGAATATAGGAAACGTTTCTACAGCAATGGTTACACCGTTTAATCTTGACGGTTCTATTGACTATCAAAATACAGAAATACTCATAGAGCATTTGCTTTCGAATGGAACTGATTCTCTTGTAGTAAGTGGGACCACTGGAGAATCACCAACATTATCAACGGATGAAAAATTAGAGCTTATTCAGTTTGTAGTTGAAAAGGTAGATAAAAGGGTACCAATCATTGCTGGAACAGGGAGTAATAACACGGCTGCGTCCATTGAGCTTTCGCAGAAGGCAGAAGCACTTGGAATAGATGCTTTAATGATTGTTACTCCTTATTACAATAAGCCCAATCAACGCGGGATGATTGCTCATTTTGAGGCCATCGCGTCTGCTACCTCTCTTCCTATCGTCGTATACAATATTCCTGGTCGATCCGTAGTCAATTTGGAGCCTGAGTCAATTATTTCCCTGAGTAAGATACCATCTATTCAAATTGTAAAAGAAGCTAGCGGAAGCCTCGAGCAGATGACAAAAATTTTGGCAGAAACTGATGAGAATTTCCTAGTGTACAGCGGAGACGATGGCTTAACCTTACCTCTACTCTCCATTGGCGGTACGGGGGTTATTTCAGTAGCTTCCCACGTAATTGGTAATGAAATGCAAGAAATGATTCAGGCGTTTCACCAAGGGGAGCATGCGAAAGCTGCAAAGATCCATCAACAAATCTTACCTGTCATAAAGGCATTATTTCAACATCCAAATCCTGTCGTTGTCAAATACGCCCTTTCTAAAATTGGTGTAGAAGCAGGCTCCTTAAGACTTCCATTAGTTGAGATGACTAAGGAAGAGAAACAAGCATATGATCATGTTTGGGAAAAATTTTTGGAAACGAAATAATAAGATGAGGAAGCTGGAGTAGTAACTTCAGCTTTTTTTATTTGTGTGAAACGGTGTCGTCCGATATAATAAAAAATAGTGGATGTTGGTCGGGTTAACAATTAGGAGGAAAAGAATTGGTAAAAGCTAAAAATGAACTTATACGTATTATACCGCTCGGCGGAGTTGGTGAAATAGGAAAAGCAATGTACGTAGTAGAGATAGACGATGAAATTTTTGTAGTAGATAGCGGATTGATGTTCCCAGAAAACGAAATGTTAGGAATTGATATAGTCATTCCGGATATTACGTATTTAGAGGAAAACAAAGATCGAGTTAAAGGGATATTTTTGACGCATGGACATGAAGACGCGATTGGCTCTATTGCTTACCTACTGCAAAAGATTCAGGCGCCTGTATATGGATCCAAGCTGACGATTGCTTTAGCAAAAACGCATGTGAAAGCCATGCCCGTTAAGCAACAAATAAAATACTTTGAAGTGACAAACAAGAGCCGGATGAACTTCCAGAACACACACGTCACGTTCTTCCATACGACACATAGTATTCCGGATTCATTAGGTATTGTGTTTCATACCTCTGAAGGTGCAATAGTGCATACAGGAGAATTTAAGTTTGATCAGTCTGCAAGAGGTAAGTATCGCCCTGATATCGCAAAAATGGCAGGTTTAGGTGAAGAAGGCGTATTTATATTAATGTCTGATTCAACAGAAGCAGAAAGACCAGGACATACAACATCAGAAGCGGTTATCGAAAACCAATTATCAGAAACATTCCACGCTGCTAAAGGTCGTATTCTAGTTTCTTTATATGCATCTAATTTTATAAGAATTCAACAAGTGCTAGATAAAGCTGCAGAAACAGGTAAGAAAGTAGCGATTGCAGGTAAAAGCTTGGAAAATATTTTTGCAATCGGCTTAGACCTAGGTTATTTTACTGTTACAGAGGAAACAATTATACCTATAAAAGAGATTTCCAAATATGACGATGAGCAAATAGTAATCATTGTATCTGGTAATCAAGGTGAACCTTTAGAAGCTTTAGAGAAAATGGTACGTAAACATCACAAAGATATCAAAATTAAAGATACTGATACCGTTTTAATCACCTTTACACCATCTCCAGGAATGGAAGTTGGCGTATTTAATACGATGAATCTAATAGCTAAAGCAGGCGCAAAGGTATTGACGTCCAGTAAAAATGTCCATGTTTCAGGACATGGTAGTCAAGAAGATTTGAAAATGATGTTGAATTTAACAAAGCCTAAGTACTTTATTCCGATTCAAGGGGAATATCGTATGCTAATTGCACACTCTAAGTTAGCTCAGGATATAGGAATGTCAAAGTCAGAGATCTTTATTGCAGATAAAGGCGACATCGTAGAATACAAAAATGGCAAAATCAGAATGAGTGGTAGAGTACAAGCAGGTAACGTTCTAATAGACGGAATTGGTATTGGCGATGTAGGAAATATTGTTTTAAGAGATCGTAAGCTATTATCTCAAGATGGAATATTTATTGTTGTGATTACACTTAACCGTGCTCAAAAGAAAATTGCATCTGGACCTGAGATTCTTTCTAGAGGGTTTGTATATGTAAGAGAATCTGAAGAGTTAATGGACGAGTCAGCTAAACTAGTAAGAACCATTGTTGAAAAATATGTGAATAAAGAAACGTTTGAATGGACAAACATTAAACAAGAAATCCGTGATACGCTAAATTCATATTTATTCCAACAAACGAAGAGACGTCCGATGATTATTCCAATTATCATGGAATATTGATATCAAAAATCAGGATTTCCTTTCCCCAGTGGAAGGAAATCTTTTTTATCTTTTGGTGCTGTTATATTTTACCTGTTAGGGACATCCTAATAGCGAAGACTTTAATGCAAAGTAGGTGATATTCTTGGCAAAGAAGAAAAGTAAGAAAAAAATAAATAAAAATAAATCTAAAAGTAAAAAACAAACTCTTCACCCTTTAATGTTTGAAATCATCGGACTGCTCATATTGGGAATCGCAGTTATTTCTTTCTTTGAATATGGCTTAGTTGGAGAGGTACTCGCTTATATTGGATATTTTTTATTTGGAAATTGGCATATCGCCATTCCATTTATGTTCGTTATCTATGCTCTTATTATTATGATCAAACAAACCTTTCCGCCGTGGAATCATCGTTTGTTATTGAGTGGTGCATTTATTCTAAGCAGCTTGCTAATATTTAGCCACTTAGCACTCTTTGAGCAATTGTTTCAAGGCAAGGCACTGATGACAAACTCTGTTTTAAGAGAAAGCTATAGGGTCTTAGTAGAAAGTGGCGGTATTACGAATAGAAGTAGTTCTCTAGGAGGAGGCATGATTGGTGCTATTCTGTTTGCGTCCTTCCATGTGTTATTTGATTCTGCTGGTGCAAAAGTTATTAGCTGGCTACTGTTATTAATTGGTATTGTCCTTTTGACAGGAAAAGCACTAGTACCTTATTTAGTAGAGGTCTCTCCTAAGATGGCAGAAAGCTTTAAAAACCGAACAAAAATAGAAAAGAAAAAACAAGCGCCGGAAACCAAGAAAGTTTCTCGCAGATCACGCAAAGATGCAGTACAGGAAGAGTCAGAGCAAGCAGTTACAATACTTGACAGTAATCATGTAACTCAGAAAGAAACAGAAATACCATCTTCTCCGATTATCTCTGCTTTTACAGAGAGGATTACAAGAAAAGAAGAGCCTAGTGATTCAACTGAATCCACAGAACCAACAGAACCTATAGAGATTAATATGGATGCGGATGAACTGGAAAATGAAGATTATCAGTTGCCGAGTATTAATCTGTTAGATTCTCCCGCGCACAATGATCAAAGTGGAGAGTTAAATGCCATTCAAGCTAATGCTAAAAAACTGGAGCAGACCTTCTTGAGCTTTGGGGTAAAGGCAAAGGTAATGCAAGTACATTTAGGACCTGCAGTTACAAAGTATGAAGTACTTCCCGATGTAGGAGTAAAGGTTAGTAGAATCGTAAGTCTTCATGATGATCTAGCCCTTGCTTTAGCTGCAAGAGATATCCGGATCGAAGCACCAATTCCAGGAAAGTCTGCTGTCGGAATAGAAGTGCCTAACAAAGAAGTAGCTATCGTAAGTCTTCGAGAGGTTCTAGAAGCAAAAGAAAATAACAAGCCAAGCCAAAAACTATTAATAGGCTTCGGTCGTGATGTAACAGGACAGGCAGTATTAGCCGAGCTAAACAAAATGCCTCATTTACTTGTTGCTGGATCGACGGGAAGCGGAAAAAGTGTATGTATAAATGGGATTATTACAAGCATCATGATGCGTGCAAAACCACATGAAGTAAAAATGATGATGATTGACCCAAAAATGGTGGAGCTTAATGTCTATAATGGCATACCCCATTTATTAGCACCCGTAGTTACAGATCCACGTAAAGCATCACAGGCGTTGAAAAAAATTGTTTCGGAAATGGAAAGAAGATACGACTTGTTCTCCCATACAGGCACTCGAAATATCCAGGGATATAATGATCATATTGAAAAATGGAATGAAGAGAATGAAGAGAAGCATCCAAAGCTACCTTTTATTGTAGTTATTGTCGATGAGTTAGCTGACCTGATGATGGTAGCTTCCAGCGACGTAGAGGATTCTATTACTCGACTCGCACAAATGGCTCGTGCAGCGGGAATCCATTTGATAATAGCAACGCAACGACCAAGTGTGGATGTTATTACAGGAATCATTAAGGCTAACATACCTTCTAGAATAGCTTTTGCAGTATCATCATCTATAGATTCGAGAACAATTTTGGATATGGGGGGAGCTGAAAAACTCCTTGGTAGAGGGGATATGCTCTTCCTACCAGCTGGCAGCTCTAAGCCTGTTCGTGTGCAAGGCGCCTATTTATCAGATGCCGAAGTAGAGAGAATCGTTGATTTTGTAATTGAGCAGCAAAAGGCAAATTACCAAGAGGAAATGATTCCAGATGAAGTGGAAGAATCACAGGAGCAGTTGGATAGAGATGAATTGTATGATGATGCTGCACAACTAGTCATGGAAATGCAAACAGCATCTGTTTCCTTAATCCAGAGACGCTTCCGTGTTGGATATTCTAGGGCCGCACGTATTATTGATCAGCTGGAGATGGGTGGAATCGTAGGACCATACGAAGGAAGTAAGCCAAGACAAGTGTTAATTTCAAAACTAGATTACGATCAAGATCCATTATAAACAATTTTAGAGGAATAGGGATAATATCAACTTTTTCTCTTATCATATTTAAACATACGAAAGATAATCGAGAGGTAGTATGCTCGATTCAGAGTGTAGACAAAAGGGTTGGAAATCGAAACGATTTCCAACCCTTTTGCTATTATCACAGTTTATATTTTGGAAAAAGAGGTAATTCAGCTTTCCATTTTGTTTGTTTTACGCCATTTTTGGCGCTTTCCAAGTCCAGCTGGCCAATTTATCTAGATTTAAGGAGGCAAAAGTTAGCTTCGCCTGCATGGACAATTTTTGAAGACCCTTTAAGATTGTCCATCGCATACCATGCTTTTCTTGGCATCGGCAAGGATACGCTCGATCGTCTCTTTACGCTTCCCGTAAATTTAATGCAGACTTATCACTTAAACTGCGAAGAAGCGTATGACTAGCATGGGAATGATTTAAAAATCATAAAGCCCTGTCCTTGACATAGTCTTGAAATTAGTAAAAAGAACACTAGAGGAGTGAAAATCTACCATCATTTTTTTGCTAGGGGAGATAAACTACGTTTAAAACTATTACTAAGTTTATTAGAAATCTACTAGAACTAAAATGAAATTTATAGGGGGAATTCCTTATTTTTGCTTCAATGTGAAGCAATTGAAAACACTAAAAAAATTCAGTGTTTTCACGGGTTTTCAGCAATTAGTATCACACATTAGCGTATATATTATGACAAAATGATTACATTTATATATTAATAACGTAAAAACAATTAATAAATTCGTAAATAAAGTATTTATTTAAAAGATTAAAAGTGGTATAGTATGTACTGATTAGTAGGAAAGTTTTACATCAGAGGTCTGATCTCTTCATAATGGTGGTGTTTTAAAATGACAATAAAAATGGATCAAAGGCATTTATACCTACAAGTAATCGATCGTCTAAAACTAGACATTGAAAAGGGAATATTCAAAGAAAAGGAGAAATTACCTTCTGAATTTGAATTGGCCAAGCTTCTTGGGGTAAGTAGAGCTACTTTACGAGAAGCTCTGCGAGTGCTAGAGGAAGAAAATATTATCGTAAGAAGACATGGCGTAGGAACCTTTGTTAACTCCAAGCCTGTTTTTACTTCAGGGATTGAACAACTCTCAAGTGTTTCAGCGATGATTAGAAACGCAGGGATGGAACCTGGTACTATCTACCTTAGTTCGATGGAATCAGAAGCGTCAGAAGATGATGCTAAACGTTTTCAGTGTGAGAATGACACGACCATTGTTACGATGGAGCGCGTTCGCACAGCAGATGATGAACCGGTAGTATATTGTATTGACAAAGTACCACAATACTATTTACCGGCAGATTTTCTTATAAGAAAAGAAGGCTCTATTTTTACAGCATTAGAGGAATCTGGAGATATTCGGATTTCACATGCGGTCACTTTTATTGATCCAGTGGGATACCATGAAGTGGCATCGCCTACCTTAAATTGTGATCCAGAGACTTCATTGCTGATTTTAAAACAATTGCATTATGATGAGAATGATCGTGTAGTTTTATATTCGAAAAATTATTTTCGAGCAGACAAATTTAGCTTTCATGTAGTTCGGAAAAGGGTGTAAAAAAGTAGTTCCTGCTAAGAAGAAAAATAATGGGGGTTTTCAAGTTGACGAAACGTAAATTTGGTTTAGGCTTATCACTTGTTTTAGCTGCTGGTACTATTCTTGGAGCATGTGGTTCTAAAGATGAGGAAACAAAAAAAGAAGGTACAAATGCTGGAAGTGAAACTGTTGAAAAAGCGGACATCTCAATTGCAATGGTTACTGACGTTGGTGGAGTAGATGACAAATCATTCAACCAATTAGCTTGGGAAGGTATTGAAGCATTCGGTAAAGAGCATGGTCTTAAAAAAGGCGATGGCGGTTACGATTACTTACAATCTCAATCAGATGCAGATTATATCAACAATATCACTAACTTAGTTCGTCGTGACTTCGACATCGTTTATGGTATTGGTTTCTTAATGGAAAAGCCTATCACTACGATTGCTGAACAGCAAAAAGATGCTCAATTAGCAATTATTGATGCAGTAGTTGATGCTCCAAACGTTGCTTCTGTAATGTTTAAAGAACAAGAAGGTTCTTACCTTGCTGGAGTAGCAGCAGCGTTAATGTCTGAATCAAAACAAATTGGTTTTGTTGGTGGAATGGAAATTCCTGTTATTGAACGCTTTGAAGCAGGTTTCCTTGCAGGAGTTAAAGCAGTGGATTCATCTATTAAAGTAGATGTTCAGTATACTGGTAAATTTGACGATGCAGCTCTTGGTAAAACAACAGCAAATCGTATGTACTCTTCAGGCGTAGACATTATTTTCCATGCAGCTGGTGGAACTGGTAATGGTGTATTCGCAGAAGCCAAAGAACGTAAAACAAAAGATAAAAATGCCAACGTATGGGTTATCGGAGTTGACTCTGACCAATACGAAGAAGGAGCAGTTGGTGACACTAACGTAACACTTACTTCTATGCAAAAACGTGTGGATGTAGCAGTACAAAACATTGCTAAAGAAACAATGGAAGGAAGCTTCCCAGGTGGTAAGACTGTTACTTACGGTTTAGCTGAGGAAGGCGTTCAGCTTGCTGATTCTCGTGGTGCTATTCCAGAAGATATTTTAGCGCAAATCGAAGAATATTCTAAAAAGATCGCTTCTGGCGAAATCGTAGTTCCTGAAACTGTAGAATAATTTGACTTAACATCATAAAGACCGGCTTGCTCGGTCTTTATGATATTTTAAATTAATAGAAGAAAGATTTTAAATATTTAAAGTCTTTCCTGTATTAATTTAGTACTAGTATTCAAGTAGGGAGTGAATTCATTGGATTATGTAATAGAGATGCTAGGCATTCGGAAAGAATTTGGATCGTTTGTAGCAAATGATAATATAACCCTTCAGTTAAAAAAGGGAGAAATACATGCTTTGCTAGGGGAGAATGGAGCTGGTAAGTCCACTCTGATGAACGTCTTATTTGGTCTATATCAACCTGAAGCTGGTGATATAAAAGTGAGAGGAAAGTCTGTAAAAATTACAGACCCGAACGTCGCCAATGACCTTGGAATTGGAATGGTGCATCAGCATTTCATGCTAGTGGAAAACTTTACAGTTACGGAAAATATTATTTTAGGTAACGAGCCGACTAATGGCGGAGTCATCAATATTAAGGATGCTGCACGTAAAATAGAACAGCTTTCCGAGACATACGGATTGAATGTAGACCCATATGCAAAAATAGAGGATATTTCTGTAGGAATGCAACAACGGGTAGAAATTTTGAAAACGCTTTATCGTGGTGCGGAAATTTTAATATTTGACGAACCAACTGCATCCTTAACTCCTCAAGAGATTAATGAGCTGATTCACATTATGAAGCGTCTTATTAAAGAAGGTAAATCTATTATTCTAATCACTCATAAACTAAAAGAGATTATGGATGTTTCGGATAGAGTGACAGTAATTCGTAAAGGTAAAGGAATTGGAACTGTCATAACAGCCGAAACAAATCCTAACGAATTAGCATCACTTATGGTAGGGCGTCAAGTAGAGTTTAAAACAGTTAAGGGAGAAGCAAATCCTAAGGAAGAAGCTCTCATTATCAAAGATTTAGTAGTGGCAGATTATCGTGGGATAGAAAAAGTTAAAGGGCTGAACTTATCTGTACGTAAAGGGGAGATTCTTGGCTTAGCTGGAATTGACGGAAACGGTCAAAGTGAGCTGATAGAAGCAATTACAGGTCTTCGTAAGTCTAAGAGTGGGACCATTAGTATAAATGGACAAGATATTACAAACAAAAAGCCTCGTAAAGTGACAGAGGCAGGCGTTGGGCATATTCCACAGGACAGACATAGACATGGTTTAGTTTTAGATTTTCCAATAGGACATAATATTGCTCTTCAAACTTATTATTTAGAGCCTATTTCTAAAAAGGGAATAATTAATTATAAAAAAGTATCTCATTTAGCTCAAAAGATCATTAAAGATTATGATGTTCGAACACAAGGTGAACATACATTGGCTCGAGCTTTATCAGGAGGAAATCAACAAAAGGCTATTATCGGTCGTGAGGTTGTCCGTGACCCTGAACTTTTAATAGCGGCACTTCCTACCCGTGGATTAGACGTAGGAGCGATCGAGTTTATTCATCAACGTTTAATAGAGCAAAGAGATAAAGGAAAAGCAGTATTACTTCTTTCGTTTGAACTTGATGAGGTTATGAATGTATCAGATCGTATTGCGGTTATTTACGATGGACAAATTGTCGATTCCCTTTCGCCAAAAGAGACGACAGAGCAGGAGCTTGGTCTATTAATGGCCGGTCAAACTAGAGAAAAAGATAAGAAACAGGGGGATGTAGAGCATGTCGAATAGAGTAGTAAATATACTTGTCCCTGTTATTTCCGTAATACTAGGGTTAATCGTCGGCGCGGTAGTCATGCTGATTAGTGGATATGATCCGATAGTAGGGTATGCGGCGCTATGGGAAGGTATATTTGGAGATGCTTATAGGATGGGTGAAACAGTACGCCAGATAACACCTTACTTATTATCCGGGCTTGCTGTGGCATTTGCTTTCCGAACAGGTTTGTTTAATATCGGAGTTGAAGGCCAATTGCTAGTAGGCTGGTTTGCAGCTGCTTATGTTGGTATTGCGTTTGACCTTCCAATGTATATTCATCTGCCGCTCGCTATACTTGCTGCAGCTGTTGCAGGAGGATTATGGGCTTTCCTTCCTGGTTTATTGAAAGCAAAACTTCAGGTGCATGAAGTTATAGTAACAATTATGATGAACTACATTGCGCTTCATACAACGAATGCGCTTATTAAAATAGTAGCTGATGGCGGTGACAGTACAGAATCGATTAAACCGACTGCTTCACTGACATCTGCTTTCTTCCAAAGCATGACAGACTATTCTCGTCTGCATTATGGAATTTTTATTGCGTTAGCAATGGTTCTAGTCATGTGGTTTATTTTAGAAAAAACGACTACTGGATATGAATTGAAGGCAGTAGGATTTAATAAGCATGCCTCGGAGTATGCTGGTATGAATGTCTCTAAAAATATTATCTTATCAATGGTTATCTCAGGCGCTTTTGCAGGTCTTGCAGGAGCAATGGAGGCTTTAGGTACATTTGGTTATGCAAGTTCAAAAGGTGCCTTTACAGGTATAGGATTTGATGGAATCGCCGTAGCTTTACTTGGTGCGAATACACCTCTAGGAGTAATTTTTGGTGCTACTTTGTTTGGATCGCTGAAATATGGAGCAACCAACATGCCTAACGCCGCAGGAGTGCCGATAGAAATCGTATCAATTGTTATCGCAATTATTATTTTCTTCGTTGCCTGTGGTTATGTCATTCGCTATTTCCTTGAAAAGATTAGTAAGAAAAAGGAGGCGAATTAAATGAGCTTTTTAGATGTATTATATTTCATCGTTCCATCCGCAATTTTCTATGCAGCCCCATTGGTTTTCACTGCTATTGGAGGAGTATTCTCTGAAAGATCCGGTGTAATTAATATTGGTCTGGAAGGTATGATGGTTATGGGTGCTTTTATATCTATCATTTTCAACCTAACATTTGTTGGTACATTTGGCGCTATGACGCCTTGGGTTGCAGTAATTGCAGCGATGATTGTTTCTGGTATATTTGCATTGCTTCATGCGGTAGCTTCTGTTTCCTTTAGGGCAGACCAAACGATTTCAGGGGTAGCGATCAACATGCTAGGTGTCGCTATCGCATTATTTACGGTCAAAATGATCTATGACAAAGGACAAACAGATTATATTCAAGAACGCTTCATTCGTTTTGATATTCCTGGTTTAAGTAATATTCCTATAATCGGACCAATGCTATTTAAGGATGTATACTCTACTTCCATTTTAGCTGTTGCAGTAGCTATTCTTGCATGGTTTGTTATTTACAAAACTCCATTTGGACTTCGCCTTCGTGCAGTAGGTGAACATCCTATGGCCGCAGATACAATGGGAGTTAATGTAAAGAAAATGCGATACATTGCAGTTATTATGTCTGGTATGCTAGCCGGTATTGGTGGGGCAGTATATGCTCAATCCATCTCAGGAGAGTTCAGTCATACTACAATTAATGGACAAGGCTTTATGGCTCTTGCAGCCATGATCTTTGGTAAATGGCATCCACTAGGTGCGCTTGGAGCAGCTCTTTTCTTCGGATTTGCTCAAGCTTTAAGTATCGTTGGAGGACAAATACCGTACATTAATCAAATTCCAAGCTATTACTTGCACATTTTACCCTATGCATTAACTATCTTAGCAGTAGCTGGATTTATAGGAAAAGCAAATGCTCCTAAAGCAAGCGGTATTCCTTATATTAAAGGGAAAAGATAATTAACGAAGTCAATTGGCTATCGGGGATTATATGTTGAATAAAAAAGCTGTAATTTGGAAAAAATAACAAAATAATCTTTCTTATGAAAAAGGGACCAATCGTTTGGTCCCTTTTGTTTGTATTGATATAATTAGAAGATGTATAGTGAAAAGGTATATGAGTAACACTAGAAAGAAAAAGGGGGAATTCTTTTCATGTTTCAACATTTTGAATTAGCCAAAGGTGTACAGCTTTATATAAGACCAACCGAACAGTTTAAAACCATTAATATTTCATTTAAATGGAAGCAGCCCTTAACTGTAAAATCTGCTGCAGTAAGAGCAGTATTATCCAACGTACTGCAATATAGCAATGCCAAGTATCCAACGTATGCCTCATTTAGGAAACGTCTAGATGAATTATTTGGAGCTGTATTATATTTTGACACATCCAAAAAAGGATTAAATCATATTTTTTCTTTAAATGCCGAAACAGTTAATGATGCTTATTTATCTAATGAAACGGTAGTGGATGAAGTCCTATCATTATTACAGACAGTACTATTCCAACCCCATTTAGAAAATGGAAAGTTTGTCGAATCTGTTGTGAAACGAGAAAAAGAACAAGTGATAGAACGTATTCAGTCTATGTATGATGATAAAACCCGTTTTGCACAACAGCGGTTATTAGAAAATATTTTACCCAACCATCCTGCTTCGATTAGCGCTAATGGAACTGTGGAAACAGTGAAGGCAGTAACAAACGAACAATTATTAGAAATGCATCAAACGTTGCTAACTAAGGAACCATTATCTATTTATATAGTAGGTGATATAGATGTCGAGGAAATGAAAGCTAAGATTAGTGAATTCTTCCCGTTCGAAGCCCGTTCTGCAGACATTCCAAAAGAAACCGACAGTGCTGAATCTACAAACAACGAAGAATTTTTGCATGAAAAACAGGACATGAAGCAAGGGAAATTACATATCTCTTATAAAACTCCCGTTACGTTTTATTCTAATGAATTCCCAATTATGCAAATTACTAATGGAATCCTTGGTGGCTTTGCCCATTCTAAAATTTTCATGAACGTCCGTGAAAAAGAAAGTATGGCATATTATGCATCAAGTAGCTTTTCCTCCCTATATGGCCGAATTTTTGTCTTTGCAGGAATTGATGCCAACCTAGAAGAAAAAGCGGTTGCTTTAATAGATGAACAACTAAAGGAAATGCAAAAAGGTAACATTTCTGATTTAGAGATCAATCAAACGAAATCGATGCTTAAAAATCAACTGAAAGAGTCCTTGGATTCTGCTAGAGGACAAATAGAAATTTACGATCAATATAAAGAACTCGATGAATCCTTTACAGTGAAAAACTGGACCGCTAAATGGGAGAATGTAACGAAGGAGCAAATTCAAGAAATGGCATCAAATATCGAAAAAGAATTTGTCTATTTCTTATCTGGTAAGGACGGTGCTGACAATGAATGAAACATACTTTGAACAATTAGAAGAAACGCTATTTCATGAAGAACTTTCCAATGGATTAAATGTCTATATTTTGCCTAAAAAAGGCTTTTCCAAGACGTATGTAACCTTTACTACAAAATACGGTTCCATTGATCGAGAATTTATTCCGCTAGGTAAAAAAGAACCAGTTACGGTACCTGACGGAATTGCACACTTTTTAGAGCATAAGATGTTTGAAAAAGAAGAAGGAGATGTTTTCCAAAAGTTTAGTGAAAATGGAGCTTCGGCTAATGCATTCACATCGTTTACAAGAACTTCCTACCTGTTCTCCTCTACAGATAATATCTTAGAAAACACTAATACTCTTCTTAATTTTGTGCAGGAGCCATATTTCACTGAACAAACGGTTGAAAAGGAAAAGGGGATTATTGGGCAAGAAATAACGATGTATGACGATCAGCCAGATTGGCGTTTATACTTTGGCACCATTGAAAATATGTACAAAGAACATCCAGTAAAAATTGATATAGCTGGTACAATAGAGTCAATTAGCCATATTACAGCAGAACATCTTTACGAATGCTATAACACATTCTATCACCCTTCCAATATGGTGTTGTTTGTTGTTGGAGCAGTAGATCCAAAAGAAATGATGGAATTTGTAAAAAAAAATCAGGCTAAAAAAGAATTTAAGGCTCCAGAGGAAATTGTCCGTTTCTACCCAGAAGAGCAGCCTCAAGTTGACAAAAAAGAGCGTACATTAAAGATGGACGTACAAAAAGCTAAACTATTATATGGTATTAAATCTAACAACGTAAATATATCTGGTGAAGAAATGTTAAATTACGAGCTGTCTATGCAGGTGGCTGTCGAGCTAATATTCGGTAGAACGTCCTCGTTTTTCCAAGAAGTTTATGAAAAAGGGTTAATCGATGAATCCTATAGCGCTGACTTCTCAATGGAAGAAGGATACGGTTTTGCAATGATAGGCTCTGATACAGGAAATCCAGAAGAACTTGGTCAAAAGATTAAAGAAACTATTACTAAATTTGCGACGAATTGGACATTAGAAGAAGAGGACCTAAAACGAATCACTAAAAAGAAAATTGGTCATTTCTTACGTTCGTTAAATTCTATTGAATACATTGCAAATCAATTTACACGCTATAAGTTTAACGATATGAATTTGTTTGATGTAGTGCCTGCCTTAGAAAATATGGGGATGGATCAAGTCAAGAAAGCATTTGAAGCCTTTAAGGATGAAAATACACATACTGTATTTAAGATTATCCCTTCGAAGGAAACAAATAATGGCTAAAAAGTTTGCTTTAGTGGTAGGCGCCTCTGGAGAAATAGGGATTGCTACTAGCCTTAGTATGGCGGAGGCTGGATGGTCCCTGTACCTTCATTTTGCGAGTAATAAAGAAAAAGTGGATGAACTTGTAGTTGCCCTTAATCTTGCCTATCCAGAACAGGAATTCATACCTATTCAAGCAGACCTATTAGATCCAAGTGCAATTGAAGTTATTGTAAATTCTATTTACACTCTTCAATCCATTGTTTTTGCCCAAGGCCAGAGTCTATATAAAAGCGTCGAAGAGACTTCCCTTGAAGAAATAAGACATCTGTTTCAAGTACATGTGGAGCATCCGATTTTTTTAGTAGGTAGATTAGCATCTAAGCTAAGAAAGCATGAACATAGCTCTATCATTTTCATTGGTTCTATATGGGGCGAAACCGGCGCTTCTTATGAAGTGGCCTATTCTGCTGCGAAAGGGGCACAGCACTCCTTTGTGAAAGCCTATGCTAAAGAGGTTGCTATGCAAAAGACAACGGTTAATGTTGTAGCTCCTGGATTTATCGATACCAAAATGAATGCCCATTTAGATGACGAGTCACGGGGATTTATATTAGAGGAGATTCCAGCAGGTATATTCGGAAAACCACAGGATGTAGCGAATGTAGTTGTTTTTCTTGCAAGTGAGCAAGCATATTATATTACAGGTCAGGTTATTAGAGTCAATGGTGGATGGTATATTTAGGAAAAGAAAAGGGGGAAGTTTACTCTCTTTTCTTTTTTCCTTTTATTCAGTAATAAAATCATATATGATAGAACTATTAATGTAGTAAGAACGTCATTCTAAATAGGGAGGAATACATGATGGCAAGTGAATGGTTTTTTGAATACGAAATTCAAGTAAATCGTCCTGGACTTTTAGGAGACATTTCTTCTCTATTGGGTATGCTGCGAGTAAATATAGTTACAATTAATGGAGTGGATGAAGGTAGACGTGGTATGCTCATTAAAGCGGAGAAAAAAGAAAATATTGAACGCTTTGAACATATCATTTCTACAATGGAGACAATTCATTTAACTAAATTTCGTGAACCAAAGCTAAGAGATCGGTTAGCTGTGCGTCATGGAAGATACATACAAAGAGATGCTGATGACCGAAAGACTTTCCGTTTTGTAAGAGACGAGCTTGGATTACTAGTAGATTTCATGGCTGAAATTTTTAAACAAGAAGGACATAAGCTGATTGGTATTAGAGGTATGCCTAGAGTAGGGAAAACAGAATCTGTAGTTGCCGCAAGTGTTTGTGCGAACAAAAAATGGATTTTTCTGTCCTCTACAATGATTAAGCAGACGATTAGAAATCAGCTCGCTGGGGATGAGTTCAGCGATCGCAATATCTTTATTCTGGATGGAATTGTTACAAGAAAGTCAAATGATGAAAAGCATTTGCAGCTTGTAAGAGAAATGATGAGAATGCCTACTATAAAGGTAGTGGAGCACCCAGATATGTTCATCAAGCATTCTGAATATTCCATTGACGATTTTGACTATATAATTGAACTCCGCCATAGTCCAGATGAAGAGATAACGTACGAAATGATGGAGAAAAATCATGCGATGACCGACAAAGGAATGGGTGGATTTGGCGGATTCGGTGAATTTAATTTTTAACGAAGTAGGTGTTTTAATTGACTGAACTTGGTACTCGTTTAAAAGAAGCGAGAACAGCAAAAGGATATAGTATCGAGGATTTACAAGAAATAACGAAAATTCAAAAAAGATATTTAGCTAACATAGAGGAAGGGAACTATTCAACAATTCCTGGTGCTTTTTATGTGCGAGCTTTTATCAAACAATATGCAGAAGCAGTAGGCTTAAACGGAGATGAGCTTTTAGAGACATACAAGTCAGAACTACCAAGCCCTACAAATGAGGATGTTGCTAAAACTATACCGGCTACTCCGTCTAGGAGAACATTAGGTGGTCGAGCATCCAACAGATTTATGGAAATCATGCCAATGATTATAGTGGCATTATTTGTTGTGGCTATTATTGTAATTGTATGGACACTTAGACAAAACTCTCCAGACACAGACGATTCACCTGCAGTAGAAACAGAGGAACCAGTGACTATGGATATCACACCTCCATCTTCAGATCAAACAGCTATCGACAATGAAGAACAGGAAGAAGAGGTTGTTGAAGAAGAAATAGAGGAAGAGCCAGTACCAGAGCTAGTATTCACGCTAGAGGGGACTCAAGGAGAAACTTCAACTTATACTGTATCTGGAGCAGAAACCTATCAATTAAAGCTGGTGGCTAGTAACGATAAAACATGGTTAAACTTAAAGGACCAGGCTAGTAAAACTTTATATGATAGCTGGGTTAACACTGGAACTCCATTTGAATTAGACGTAAGTACTATGGAACAAATTCGTGTGAGAGTTGGGAACGTTCCAGTAACACAAGTCTTCATTAATGATGAGCTAGTAAAATTCCCGACAGAGAAAAGTCCTCAAAATTTAGTTATAAAGTTCAGCAAATAGTCATCGATTAGATGGCTATTTTGTTTGAAATATGAAAGGAGTATTTTTAATATGAAAATGAATATACCAAATCAAATTTCCATGTTCCGCATATTTTTAATTCCAGTATTTATGATTTTTATGTTAATTGAGTTTAACTGGGGGGAAGTTAGTTTCTTAGGTGCAACCATTCTAGTAAATCACTTAATTGGAGCTATTATTTTTATTATCGCTTCTATTACTGATTTCATCGATGGTTATTATGCTCGAAAATATAATTTAGTAACAAATATGGGTAAGTTTTTAGATCCACTAGCAGACAAACTACTTGTCTCAGCAGCATTAATTATTTTAGTTCAGTTTGGAATTGCACCAGCATGGGTAGTTATATTAATTATCAGCCGTGAATTTGCAGTAACTGGTCTTCGTTTAATATTAGCTGGTACAGGAGAGGTAGTGGCAGCAAACCAACTCGGTAAGATAAAAATGTGGACACAAATTATAGCGATTTCATCATTACTTTTAGGAAATGTATTTTTTGAAATGTTCAACTTCCCATTTGATATGATCATGCTATACGTTTGCCTATTCTTTACTTTATGGTCGGGATTTGATTATTTCTATTTGAATCGCAAAGTGTTACTTGACTCGAAATAGGAAGGAAGTTTTGGGATGAAAGCAGAGATTATTGCGGTAGGATCAGAATTATTATTAGGGCAAATTTCCAACACAAATGCAAGATACATTTCCTCGCAGCTTGCAGAGCTAGGAATAGATGTGTATTACCATACGGTAGTGGGAGATAATCCTAATCGTTTGTTAGAAGCTATCAAAATCGCAGAAAATCGAGCTGACCTCATTATTTTTTCAGGAGGATTGGGACCTACTAAAGACGATCTAACAAAAGAAACAATTGCCAAACATCTCAATAAGAAACTTGTGATGGATGATCATGCAATCATGTATATAGAGGATTTCTTTAAAAGAGCAGGAAAAGTAATGACAGAGAACAATAAAAAACAAGCCTTAGTTTTAGAAGGTTGTACAGTCCTTGAAAACAAACATGGAATGGCTCCAGGAATGCTTCTTTCTGCCGAACAACATACATATATGTTATTGCCAGGTCCCCCAAAAGAATTAGAGCCAATGTTTCAATTTGAGGCTAAGCCGCTACTGCCAAAGCTACTATACGAAGAAAATGTTATCATGTCCCATGTCATTCGCTTTTATGGTATCGGTGAAGCAGAGCTGGAGAATGAGGTACAGGACTTGTTAGACAATCAAACAAATCCGACCTTAGCTCCGTTAGCCTCTGATGGGGAGGTTACCTTACGCCTGACTGCGAAAGCAGATACGGAGGAAGAAGCCTGGAAAAGTATTGAAAAATTACAAGCTGAAATCTTAAATCGTGTTGGCAAATACGTATATGGATATAACAACGAATCGTTAGCATCTAAACTAAGAGACATACTGATTGACAATGAGCTAACGATATCAGCAGCGGAAAGTATGACAGCAGGACTGTTTCAATCAGAGTTGGCTGCAGTACCAGGAATGGGAGTAGCACTTGTAGGCGGCATTATCACCTATACAGAAGACGTGAAAATTAAACAGCTTGGTGTGAAGAAAGAAACAATCGATGAATATAGTGTTGTTTCTAGTCAGGTTGCGGAAGAAATGGCTAGTCGTGTAAAAGAGAAGTTTAATACAACAATAGGTGTAGGTATTACTGGTGCTGCTGGGCCAGATGGTCATGGAGATCAGCCGGCAGGGACTGTATGGATTGGAATAGCTTATGGAGAAGCTGCCCCAATTTCTTATAAACTAAATTTATCTGGTATGCGAAACACTAATAGATTAAGAACTGTAAAGTTTACTATTCAGTATCTCATCCGACTTTTAAGAGAAGAAGGATTATCCAAAATTTAATTTTATCTATGGAAAACGGCTCAAATTATCTTTTTGTGCTGTTTTTTCCTATCAAAATCTAATAGTGTTAAAAAATAAACGAATAGATGTTCGCTTTTTTCTTGTAAATTTCTCAAAGACCGAGTATACTAAAGATAGTAAAAAAAATGATAGTTTCTAGGAGGAAATACATTTGGCAAATGATCGTAAAGCAGCGTTAGAAATGGCTTTAAAACAAATAGAGAAACAGTTTGGTAAAGGTTCCGTTATGAAATTAGGAGAGAGAACAGACCGTGAAATTTCTACTTCTTCAAGTGGCTCCCTAGCTCTTGATGCAGCACTTGGAATAGGCGGATATCCAAGAGGTCGTATTATCGAAATTTATGGCCCTGAGAGTTCAGGTAAAACAACAGTAGCATTACATGCTATAGCAGAGATACAAAAAACTGGAGGCCAAGCAGCGTTTATCGACGCAGAGCACGCATTGGATCCGGTCTATGCACAAAAGCTTGGCGTTAACATAGACGAATTATTACTATCTCAACCCGACACTGGAGAGCAAGCCCTTGAAATTGCAGAAGCTCTAGTTCGCAGTGGTGCGGTTGAAATCATTGTTATTGACTCTGTTGCAGCGTTAGTACCAAAAGCGGAGATTGAAGGAGAAATGGGAGACTCTCATATTGGTCTTCAAGCTCGCTTAATGTCTCAAGCATTACGTAAACTTTCTGGAGTTATTAACAAATCGAACACAATAGCAATCTTTATTAACCAAATCCGTGAAAAAGTTGGAGTTATGTTTGGTAACCCTGAAGTCACACCTGGTGGTCGTGCGCTTAAGTTCTATAGCTCTGTTCGCTTAGAAGTAAGACGAGCAGAAGCGATTAAACAAGGTACCGACATTATGTTTTGTTCCCCATAATGTCGG
>JBEMAY010000050.1:0-24271 GCA_040274765.1 Psychrobacillus sp.
GGAGGAACTGGAGCAACGGGAGCGACAGGGGTAACGGGAGCGACAGGGGCAACCGGAGCAACGGGAGGAACTGGAGCAACGGGAGGAACTGGAGCAACGGGAGCGACTGGGGTAACCGGAGGAACTGGGGCAACGGGAGCGACAGGGGCAACCGGAGCAACGGGAGCGACAGGGGCAACCGGAGGAACTGGAGCAACGGGAGCGACTGGGGTAACCGGAGGAACTGGGGCAACCGGAGCGACAGGGGCAATCGGAGCAACGGGAGCCACTGGGGTAACCGGGATAACCGGGGCAACAGGCGTAACTGGAGTAACAGGAGCAACCGGGGCAACTGGATTAACCGGAGCCACTGGATCAACCGGAACAGCAAATTTAACAACTTATGGGGACTTTTATAGAACGGGAGCTACCACTGTAGCCTCCCAAGCAAGCATCCCTTTTACTAATACTGCAGTTTCAACACCAGATGTTTCACTTGTAAATAATGCAGTACAAATAACAGAACCGGGCATATACGATGTCACAGGAACTGTAACATCTACTGCGGGACTTAATACTCCATCAGTTTGGTATTTAGCTTTAAATGGTGTAGAGATACCGGGCACAACTTTTGGAACATCTGGTACTGCAGGAAATATAACTCTAACTGCTGGTGGGATTATTGAAGTAACGGATACCCCTGCTACCATAACTTTAGTTAATGCAACAGATAGTTCCCGAACGTTGCCTGGAGAGATTGGGGATGTACCAATTCAAAATGCTTCTATTAGGGTATTAAAAATAAATGATACCGCGTAATCGTTAAATTAAGAAGGGCTTTTATTGAAAAGACAAAGCCCATCGTGAATTAAGTTTCTTAAAATGAGATAAACAAAAGCCGATGACCCATTAACTGGATCATCGGCTTTTACTTATGGGTTATAAAAAGTGGGTTACTCAATTAAAATGTCCTCTAGTAACAATAGGGGGAGTAATAATACTTGTATTGGAGAGCCTAATTTATAACTAGGTAATCTAGGAAGGAAAAGTAAAAATGGGCTTAGGCTTTAATAGATAGTTATATATAGCAAGACACTATTTTAAAAATAGCCAAAAATTCTTTCTATTAGGAGATTAATAAGAATTTTTTTACCAGCTCCCTTTATTGGAGTGCTCTAAAAAAGCACAGTCGGGATTACTTTCATCACAGCCTGTTAGTACAAATACATTTATGGTGCCACTTGCTAAACCTCTAAATATTGACATGTTTCCTACAGGTTGATTTTTTAAACTAAAGTTAGCGATTAACTGTTTGAGGGTTATTCATGTGATTAGTACAATGAAGGTAAGGATGAAGGAGATGAGTATGATGAGACTTACGATTAGTAAAATACTTTTAAAAAAAGAGAAGAAAAAGCAATTACACAAGATGTCCTAGCAAAATTTATAGGTGTTTCCAAAGCCTCTATACAAATGGGAAACAAGTAAAACTTATCCAGATATAACACTTCTGCCGATATTCCCCTATTAATTATTTGTTGGTTATGTATTAAATTACCTTAGTCATCCGTTTTTTTAAACATAATGTATAAGTATTAACAAGGAAGGGGGAAAAGCAGATGTCTGGATATGAAAATCAAGGCGGCGGATCAGGTTATGGTAATGGTGTATCAGGTTTCGTAATGCTTATCGTGTTGTTTATCCTACTTATTATTGTGGGAGCAGCGTTCATTTATTAGTCAGTTGCTACTAACTCAATTTTTTTAAAAAACCATTCATAACTTTCTTGTAAAAAAATCGACTTTCTCTTAATTGAGTTAGTTGTTTTTTTTAGATGAAATCAAAATAATAAAAAAAAATAGCAATAAAAAGCCGATATCTCTAATTGCTAAGGAGACATCGGCTTTTAACTATCTAAACAAACCTATTGCAGATCCTAATTGCCTCATCATGTTATAGCCATTCTGTAAGGTTGTTGCGTGGCCTGCAAGAGTGTTGATATGATTGGGCAGTCTTCCTAAAAAGCCTGGGGATGAATTGTTACCGGACCCAGACACAGAAGGCTGGTTCCATCTATTATCAAAAGGTTGCCCAAATGGTTGTCCCTGATTAGGGGGACCAAACTGTTGCCCCTGATTAGGTGGTCCAAATGGTTGCCCTTGAAAAGGTTGCCCAAATGGTTGTCCTTGGAAAGGAGCTCCAAACGGTTGCCCTTGGTAAGGAGGACGGAATTGTTGCCCTTGATATGGAGGGCCAAACCCTTGTCTATAACCTGGGGGAAAGGATCTGCTTGGAAATGGTGAAAAAAGTGGCATGTAATCACCTCCTTACAGAGTAAACCTATTTATAATATATGGAGATGTGCATTATAGACTTAGACTTTTAATTGAGTTTCCATAAGAATAATAGATGTAAAATTTGTTGCCAGTTAACCAGTGGATGGAGCAGGAACACAGCTATGACAGCAGATATTATCAAGGTGAAGCTAAGTCCCTTCAGGTGGGGACATTTTGTTTCAGGTTAATGCGCTATCATGTCGTGGCTTATATCATGCCCACTCATGCCTGATGGGAAAAAGGTTGGCCAGTTGTTTACTTCCTTAAGCAAAGCTTGTCGATCGTTTCCCCAGTAAAGGTGGTAGTGGTCAGACTCCTCCGGAGATATAATATGATCACTAAATTGAATGTATTTTGGGAGACCTTCTGTTTCTTCTTGCAGCTTAAATATGTATCTTACTCCTTTATTTCCTGCCTCATAGGTCAAGATTTCATAGCCATCATACATATACTTGCCATGGGTCTCCCTTCCATCCCGGTAAAAGGTGATTGTGTCCTTCTTGATCACAATGCGCTCAACATCTGTTTGATATCCTGTTTGGTAATATTCCTTATAATCTTGAGCTGACATCCTGCCTTCATGCTCCGCCTTATGAGTAAATACTTCGTCAAGTGAGCCATCCTCTAGATATGGATAGACGGATTGCCAGTCTCCATCCCAATCTGAGAGGGGACGATCCTGTACTTGACTATCCTCAAAATAACCTGCGTAAATCTTTTCTTTTTTCTCATCATGAGTATGACTATGGCCATGTTCACCTTTTTCCCCATGTTCGTCCGTGGTTTTCTCCTGAACAGATGTTAATGGAGTTGTTTCGCTCTCCAGATTTTTTTCTTTTGAGAAATTAGTAGCCTGACATCCAACTAATAAGGTACTGATAGCTAAAAGGCTAACCACATTTCCTGATGATATCTTCATAAATAACTCTCCTTTTCTAAATAGTAATGGTTACGATTTAGAATTATAAGGTTAGTTTAAACCCACGTCAAGAAATATATGATGGATTAATAGTTGAAAATCTTTATCTGTGTGTAAATTCATAAAATGTAAGAGGGTTATTCAGCAAAATCAATGGCTGAATAATCTTTTTTGTATTTTTAGAGTATACTTCCACTGTATGGAATGAATATAAGATTGGGTAAATATAGTCGGAAATTGTATAATGGTTATAATTGGAGGTGAATTATTTGAAGCTGTTTATTCAAGTGGCCATTGGTTTGATGGTGCTAATGTTTTCTACAATTGCGTCTTGGTATGAGGGAAGTACATTAACACAAGATATATTGGAGTGGGAGCATACAGCTGTTTTTTCAAAATGGTTCAATGGGTCAGTAAACCAAACAAACGACATTTTGACAATAGATTATTTTATATATGCTGCTAAATTCGCACCTGCCTATCCTTTGGCTATGCTATTAAGTGGAACGTACTTATTGATTCTTATCGGTTACATGTTATGTAGAGGCAAAACAAAGCAATTTTCTTATTTTTTATCTTTTGTTGGAATTGTATTCTTAATTCTATGTAACTTAGTATCAGATTCCCCAACGACAGGTTTAACCATGTTTTTTTATAGTTCTCTTTTTATAGGAATTTTAATGATGGGTATCGCGATGATCCTAATTGTTACAACTAAAAGGAAGCAAATAATAACTTAAAATAGAGGGTTTCCTAACATGAAATATTAACATTGAATATGCCAAAAGCCGATACTTCGCTAGTGTGGGCTTTTTTATTTATAAATTTTACTTCCCTTTAATGAATCTATCCTGTTTACAAAACAACAATGAGGATATATTATGTATATATGAATATATAATCATATATTAATTTGAAGTTTATTATTAATAGGGGGAAGGGAGGAGTTATTATGGCGGAACACCATAACCACACACACAGTGCCAATAAAAAAGTATTGCTCGTTTCTTTTTTTATCATTTTTACCTATATGATTGTAGAGGCAATCGGAGGATACTTGACGAATAGCTTGGCGCTTCTTTCAGATGCTGGACATATGCTAAGCGATGCTATATCTTTGGCCATTGCATTATTGGCCTTTAGTCTTGGGGAAAAAGCTGCAAATAGTAACAAAACATATGGCTATAAGCGTTTTGAAATTTTAGCAGCTGTGCTTAATGGAATAACGCTTATGGGAATCGCATTTTTTATCTTTTATGAGGCATTTATGCGATTTGCCAATCCACCAGAGGTTGCCACAACTGGAATGCTAATCATTAGTTCTATTGGATTAGCGGTTAATATTTTTGTAGCTTGGTTCATGATGCGAGGTAGTGACACAGAAGACAACCTGAATATGCGAGGGGCATACTTGCACGTTATTAGCGATATGCTGGGCTCGATCGGTGCAATTATAGCAGCCCTACTTATTATGTTCTTGGGATGGGGCTGGGCCGATCCATTAGCCAGTGTGATTGTCGCTGCGCTTGTATTAAGAAGTGGATACTTTGTAACCAAGGCCTCCCTCCATGTTTTAATGGAAGGTACCCCACAAAATGTTGACGTAAATAACATTGTACAAACAATCGAACAAAACTATGAAATCAAACATGTACATGATTTGCACATCTGGTCTATAACTAGTGGATTGAATGCACTTTCCTGTCATGCAGTTGTAGATAAGGAAATGACAATTGCTGAGGGTGAAAAATTACTTCAAAAAATAGAGCACGATTTAGCTCATCAAAGTATACAGCATGTAACTATTCAACTTGAAACAGAATCACATAAGCATGATTCATCTATTTTATGTACAACAAAGGCAGAAGACACAGGAGCTCACCACCACCATCACCACTAACAAAAAATAAGGAGGGTATATAGTGGAGGAAAAATTACAGCATGATTTAGACGAAGAAACTCTTTTTGTTGTATCCCAGACGTTCAAAGCACTAAGTGATCCTACTCGTATACGAATATTAAATTTTTTATGCTGTGAGGAGCACTCTGTCAATGAAATAGCGGAATCATTAAATTTAGGGCAAACAACCGTTTCTCATCAGCTTCGATTCTTAAAAAACTTGCGTTTGGTAAAATTTCGGCGTGAGGGGACGACCTTATATTACTCAAGTGATGATGACCACGTGATGAACTTATTGCATCAGGCTGTGAGCCATGCGAAGCATTAAATGGTACATGAAATTGATTCATTTATAGTCAAAATAAAAAACTCCCGTAAAATATAAATTTTTACGGGAGTTTACAGTATTTCCTATTCAGCTTTTAACTTAATGTCTCCTGGCTTTTTCATAAATAAAGAAAGCACAAAATTTATAATCGCAAAGATTAAACCAAGCTTGAATACGAAAGAAGAGCCGGAAGCAGTTGCTTCTGCAAGATTATTCTCAACGTTTGTTAGGTAGCTATTTTGTTTTGCTGATAACACAGAAACCATAATAGCAATCCCCATGGCACCAGCAACCTGTTGAACCGTTTGCGTTAAGGCAATACCATCTGGATAATATTCTCTTGGCAAAGAATTTAGTGTATTGGTTTGCGTAGAAGCTAGTACCATACCAATACCAAGCATCATGATAATAAGTGTAACAACTAATAACCAAGTAGCTGTTTCGATACCAAATGACGCATAAAGAACATATCCAATAACGACAAAGATAGTACCAGGAGTTATTACAGCTTTTGGACCGAACTTATCATACATCCGTCCAATGGTGGGGGCTAAAATACAGTTTAATAGGCTACCAGGCAACAACACAAGACCTGTAGTAAACGCAAGCATTAATAATCCCATTTGCATGTACATTGGTAAAACTACAAGCAGTGATAGCATATTAAAGAATGTAATGAAGCTCATTACGACTCCAAGAATGAATAAGGAATATTTAAATGCTTTCAAATTTAGCATTGGGTTTTCCATTTTCGTTTGACGTAGAGAGAAAAGAATTAATGCAATCACGCCAACAATAATGGATGTAATGACAATTGTACTTGTCCAGCCATGCTCTCCGGCCACACTTACTCCGTATACAATGCCACCGAATCCAAGTGTGGAAAGAATGACAGATAAAATATCGATAGAAACTATGCGAATTTCGTTAACATTAGGTAAGAATACTAAACATATGATTGCAGAGAGTAGTAAGAACGGGAGAGTGACCCAAAATATCCATTCCCATGATAGTGTATCTAAAATTAGTCCTGCAATCGTTGGGCCTAATGCTGGTCCAGCCAGCATAACTAATCCCATTACTCCCATTGCTGCCCCACGTTTGTTAGGTGGAAAGATAGTAAAGATGACATTTTGAGTTAATGGTAAATTGATCGCTAACCCTGCTGCTTGAATAATACGTCCCACTAGCAAAAGACTAAAAGTCGGTGATACTGCAGCTAAAATAGTTCCAATAATGGATAAGGAAATAGAAGTAAGGAACATTTGACGTGTTGTAAATTTTTGCATCAGAATTCCTGTTACAGGTACTAAAATACCTAAAGTTAGAAAGTAACCCGTGGCTAACCATTGAACGGTCGTTGGTTTAACATCAAATATTGTACTTAAATCTCCTAAAGCAATATTTAATGCGGTTTCACTAAAAAGTCCGACAAATCCTGCTACTAAAAGAGCAGCCATGATTGGTCCTGTCTTGATCTGTTTATTCATCTATGATTGAAACTCCCTCTATAAAATAGATATTTCCCTAGACATAGTCTTTAAGGGAATACTTCTTTGTTTTGTAAACTAAAATATACGGACGAGTGAGAAATTTAATTCTCTTGTCAGAAGTGTATAGGATACGTTCCACTGTGAGTAATAGGCTAAGGCTTAGTTCCACTACCAAAAAACTCATACCTATATATTGAAATAATTAGTAAAGAATAATCTTTTCCTTTTTTCTGCTATTTTTAAATAAAAATATTCATCACTATATGTCGACTATTAGCGATTTTAACATGTGTTTTTACCATTACTCTTTTGCTCTGACCGGTCTAGTTGTTACTATAACAAAATAATTTCATGCGGTGTAAGTGTTTTTTTTCTACTAAATTTTACCTCGTTCATAAATCGGACAAAATCAGAGGGGATAGATGGAACTTAACAAGAGGGCAGTACAAAGGTAGCATAATGAGTCCATCATTTATGTTGCTAGTGTATTTTTGAGGAGATTTAACCCTCCAACAATTAGCAGGAGGGTTAAATCAATAAATTAGATTTTGGATTTTTTATAGCTTTCTACTATTTCTACAATAAGGGAAATAACGATAGAGGCAGCGATGATTATCCATAAAACATCCATTGCAGTACTCAGATCAACGTTGTTTATTTTGATTGTTTTTTCTAAATAAGGAAGAGCAGCCTCGTTATATAAATTAGCGTTCCTTGAAATGAAGAGAAAAGCAATCGTGCTAAGTATATGGATAATGCCATTTACTAAAGCCACTTTTTTAGTCCATTGACCTTCCACCCACTTATAAAGTACGAGTCCTACCTCTAGGACAATAAATGCAATTACTATTGGCCAATAAGATAGTAATATATTTTGTTCAAATATAGGCATGACTAGTTGTAAGCCGTTACCGTTTGAAGAACTATAAATACCTAACAGATGGTCAGCATTCCAGTAAATGATTGCCCAGACAGTGATCCAAAAAATACTAAAAATAATTTCTCCTGTAGATATAATTTTTTTAGCGGGAATGATTTGGACATCCTTTAAATCGTCTGGTGACCATGGAGTACCTCTTTTCGTCAAAGGTAGGTCATTTTTAGATAATCCGACACGTTCAACAATGACAAATACTATAGTGGTCCATATGAACACCTGAGAGGCGGCATAGATGACGTTGACAATAGTATCAGTAATGGTATTAATAATAACTGTTAGTACTGATTCCTCTCCATTAAACATTCCAATGCTAGCAACAATATTTAAGATAACGCATATAAGGATGACCCAAGGAAAAATTAGCTTCAGCGTTTCTATATAGGCATCGTACACCTTAGGACCGATTAAATACATAGGCTTATCACGGTAGCTTGCTGCCAAAACAGCTGGATCGTCCATTTTAGCAAGGGCCGCTTTTACTTCCTTCTCTGTATAGCTCTCTGGAAGCATATCTTCAATTGAAAATCTTAGCTCCATTGCAATATCGTCTCGTGATTTTTTGGGAAGTCTTCTTGTTACCTCATACACATAAGCATCAATCAAATTCATTCAAATCATCTCCCTCTAAAAGTGACTTCAATTCTAACGTCATTTTTTCCCACTCTCCTTTTAATTGTTCAAATACCTCTATGCCATAATCACTTAGCACATAATACTTTCTTGGTCTGCTTTCTGTTGTATCCCAGCTACTTGTTAATAGATCTTGTTTCTCTAAACGACGTAGTAAAGGATATAGTGTACTTTGTTCAATAGAAACTCCAGCACTTTCTAATCCTTGAACTAATGAATAACCGTACTGTGGCTTTCGTAATTGACTTAATACTGCCAAAGGAAGGGTTCCTCTTCTAAGCTCAGTCATGTATGAATCCAACAAGTTAACCAATAATACCCACCTCTTTTTCTATACTGTATATCATACACTAATGGATAACAAATTATAACGTATATAGTACTTTATTGAAAAAAATTTCTTTTATGTGGGCTTTTGTAAAAGAATTTCTATATATGGTTGTTGTTTTTCATTTATATAACAATAAAAAACTGCACTTCTTTATAAAGAGGTACAGCTGCTTGTATAGTTAAATCTTTTTGTACTATGATAACAATGAACCTAATACTTTTAAGAGGAGCTTGTAAATGAAACGTTTAGAAAATAAAACTGCTATCATTACTGGAAGTGGAGCTGGAATTGGTAAGGAAATTGCAATTGCATATGCAAAAGAAGGTGCTCGTGTAGTAATCGCTGATTTCAACGAGGAAGCTTTACAATCTACTGTAAAAGAATTAACGGAAGCGGGATATTCGGCGTTTGGTGTTAAAGTGAATGTTGCAAACGAGGAGGATGTACAAAAAATGGTTTCCTCTACAATTGAGCATTTTGGTCGCATTGATATTTTAGTGAACAACGCCGGTGTAGGTGATAATATGCAAGCTGCAGCTAATGTCGAGGACGATATATGGAACCGTGTTATGAATATTAACGTAACAGGCGTTATGCGCTGTATACGTCAAGTACTTCCTCATTTTGAAAAGAACGGAAGTGGCACAATTATTAACATGGCATCATTATCTGGTGTAATGGGTGGTCGCGGTGGACTTACTTATACAGCGGCTAAGCATGCAGTAGTTGGTATGACTAAAAACGTTGCCTCGCATTACGGGCCGCTTGGTATTCGTTCCAACGCCATTGCACCTGGGCACGTAGAAACTGGGTTCGCAGCATCTATGGATAATGTCGATCCATTCGGTATGAAACAGGCTACACGTGGTGTGGGAATGATGACAAGAGCAGGACAAGTGTCGGACATTTCAAATATCGCTCTATTCCTAGCCTCTGACGAATCTTCACTTATCAATGGCATTGTAGTAACAGCTGACGGAGGCTGGAGTGCTTACTAATTTATATTGACTCTCTAGATATTCTCTAGGGAGTTTTTTATTTTTAAAGGAAATATTACTTTCAGTATACTTTTTAGCATATAATGGGCAAGTGAAACAAATTCTCTACTTTTACGTCAGTATAAATTATAAATGTTTTGGTAGGAGGAATAATGGAAGACTTCATATTTACTTTAAAAATGATTATTATTGGACTTGTTCAAGGCTTTACAGAGCCAATTCCGGTTTCATCGAGTGGGCATGTTATGATTGCTAGTGAGCTACTAGGAGTAGGAGAACAAGGCTTCACCTTTGCGATACTAACAAACACAGCTTCTTTGCTTGCAATCTTGCTAATTTATAGACAGGATATTATTAGACTAGCAACAAATTCTTTTTCATATGTGCAGAAGAAAGACACTCGTTTCAAAAGTGATTTTCGATTTGTACTTTTTATAATTATTGGAACGATTCCAGCAGGCATATTAGGGGTTCTGTTGAGTGACTGGATAGCTGAAAGCATCAGTCTCACAGTAATTGCAATAATGCTTTTCATCACAGGGTTAGCCTTATGGACGATTCGGAATATGAAGGGGACTAAAGGAGAAAAAGACCTGACTGCCAAGGATGCTTGGATTGTTGGTTTAGGCCAAGCAGTTGCTTTAACACCTGGTATCAGTAGATCAGGAGCTACCATTATCTCCTCAATAGCTGTAGGGATGAAACAAGAGACAGCACTAAGGTTCTCCTTTATGCTTTATATCCCGATAAGCTTAGGAGGGGTTGTATTAGGCTTATCCGATTTTATCAATGAACCAAACAAGGCTGAATTAGCCATTCCTTATTTGGCGGCGTTTGTAAGTACCTTTATCATGTCCTATTTTGCTATGAGATGGTTTATGGGAATCATGAAGAATGGGAAACTGCACTATTTTACTTATTATTGCTTCATCGTAGGTACTCTATTGTTAATATTCTTTTAAGGATAGTTTCTTAGGCTGTGTTAAAGGCTGGGATTGTTTTTTCATGATGTGGTTTTGCTTTTGAAATGTTACACATTAGCTAATGTCGCAGGTTACTTCAATATTTTTAAAATTTAAAAGGAAAGAGGTGATTTTGTGAATAAATTTTTTAAAGTAACACTTATTTTGGTTGGAGTGATTATATTAGCAATCGCTATACTTGTATTTTCTTTTGTACAGGGTATGAAGCCAGATAAAGAGGAAGAAGAAAAGGTAAAAATCCAAGCAGAGGAATACTTAGAAGATAAATTCAATGATAACTTCGAAATTTATGATACTTTGTATGACAATATGGGGAACTTTAATTTTGAATATGCCGCCAAGGCTAGAGATAAGAGAAGTAATTTGCAGTTTTTAGTTTATTATGATGAAGGAACGGAACAAATGGTGGACACTTACATCGCTGATAAATGGGCAGATGATTTAGAAAATGAAATACGTCCTTATATTAAAGAAAATTTCGGAGAAGCCACGGATTTTCACGTCTATTATGACGATAAAATAGGCAAAGAATTGGGTATTGATGCTTCTAATCTAGAGAGTTATAAAGATTTTAACGTTGCACCTACTATCCGTATTACTATTCCCCGAAAAAAGAGTGGCGAAGATGAAGAACTCTTTAATGAGTTCATATCATTTCTAAAAAGCGAAGATAAACTGCAACAGGGTACTGTTATTGTGGGTTATGTTGCTGAAAATGGTGAAATATTAGAGGATGATGAGTGGAGTCGAGAATTTTAATGGAGTGCATGAGATTGCTCAGCTACGGGTGCTTTAGTAAAAATGAAATCAAATTAAAATGAGCTTGAAGAAAATATTCTAGCTCATTTTTTGTATCTAAAATCAACCTTTCCCTTTAATATAGACTTTCTTATGGACTATTCGTTCGATGGAGAAAAAAAGCGGAAAATAGATTGTGCGAGGACACAATTCGCATTAGAATTGATGTCCTTTTTTGTTGCTTCAACTCTAAATACTCTATCTAGTGAGTTGTGATTACCCTTTGATTTAAGTTGTTAATGGCCCTTTTTGCTCTCTTTTTTTGTGCGAATTAAATAGGTCGCCTAGGTGGGTACAGCTAAATTGCATATATAAAGGTTAGAAGATGCAAGGTGATGTACAAACTATTCATATCACCTTGAAATAAAATGAGGAGGCAAGTCAATGTCATTACTGCCGTCTGATCCATTTAATCAGCTAACCACTAATATATTTAAAGAAATAGAACGTTTTTTTGGAGAGCTTCCCCTTTTTAAGGAGATGCAGCTCGGAAGCTTGCATATGGATATGCAGGAAACGGAAAATGAAATCGTTACATTGTGCAATATTCCTGGCTTGGGCAAAAATAGTGATCTCGAAATTGAAGTGGTAAACAACATGCTAGTGATAAATGGCATGATTAATCACTCAGAGGAAGCAAACAATAGAAATTCACATTACGTAAGCCGATTTCACCGTTCCGTATCACTTCCGAGCTTAGTTTCTAAGGAAGACATGACTGTTAACTATAAAGATAACCAGCTAGAGGTTAGATTGCCAAAGCTAAAATAAATAGAAAAAGGAGATCTCCGTTTGTAGAGATCTCCTTTTTGATATACGTTTATTTCCTTGTATATTTCTTAATTGCCGGTAGAATTTCATTACCAATTAGTTCAATGTTTTTTACTAACTTCTCGTAAGGTACCCCACCAAAGTCCATTTGTGCTATATAACGTTGATGGCCAAAAACCTCATGCTGATAAAGAATCTTTTCAATAATTTGTTGTGGACTACCAATATTCATCACATCATGCGGGTCAGCACCTTGTAAGAATTGTTGTTTAGGGTATCCATGTCCATTGGAAAGCTTAAGTCCATGGTTTAGATAAGGATAGGTTTCTTGTTGTGCTAGCTGAGTTGTCTCTGCTGCATAGAAAAATCCTGCCGTTGCTACTGGTAGTGATTCCGTATCAAAACCACTTTCCATTGCTGCATTGCGATAAGCATCTATGGAAATCTTAAAGCTAGTTGCAGGGCCACCAAGAGTTGCGAGAAACATGGGAACTCCTGCATGTCCAGCTTTAATTGCGCTTGATGGATGGCCACCAACTGCTCGCCAAATTGGCATAGAACCATCTTTAGGTCGTGGGATAACCTTAGCATTTCTTAATGGAGCGCGGAATTCTCCAGCCCAATTTACAATCTCTTCTTTATTGATTTTCAAGAGTAACTCAAATTTTTCCTCAAACAATTCCTCATAATACTTCACATCGTACCCTAACAAATCAAACAGACCAACTCGGGAGGCTCTCCCTGCAACAATTTCTGTTCGACCATTTGATATTAAGTCTATCGTGGCAAAATCCTCGTACACTCGCACAGGATCAGAGGTACTTATTATCGTAGATGAGCTGGCAATTTTAATCTTGCTAGTCGCCTGGGCTATAGCTGCCAATACAACAGTGTGTGCCTGTGTTGTAAAGTATTCTTGATGACTTTCTCCTACACTAAAAAAGTCTAATCCCGCCTGCTCTGCTAACTTTGCTAACTCTATAATCTCATTAATGCGCTGGGCCGAAGAAATGCGTTCCCCAGTATGTGGATTAGCGATATGATCCCCTAGTGTATAAAGGCCAAACTCTAGTCCTTTAGTTGAGTCTATTCTATAATTCAGCATGTCTTGCTCAACCTCTCTCTATTGACAGTATATTTTTGATCGAATTTCATAAATAGCTCCTTATTATTCCTACGGTAGGAGCTAAGCAATGGTGCATTTTTACATAAGGATTACAAGTGGCTTCATTCAGCATTAAATTAACTTATAGTGTTAGTATGACGTATAGTTTTGATTGAGGTAAGTACGCACTTAAAAGTGGTATAGTATACAAAAAGATACTTAAGGTGGTGCGTGTATGGAATTACAACCTGAACTTTGTAAAGTTGATGATGCTCTAAATATATTAGTTGGTAAGTGGAAGCCTATGATTCTCTTAACGTTATTGCAAGAGGGCACTCAGAGATTTAGTGACTTAAAGAGAAGAGTACCGGGTATTACTCAAAAAATGTTAACGAAGCAGCTACGTGAATTAGAGGAGGAGGATATTATTTCAAGAAAGATTTACCCTCAAGTACCTCCTAAAGTGGAGTATTCCATAACTGAGTATGGCAAGAGCTTAGAACCTATTTTAGTCGCCATGCATGAATGGGGAACTGCTCATACTTTACATAAACAGACCAAGCAAAAACAACAAAATGTTTCCAGCGATACTAGAACAACTGGATAAGTGGGAAAGAAAACAGAGTTACTTTGTGAATCTGTTATCAACAGGTTCCCCACAAGCTTACAATTTATGTTATAAAAAAGTGTGAATTTTGGGGTTCTCCACAAGGTTACGCACATATTCACTCCCATTTTATAATTATTCGATAAGTTACTAACGAACCACACAATAGATATGCACATATACACATAAATGATTCACATCTGCATGTCATTGGGGAAGTTATCCCCAAAATAGGCCTCTCCTACTAAATGTGTGACAAATTAATGTTGTTATGTCTTTTCTACTATACAATATTTGAGTTATATGTTTTCCTTATTTATTAGAAGAGAACTAGTGGAGGCAAGACGAAACGTGGAAAACATAGAATATATTAAGAATGAACACTTTTTACAAAATATTTATTGCTCTACCGTCAAAGAAACAGTAGAGGCAAGTTTATTAGACAATCAATTATTGTATATGAACCAATTAGGTCCCATCAAATTAGAGGTCGCATTTGACCAATTTGATGATGTAGTTTCACAACTAACAGACCGTTTACAAAATGAAGAGCTTGCAAGAGAAACAGTGAAGCAAGGTGCATTCACATATAAACAAGTTCGTAATATTGCACGGGCTGGTCTTATAGACGGACTAATTTTAGAGGAGTCAGGGAGAGTTCAGCTTCTAAATGAGTCATTAGGAATGAGTGCCGCTGTCGCTTTTGCACAAAGTAACTGGAACGGAGCTACACGTGAAGAAGCTGTAGAAAATGCGGTGTTTACCGGATTAAATATAGTGGGAGAGGCAGTAGTAGATGAGGTCTTATCTAATGACATGCAGGATATTGAACTAGATGACGCTTTTGAGTTAGGGAGCGGTGTAAGAGGAGCTATTCGAAAGAACGGAGCGAAGGTTGTAGCAAAAAAAGCTGCTGGAAAATTTACTCATAAGGCAATGATTGGCTCACTAGCAGCTAAAAAAACTATTTTACTATTAAATGCTAATGTCGTTACAGGCGCGTTAGTAACTGGTATGCTTTCTACCTTAGACATTTCTCGAACTATAAAAGGAGAAATGTCTAAAACTCAACTGTTTAAAAATATAACCAAAACAGCAGCCAATGTGGCAGGTAGTATAGGCGGTATGGCAATCGGCGCGGCTCTAGGTGCCGTTACTCCTTGGGGAAGTACAAGCACTGGTGCTCTTGTAGGCGGTATAGTAGGTTTAATCATCGGTAGTATCGTCACTTCTAAAATTGCTGGCAAAATTTTAAATCGTTTCATTGAAGATGATGCAAAAGAGATGCTAGATATCTTTGAAGTAGAGCTAGAGCAGCATGTATACGATCATTTGTTAAACGAAAAAGAGCTTCAAAATATTTTAGATATATTTAAATCGAAATACAAAATCCCTAAGTTATTACGCCAAATGTACAAGTCTGATGATCGAGAACAGTTTGCTAGAGAAATAATTCAAAAGGAGCTTATTAGCATTTACAGTAATCGTAAAACCTTAAAGCTACCGACTATAAATGAAATATATAAAGCTTTATTAGAAATGAAATAACAAAAGGCCATTGCGGAGAGCTACTCTGCAATGGCCTTTTGTTATATATAAGAATAGAGATTAATCGCCGACATATCACGATAGCCACTATTTTCTAGACTTCTTTGTTTGTCTCCGTTATTTCACAACCATCATCTGTGCAAGTTGCATCGGAATCCGTTTGAATATGTTGAAGAGGTGAGGTTTGGTTTTCTTCCTCCCAAACCTTTTTCAACGTTTGGACGAAGGCTTCGTGTGGCTGTGCGCCAGAGATGGCATATTTTCTGTTAAAAACAAAGAAAGGCACACCTTGCACACCGAGCTGCTGACCTTCTTGCTGATCCATTCGGACCTCGTCTAAATAATCGGAGCTTGTTAGAACTTTACTTGCTTCTTCCCGATTTAATCCTACTTCGTAAGCTAAGTCTAAAAGTGTTTCGTGATCACCTAGGAATTGAGATTCTAAGAAGTGAGCACTTAAAAGACGTTCCGTTAATTCGCCACCTTTTCCTACAGACTCAGCAAATTTCACTAAGCGGTGCGCATCTAATGTATTTGTTTGTTTCATGTCGTCAAATTGGTATGCCAAACCTACTGTTGCGGCACTAGCGATAACCTGATTATTCATTGCCTTTGCCTGCTCAGGAGTCATATTCATCTTTTTAGCAAGCATTTCGTGAATAGTTACATTTTTATCACTTGGTAGATGAGGCTGTAGCTCAAAGCTTTTAAAGCTAACCTCTACCTTATCTTTTTGATCAAACTCCTCTAAAGCCTGCTCTAAACGACGCTTTCCAATATAACAAAATGGACAAACAAAATCCGACCATACTTCAATTTTCATGACTGTCCCTACCTTCCTATTGATAGAGTTAATATAGCATAACTTGTAAGAACAATGGTCTTCGTTTGCTTAGTCTAGTTACTTCACCGGGTCCTCTCCTAGGTAGAAGGCAATTTGTTGGATAAGGTTCCTCCAGTTTAGGGAAGGGCGTGCAATAGACTGTAGCTCATGGCAGGTCTTTGAAAGTAATTCCTCATCGCCTGTCACTTTTTTTAATGTATGAGCTAACCCTTCCCAATCGGATGTGGAATGTATTTTCCCATATCTTTGGTTAAACGTGATATCGGAAATGCCGTCCACATCTGTGCATACTAAATAACAACCATTTTTAGCTGCCTCTGCTAAAACATGGGCATGACATTCTACTGTAGAGGTAAGGGTAAATATTTTAGCGGCTCTATATTCTTGTTCTAAGAGAAATTTATCAAAAATGGGACCTAGGATTTTCACTTGTGAGCCGTATGAATTCCCTTCTAACAAGCTTAATAATTGAGCTTTAAATTCCTCGTTCACTGGGCCAACTAAGCGGAACTCCCAATCCGGAATTTCTGCTAATAAGAAGGCTGTTATAGCCGGAAGGACTTGTTTCTCTGGAGAATCTATTCTTCCTACGGTTAGTATTACATTTTTCTTATCTTTAAAGGAAACAGGATCTGTAGGGAAAAATTCATAAAAACCGTTTGGAATTCTCTTAACATTTAAATGGAGCATTTCATTAATTTTTTTTTGAATAGGCTCGCACTCAGAGGTAACTAAGTCACAGAGATTCAGTAGTTCTTCAAAATAAGGCTCTTGTAATAACTGATACAGCCAGTATCGATTCACATCTAGCTTCATATAAATTTTCCCGTGTGGGTTATACATTTTATACGTCTTCAAGATGGATAGATAGGATGGGTAAGGACCAAACGCAACTGCAATATCAATTTCATGGGCATGGTCTATGATATAAAGTTTCATATTCTCCTCGAAATCCCCCTCGGAGGATACATGTGCAAACTTTACATTCGGAAAGGTCTCATGGAGTAATTTCTGGTTAATTTGAGAAGTTACGATGGTTACCTCGTATCCTAAATATTCACCAAGTAATATTGGAACAAGACAAACATCCTTGAATAGATGAGCATCACCGAGTGTATAGGATTCAATACTGCACACAAGAGCAATTTTTTTAGACAATCTTTCAGCCCCTCTGGCTTTTATCTTTAACATATGTAAGCCAGCAGGAATGATGAATGGTAAAGCAGAACTAAACGATTATGTAGCGATGTATGAATTATAAGGAGTGATAATAAATGGATATCAATAAAATTATCAATAAATTAGGAATTACATCATATTCAAGTCTGGAAGAGGTACAGGGGGGGAAGGACTGCTTAGTATATAAAGTGCAAATTCGGGATGGCACTTATCTTGCTATTCGAATCCAACAAGCCGAACGATACAATCAGTTTTTATATGAAAAGAATATAAAGAAGCTTGCATTAGAAAGTGGTATTCCGGTACCTATCGTGTATTCAGTCATAGTGGAGGATTCCTATGCGGTTATGCTAATGGAATGGATTAAAGGATTGCCTGTACTTCAAATGCTAAAGGAAAAACCAGCTATAGCTCATCAGCTAGGGGTGGAATTTGGAAAGACACATGCAACAATTCATCAGGTAACGGTACCAGAATCTTTAGAAATCAGAATTCCCAATTGGTTAACGCCAATTGGTACAGAAAAAAAGATATTCGAAAAACTATCATTAGCTAAAGAAAGTCTAATTCACTTAGATTTCCATCCTTTAAATGTTTTAACAGATGGGAGCAAGATTACGGGTGTAATTGATTGGACTAATGCAGCAATAGGTGACCCAAGATTTGATTATGCAAGAACTCTGTCTATTTTACAGATAGAGGGATACCGTCACTTTAAGGAGGATTTAACTCTTATAAAGGAATTTGAAGCAGGTTGGAGCAAAGGCTATGAAAGTGTTAACGGGGTTTACAATAACCTTCCACCGTTTATGGTTTGGGCAGCTATCAGAATGCATCGTGATAAGGGAAATTCCCTAGGAATAGAGCAGGAAAAGGACATCAATGAATGGATTAACAGCTGGGGAATCCTTTTTTAGTAGACCTCTTCTTGAGGTTATTTGTTTAATCCATTTGTATAAGGGAATTTAACAGGTAACACACTCTGTTTAAAGGAGAGGATTAAAATGAATAAAAATGTCGCAGAGGTTATATTAGACCAGCTATCCATTTTAGGGGTTAAGCGAATTTACGGGGTGACTGGTGATACTATTATTGGGCTTTTAGATGCAATGGCCAAACAGGATGAAATCGAATTCATCGCAGTAAAGCATGAATCCGTAGCGGCTTTCATGGCTTCTGCAGAAGCAAAACTGACCGGGAGACTAGCAGTATGTACTTCTACCATGGGACCAGGTGCAGCAAATCTACTAAATGGTTTAGGAGACGCGTACTCGGATAAGGCGCCTGTCTTAGCATTAACGGGTCAAGCCGAACAAAAAGAAATGGGGACAGACTTTCAGCAATATGTCGATCAGCAGGAGCTATTTAAGCCATTTGCAGCATACTCAGCAAACTTAAATAGTGAGAATGCTATTGTGGATTTGCTTCAGAAGGCAGCTGAAATTTCTCTACAGCAGAGAACGGTGACGCACATATCAGTCCCTAAAAATTTATTTGAAAAAGAGACGACTGCAAAGGCTCGACAGCTCCCTAAAGTTTTGGAAGGAACAGGTACCTTCGAGCTAAATGATTTAGAAGAAGTAGCAGGAGTGATGAAACAGGCACAACAACCGATGATTTTAGCTGGTGCAGGAGCAAGAGTGGCAGCAGAAGATTTAGCAGAGCTGGCTACGGCTTGGGGAGCAGGAATTTTATTAAGTCTAGGTGGCAAAGGGATTTTTGAGGATGCTACACCTCCTCTCATCCAAGGGATTGGCGAGGGAGGAAATCCCCATGCCCCAAGTGTATTTAAAGATGCAGATGTAGTTCTAATAGCAGGAGCAACCTGGTGGCCAGAGGGTTATGTGCCGGAGAATGCGACAATTATCCATATTGACCTTCACCTAGAGCATGCCAAGAAAAGAGTGGCAGCAGATTATGGGATAAAGGGTAAAGCAGAGCAGGTTATTCCTCTTCTACTAGAAAGCGTAAAGGGGCACAAGAAGAATGAAGAGTGGCTTAATCGTATAGAGGCAGTAAAAGAGAAATGGGCGTATCAAAACGACCAGGAAGGTCAAATACAAGGATCTCCTGTCCACCCATCACGAATAGCAAGAGGACTAGAAAATACGGTAGCAGACGATGCAATCATTGCATTAGACACAGGAGACGTAACAGTGTGGATGAATAGAAACTTCCGTCAAACTAACCAAAAGGTTCTCTTTTCAGGTTATTGGCGCTCCATGGGATTTGGGCTTCCCGCAGCAATTGCAGCAAAGTTAGAGCAACCAGAAAAACAAGTGGTAGCCGTGGTAGGAGACGGCGGTATTGAAATGACGTTAGCCGATCTATTGACTGCTACTCGTTACAGTCTAGATATTACGGTAGTTATTTTTAATAATGGTGCTCTTCAAATGGAAAGTGATAAGATTCAAGCTGCTGGCAATGAAGAGTTAGGGACACAGCTTACCAATCCAAATTTTGTACAAGTTGCTGAGGCCTGTGGATGGAAGGGCTTTCGGGTGGAAGCAGATAAAAATTTAGAAGAAATACTGAGCCAGGCCCTTCAAACAAATGGACCCACTTTAGTAGACATATCAACAGAGCAAGCATTTTTCCCAGAAACCGAATAATAAAAAAAGAAGCCCGAGATAGGGCTTCTTTTTAAAAGGGAAAATCCACATCTGCATGTGGTCAGACGTGGATTTGCAAGCCAATTAAAACATTGGGAATACGTACGAGATTAGGAACCAAAGGATACCAAAGAATATAATTAGGTAAGCAGCATACTTGATGAAGGTTGCTCCTACCATCCCAGAATCTGTTCGCTCTTCACGCCGTACTTCTACGTGTTTTTCTTCTTCAGCCATGTTCATTCCTCCTCTCCCCGTATTTTTGAATATATTTTAATTAGGAAGGTTAATAAATGATTACCCACAAAGAAATTTGAATAAACCTATCTCATATAAAAATGAGTTGAAGGGCATAGAGACCTGTATTAAAATGAGGTAAATTGGAGGTAATAAAATGACGACAGCATTGCCGAATTGCCCAAAATGTAATTCCGAATATACATATGAGGATGGCTCTCTTCTAGTTTGTCCTGAATGTGCTCACGAATGGTCTACAACAGAAGAAGTAGCAGACACAGCTGAAGAGTTGGTAGTAAAGGATTCTAACGGGAATATCCTTCAAGATGGAGACTCGGTGACAGTGATTAAAGACTTAAAAGTAAAAGGAAGTTCTTCCACACTTAAAATCGGAACGAAAGTAAAAAGTATTCGTCTTGTAGACGGAGACCATAACATTGATTGTAAAATAGATGGCTTTGGAGCGATGAAGTTAAAGTCTGAGTTTGTGAAAAAGAGCTAATATATATAGGAAGTGTGCAAGATGAAAGAGGAAGATCAAATATTTAGAGCATTTTTAAGAAGTCACATTGATTGGTTGTTAGAGGTGCAAACTGCCATAAAAGAAAAGGACCTTGAAACAGCCGAGGATCTACTTGAAAAAGTGATAAAACAAGCCAAGAACACATTAGAGGATTAAAAGAAAGGCTCACTTGAAGGTGGGCTTTTTTATTTAAATCAAGTTTGATAAATGATGGAGGTAGGGCAGTTTCATAATTAAAATTGACCAATATATCTATATTTATTGGTTTACCTCAAGAAAGAGAAAATTAATATTCCTCTATCTTTAAAAAGAATATAAATTTCATGATACCTTATTTATCTCGTGCGTGTTCTTCATTAATGTTAGAAATTAAGAATGCGATTAATGTATCTACTTTTAAAAAAAGATATCACTTAATGCAAGCGTTTGCATTATAATGAATATATCAAATATTTCTGATGGGGGTCGGAGAACATGAAAACAAACAAGGAGCCTTGGTGGAAACGAAGTGTAGTTTATCAAATTTATCCACGTAGCTTTATGGATTCAAATGGAGATGGAATTGGGGATATACAGGGGATTATTTCTAAATTAGATTATTTACAGAAGCTAGGTGTCAATGTTATTTGGTTGAGTCCTGTTTTCGACTCTCCGAACGATGACAATGGCTATGACATAAGAAACTACCGTACTATTTTAGATGAGTTTGGAACAATGGAAGATGTAGATCAATTGATAAAGGAAGCAGAAGCAAGAGACTTGCGTATCGTAATGGACCTTGTCGTTAATCATACCTCCGACGAGCATAATTGGTTTGTCGAATCTAAATCCTCAAAAGACTCCAAGTATAGAGATTATTATATTTGGAGAGAGGGAAAAGACAATCAGCCGCCTAATAACTGGGGCTCTGTTTTTTCCGGATCTGCATGGGAGAAGGATGAGGAGACAGATTCCTATTACTTACATTTATTTTCAAAGAAGCAACCTGACTTGAATTGGGAGAACGAGAATCTCCGTAATGATATATACGAGATGATGACCTATTGGCTTGATAAAGGAATAGGTGGATTCCGAATGGACGTCATTAACTTTATTTCTAAGGTAGAGGGGCTGCCTAACGGAAAGGTTGGACCAGGGCAGCTATATGGTGACGGAAGTCCGTACTTTATGAATGGACCTAAAATCCATACATATTTAAAAGAAATGAATGAACGTGTTCTCCAAAACTATGATGTCCTAACAGTAGGTGAAATGCCAGGAGCTTCTCCTAAGGAGGCTCAGATATATACGAATCCGGCAAATAAGGAAGTGAATATGGTATTTACTTTTGAGCATATGGATTTAGACAGTGGGCCCTTTGAAAAATGGGATGTTAAGCCGCTTGATTTAGTTTCGTTAAAACAAAATCTTGAAAAGTGGCAGCATGCACTTCATGAGGTAGGCTGGAATAGCTTATATTGGAACAATCATGACCAGCCTCGTATCGTTTCTCGGTTTGGGGACGACAACGAATATCGAGTTACATCTGCTAAAATGCTAGCGATCTGCCTTCACATGCTACAAGGGACTCCTTATATCTACCAAGGGGAAGAGCTAGGCATGACGAATGTTAGGTTTAATAGTATAGAGGAATACAAAGATATTGAAACGATTAATATGTATAGAAGTAAAATAGAACAAGGTATACCAGAAGACGCTATTATGCGTGGTATTTATGCTAAAGGTAGAGATAATGCACGTACACCTATGCAGTGGACAAGCGATGGTGGGTTCACAACCGGGACTCCGTGGATACAGATGAATCCGAATACTACTGAAATTAATGCTGAACAGGCATTAAAAGATCCTTCTTCCATTTTTTATACGTATCAAAAACTCATTGAGTTAAGGAAAAATCATGACATTCTAACCTATGGAAGTTTTCATTTATTATTACCGAACGACTCAAAGCTTTTTGTATATAAGCGCCAAATGGAGAAGGAAGAATGGCTGGTCATCACGAATTTCTCAAATAGTAAAGAAAAACTAAAATGGTTTGACTGTGAGGTTGATGGTCAAAGTGGAAAAGTAATTATAGCTAACTATGACTCTCTAGAAATAGATGAACAAGGGATGAATGTACGTCCCTATGAGGCAGTGGTATTAGCTTTTGAAAGGGGATTATAAAGTTGAAGAAGGTAATTGGCGTAGATATAGGTGGAACTAAAATACGGATGGGTGTTGTGAATGAGATAGGTGAGGTGTTGGAGGATATTACGGTACCTACCGTCCTACCGCTATACCCCTATTTGGAGGAGCAGGTCTTAAAAATAAAAGCTCAGTTCCCGGATATATCCGGAATTGGTATTGGTACAAGAGGGATGGTAGATGCAGAAACTGGAACCGTCACCTTTGAAAAAGAATTGCCGGGCTGGGAGGGTACTCCAGTAAAATCCCTTTTAGAGGCAGCAACGGGCCTTCGAGTTGAACTGAATAATGATGCAAACTGTGCGGCACTTGCGGAAGCACGTATTGGGGCGGGAAATAGCTTTTCAAAAGTAACCTGTATCACTGTTGGTACAGGTCTTGGTGGAGGGTTTGTATTTGATGGGCAGGTTTTAAATGGTGCAAACGGTGGAGCTGGAGAAATCGGACATCTCATTTTATATCCTAATGGGTTAGTTTGTGGTTGTGGACGACCGGGCTGTAGTGAACAATACGTATCAGGAACCGCATTAAAGAGATTGATTAAGGAAGAGCATGTAATTGATCCGACTACAGGAGAATTAGCTAAGCCACATTCATTGTTTAAGCTGGCATCGAGGGAAATAGAAAGTGCAAAACGTGCAAGAGATCGCTTTATAGCAGATTTTGCGATTGTCATATCCACACTCCAAGCAGTAATGGATATGGATTGTATAGTCATTGGCGGTGGCGTTTCGGAATCTGCCGATGAATGGTGGGACTTATTAATGGAAAAAGTAGAGCCATTAAAACTTAAGCCAGTAGAAATTAAGCGAGCGGTTTTCGGTAATGAAGCGGGTATGCTAGGAGCAGCCATGCTAGTTGTGTAAGGAGCTGCTTTGCTTATTCGATGCATTTTTATCATAGTAAATGAATAATCGGACGGTAAAGACCAATAATCGGACGGTCAAACGGAATAATCGGACGGTCGAACGGAATAATCGGACGGTCAAACGGAATAATCGGACGGTCGAACGGAATAATCGG
>JBEMAY010000051.1:0-22943 GCA_040274765.1 Psychrobacillus sp.
CCTCGTATACTTCCTTAAAGAGTAAAAAATTTAGAGATATGATGGAGGGGCATCCATCCATTATTATAAAAGATGGCGTGATAGTGGAAAAAGAAATGAGGAAACAGAGGTATAATCTAGATGATTTGCTCCAGCAGCTGAGAGAACAGCAAATAGGTTCTATTCGTTCTGTTTCTTACGCTTTTTTAGAGCCATCAGGTAACTTATCAGTTTTCAAAAAGAAAGAAGAGCAGTTTATATTTCCTTTAATTATCGATGGAGATATACAAATGGATCATCTTATTCGAATTGGTAAAAGTAAAGAATGGTTATTGGAAGAACTAAATAAAAAAATGCTAAATGATTATAAAAAAGTCTTTTATTGCTCTTATGAGGAAGATGAATTATATATACAGCTGAAAACATCTTTTTAAAAAAATAGCCCAAAATCAACCTTTAAAGGAGGATTTTGGACTCTTATTTTACTAATTAACCTACACAAGAGGGATGGTTTCAACTGATATCATTAGTTAGGAATATTCGTGTTTATAAAACTTACTCAAAATCGATTCTTGGAGCTTTTAGCTATTTTGAAAATAACACTTACTTCTTTTCGACGAATTTGTCCAAATAGCAATAGGCCAATTGTTAAATAAGCTAGAGTGAGTAAACAATCTATAATCAATGACTGGCTCCCTATAGCTACTAACATTGGGCGAGTAATAATAGTCGCTAGAAAAACGATATAAGGTAAAGCAAAGAAGGAGAACCCAATCTGCGCTTCTTTCTTTTGTTTAAGTGAAGCGATATGTAGAAATGAAGTGATTAGAACACCAAATCCTATCGCAACAATTGCACCTTTCTCCTGGATACCTGCCTGAGATGCTAAGAAAAATAGTAATAGTAGTTTTCCAACCCCGCCATAAAGCGAGTTGAGGAATGCGCTATTCGAGCTATTGAGTGCCTGCAAAATAGAGAACAATGGGCTTTGAATATAGTAAAAGAAAAAAATTGGAGATAGGATTTTCATATAGACTTCTGCGTTTTCAACATGGAATAACTCATAGACTAGCTCACCACCATGTAAATAGAACAAGGTAGCTGCATAACAGCCAGTTAAAGTAGAAAACTTTAATGATAAATGGATTCTCTCTTTCAGTAAGCTATAGTTCTTTCTTGCATAAGCATCACTTACAGCAGGTATCAGAACGATGGAGAGTGCAAATGGTATAAAGGATGGGAATAGTAATAGCGGTACTAAGACTCCCGAAATTACCCCATAAAGAGTTGTAGCAGCCACCGCAGTCATCCCAGTAATGGCTAATGCCTTGATAAAAATAATTGGTTCTAAAAACCACGTAAAAGAACCAAAAAGTTTACTTCCAGAAGAAGGCAGTGCTATAGCGAATAATGGTGGCAGTGGATAAGCCTTTTTAGACTTTGTATAGGTTTGTTGTTTTCTCCACTTGTCATATCTCCATTTGAGATAAAGCAATGATGCTGCCTCTGCAACCAAAGCTAAGAACATGGCGTATGCAGCAGCTTCCTGAGGAGAGGAAGATGTTAAAAATAAAGGCAAGGCAAAGGTTATTAGTAAGATACGAACTATTTGTTCAATCAGCTGGGCTATTGCTGTTTCTTCTAATTTAGCAATTCCCTGTAAAAAACCTCTTAAGATTCCCCCTGCTGCTGCGATCGGAACAATAGCAATAGACACATAGAGAGTCATTGTGATTGCATCGTTTTTCAATAGATTACTGGAAATTAGCGGAGTGACAAAAATAAAGATTGGTGTAAAAATAATCATAGATACTACGGTAACAACTACGGAAGTTCGCATTACTGTGAAATAATCGGATATAGCGTTTCTCGTTCTAAGCTCGGCAATAATTTTCGTAATAGCAATCGGAATACCCAATTGAATCAGGGAAAGGAAGAAGATAAAAGCTGGATATGCCGTGCTATAAATACCAACGGCTTCTTCTCCAGTTAACCGAACGAATTGCATGCGGTAAATAAAGCCTAAGAACTTGGACAAAAAAATGGCAAACATTAATACAATGGACCCTCTTAAATAAGTCGACAAATTAAACACTTCCTTCTCAAATGCAGGAACTTCGTTTACAATAATAATATGCAAGCCACTTACCACATTATTCTATAAAGAGGTGCAGTATTTTGGAAAACTCATACAATCATATCTTTCTACACGTGCTACCAGCTTTAGAGAGCAAAAAGAGTGAGTTTAAAGTTTATCAGTACGAAACAGTAACAGAACAAGATATATGGAAGTATTGTGTAGAGAAGAAATGGAGGAAACTAGATGTTCTTTCCCTATCTCTTCATCAGATTGTCAATGATGTCCTTTCTATTACACCGGCAGAATATATGACTTATGAACAAATTCAAAACTCTCGAACTTCCAATTGGTTTGCGGACATCAACCAAGAGGAACTACAAGTATTATTAAATCCGCAAAACGATAAAAAATAAGCAAACAGTCATTTGACAGTAAGGGTAACGTGTTTCATAATAAATGTGTTGCATTTTTTTGGAATTGAAATAGATGGAATATTCTATTTCATAATTGTTTTTAGCAATAGTCTTTCTGACGAAGGAAGTCTGTGGTTATTCTTAGGAGGAAGTACATATGAAAACAAGGGGACGCATAGTTGCGTTTTTACTGCTTCTTGTAATTTTTGCAGGAACAATAAGCCCAACAGTTGGCGGAGTATTAAATAATATTAAATTAGGGCTAGATTTACAAGGTGGTTTTGAAGTCCTGTACCAAGTTGAAGAACTGAAGGATGGACAAGAAATCACAGATGAGATCGTAGCAGATACGGCCAAAGCTTTAACAAGCCGCATCGACGTGCTTGGTGTAAGTGAGCCAAGTATTCAAATCGAGAACGATCACAGAATACGGGTTCAGCTGGCAGGAGTAGAAGACCAAGAGTCAGCTAGGGAACTACTTTCTACACAAGCTAATTTAACATTCCGAGATTCAGAAGATAATATAATGCTCGACGGTATGGACCTTAAAGAGGGTGGTGCTAATGCGGCATTTAACCAACAAGGACAGCCAATTGTTACATTAGAACTAAAAGATGCTAATAAGTTTGCAGAGATAACGGAGCAAATCGCAGCTAGACCTGCACCAGACAATGTATTAGTCATCTGGTTAGATTTTGAAGAAGGCGTAGATTCCTATGCTGCTGAGGTTTTAAAGGAAGACCATAAATTCATTTCTGATCCGCGAGTATCTCAGCGAATTAGCTCTGAAAGCGTGGAAATATCGGGTGCCTTTTCAGTAGAGGAAACAAAAGATCTTTCAGGAATATTAAATGCTGGAGCTTTGCCAGTTAAGCTTACAGAAATTTACTCAACGTCAGTTGGAGCACAATTTGGTGAGCAAGCATTAGACAGTACTATTCTTGCGAGTATTATTGGTGTTGCAGCTATTTTCATTTTTATGATTTTCTATTATCGCTTGCCGGGTCTGGTAGCAGTAATTTCGTTAGTCGTATATATCTTCTTAATTTTAGTCATATTTGATTGGATAAATGGGGTTCTTACTCTCCCAGGTATAGCAGCTATCGTTCTTGGGGTAGGTATGGCAGTCGATGCCAACATCCTAACTTATGAACGAATACGAGAAGAGTTAAGAGTTGGTAAATCGGTTAAAAAATCATTTGAGGCTGGGGCAAAATCCTCCTTCACTGCGATTTTTGATGCTAATGTAACGACCCTTTTAGCAGCAGTTGTATTATTCTATTTTGGTACAAGCTCTGTTAAAGGATTTGCAACACTTTTGATAATTAGTATTTTGGTTGTATTTATAACTGCTGTATGGGCTTCACGTATTCTGCTAAGTCTACTAGTTCACAGCGGATACTTTGACAATAAACCAGGCTGGTTTGGGATTTCAAAAAAACGTATTCATGCTCCTGAAGAGGAAGTAGATACGTTAGATTTAACTACAAAATTTGATCGAATAGACTTTGTTCATAACAGAAAAATTTATTACACAGCGTCAATTATTTTGACCGTAGCAGGAATTGTCATCTTGAGTGTATTTAAGCTAAATCTAGGAATTGATTTCTCTTCTGGTACACGCGTACAGATTGACTCGACAACACCACTGACTCAGGATATTGTTACTGAGAAATTGGATGCTATTGGATTGTCTTCGGATGATATCGTCATTTCAGGTGATAATAGCGAAGGAGCAGTTGTCCGTTATAAAGATGAATTTTCTCAAGAAGAGATTAAAAATTTAAAAGCAGATATAAATGAGCAATTTGGAGCAGAGCCACAAGTAAGTACCGTTTCACCTACGGTAGGTACAGAACTTGCTGCAAATGCAATGAAGGCAATGCTATTTGCAGCGATTGGGATTATAATATATGTTGCGTTCCGGTTTGAATGGCGTATGGGTTTAGCTGCCATTGCATCCTTGATCCATGATGTTTTCTTAATGGTTGCCATTTTTAGTATTTTACGTTTGGAAGTAGATATTACTTTTATAGCAGCTATATTAACGATAGTAGGTTATTCGATAAATGATACGATCGTAACGTTTGATAGAATTAGGGAAAATCTTCAACGTAGTAAAACTATTACGACCGAAGAAGAACTTGCTTCTATAGTTAACAAGTCACTTAGACAAACTTTAGGACGTTCAGTTAATACTGTATTAACTGTAGTTCTTGTAGTAGTAGCATTATTATTGTTTGGTGCAGAAGGGATCCGAAACTTCTCTATTGCACTGTTAATTGGTTTATTAGCAGGAACGTATTCATCTCTATTTATCGCAACTCAAATCTGGTTTGATTTGAAAGCTAAAGAGCTTCGTAAAACAGGTGGTATTAAAGTTGATAAAGAAGAGAAAAAATGGGGTTCAGATGAGCCTGTAGTATAGGGGAAATAGGGAGCAGGGTATTTTTATACTCTACTCCTTTTTTCTTTGCAGTAATTTATTCATCCTTTCTAGTTTTGCGTTATAATGAACATTAAGGAAGTGAAGAAAATTGATACAATCTAAAAAAAGATGGAGAATAGCCCGACCGAATGATGAATTAGTTAATACTTTTGAAAAAGAGCTGACCATACCTCGCGTCTGTGCAAAAGTACTAGTCTCTAGAGGTTTTAATAGTGTAGAAGATGCTAAGAACTTTTTATATATATCAGAAAAACATATACATGACCCATTTCTCTTTGAAGGAATGGAAAAATTGGTTAAACGGGTGCATCAAGCAATTGACGCAGATGAAAAAATAATGATTTACGGCGATTACGATGCAGATGGAATAACAAGTACTACTGTCATGATGAAAACATTGGAGGCACTTGGTGCCGATGTTATTTTTAAGATTCCGAATAGGTTTATAGACGGTTACGGACCAAGTGAGCGTTTATTTCAACAGGCATTCGATGAAGGTGTAAAGCTGATCATTACAGTCGATAATGGGATTTCAGGAATCCAGCAAATACAGTTTGCCAAAGATTTAGGTATGGATGTCATTGTAACGGATCACCACGAACCTGGAGATGTGCTTCCCGCAGCAGATGTCATCATTCATCCTGGTCTAAAAGATACAAGATATCCTTTTTCTCATTTAGCAGGCGTTGGAGTTGCTTTTAAAGTTGCTCATGCATTACTTGGAGAGATACCTAAAGACTTATTTTATCTTGTAGCTATCGGTACAATTGCTGACCTAGTATCGGTTAAAGGCGAAAACCGATACTTCGTACAAGAAGGTATTAAGCAAATGAGAAAAACTACCAATATAGCGATAGAGGCGTTAGCAAACGTTAGTGGTGTTGAAATGAACACAATCAATGAGGAAACGATTGGTTTTATGTTTGGGCCACGGATTAACGCTGTAGGTCGACTTGGCGAAGCTGCACCAGGGGTTGAGCTATTCATGACCGAAGATTCTAATCGAGCGCTTGCGCTTGCCAACATGCTAAATGACAAAAATAAAGAACGACAAGCCATTGTTAAACAAATTACAGATGAAGCAGTGGAAATTCTAGAACAAAATTATTCTATAGACGGTCCCAGTGTTATCGTTGTTGGAAAAGAAGGGTGGAATCCTGGAGTTTTAGGGATTGTCGCTTCTAAATTAGTAGAGAAATATTACCGTCCAACAATTGTTCTTGGGTTTGATCCGGACAAGCAAATTGCTAAAGGGTCTGCGCGTAGTATAGAAGGGTTCCATATGTACAATGAACTAGCTAAGAATAGCGATATTGTTTCACATTTTGGTGGTCACCCGATGGCAGCGGGTATGACGTTTCCGATTGAACATGTAGAGGAATTTAGAATGAGACTTAACGAACAGGCAAGAGCTTGTCTAACAGATGAGCAGTTAATACCTGTAGTATCCATAGACGTTCCATTAGAAATGGATGAAATTTCTACAGAGTCAATTCAATCGATCCAGCAGTTATCTCCGTTTGGAATGGGGTTTGCTAAGCCAGTATATTGTATCGAGAATATACAAGTAAATTCGGTTAAAAAAATTGGATCTGCTCAGAATCATGTCAAAATGGAGCTTATGCAGGGAGCAGTATTACTAGATGCAGTTGGTTTCGGAAAAGGAGAGCTAGCAGATGAGATAGCACCAGCAACGAAGCTTTCCTTTATCGGTGATTTGCAAATTAATGAGTGGAATGGTCGCAAAAAACCTCAACTGATGATTCAAGATGCAAGAACAAATGAGTGGCAGTTATTCGATATACGAGGGGTAAGACAAGTAAATAGATGGTTACCAACCATTCCTGTTTCTCAAACTATTTTTGTTTGTTTTAACAAAGCATCTATTTCTCATTTTGAGTCTATTGTGCCTGAAAATATTTGGTCATGGGATAGGTTGATAAAAGAAGATGTGAAAGCAAACTGCGTATGTCTATTAGACTTGCCTGCAGATGAAGAGCAATTAATGAATTTGTTACAATACCACGACTGGAAAAGAATCTATGCTCACTTTTTTGCGTCTGAGTCGACTTATTTTGAGGGATTACCTACTCGTGAACAATTCAAATGGTATTTTTCTTTCCTCGCAAAAAGAAAAACGTTTGCTCTCAAACAGCATATACAGCAGCTCTCAAAGCACACTGGCTGGAGCCAAAATACAATTAATTTTATGTCAAAGGTGTTTTTTGAGCTAGATTTTGTTAGAATAGAGGGTGGCACATTGGTGATGAACGAAAATCTACCTAAAAGAGATTTATCGGAAGCACCAATCTATCAACAGCGTACAAAGCAGATTGATCTAGAGCATAAGCTATTGTATGCACCATATAAAGAGCTGAAATTATGGTTTGAAGAGCGAAGAGCAGTACAAACCGTTCCTGAGGAGGAGCAAAAATGGATTTAAAGAAATATGTTACAATTGTAGAGGACTGGCCTAAACCAGGTATTCGCTTTAAGGATATTACAACAATTATGGATAATGGAGAAGCATACAAATATGCAACTGACCAAATTGTTGAATATGCAAAAGAAGTGGGTGTAGATATAATCGTTGGACCAGAAGCACGTGGATTCATCATTGGATGTCCAGTTGCTTATGCTTTAGGTATAGGTTTTGCACCAGTTCGTAAGGAAGGCAAGCTTCCTCGGGAAGTAATTCGTGCAGAATACGGATTAGAATACGGGAAAGATGTTTTAACAATGCATAAGGATGCTGTAAAACCAGGGCAACGTGTACTAATTGTAGATGACTTATTAGCTACAGGTGGTACAATTGATGCTACTATCAAACTGGTAGAAGAACTTGGTGGGGTAGTAGTAGGTTGTGCATTCTTAATTGAATTGACTTATTTAGATGGTCGTGACAAGCTTAAGGACTATAACATCCGTACGTTAATGCAATACTAATATTCTTCTTTCTTTATGGACACATTTTGTGCATAATAAGAAAGTAATTGACTATACAAGATAAGGGTGGACTTTACAAGTCCCTCTTTTTTTTTATAAAATATAGCTTATATACTATTTTTGAAAAATAACGAAATCAGGTGAGTTAACATGGCAAAAGATCAGGTGAAGACAGCAGAAGATGTTTTTGAAACAGTTTCCACTTATATGAATAAAGAACATGTTGACTTCGTTAAGAAAGCATACGAATTGGCAGAGCATGCTCATAGAGAACAATTCCGTAATTCGGGGGAGCCATATATTCTACATCCCATACAAGTAGCAGGAATTCTTGCTGATCTTCAAATGGATCCCGAGACTGTTGCCGCTGGTTTTCTACACGATGTCGTAGAGGACACTGAATATACAAGAGATGATATTGTTCGTGAATTTAACGAAGAGGTTGCCCTTTTAGTAGAAGGAGTAACAAAATTAGGTAAAATTAAATACATGTCTAAGGAAGAACAGCAGGCTGAGAACCATCGGAAGATGTTTATAGCTATGGCCCAAGATATCCGGATTATTTTAATCAAGCTTGCTGACCGATTACATAATATGCGTACTTTAAAGCATTTGCCCGAGGAAAAACAACGACGTATATCGAACGAAACATTAGAGATTTTTGCACCTTTAGCCCATAGACTAGGTATTTCAGCAGTTAAATGGGAGCTAGAAGATACTGCATTACGTTATTTAAATCCTCAGCAATACTATAGAATCGTTAACTTTATGAAGAAGAAGCGTACGGAGCGAGAGCTATATTTAACTGATGTGATGAATGATATCCGAAATCAGCTGGATGAAATGGAAGTTGGAGCAGATATATCAGGAAGACCTAAGCATATCTATAGTATTTATCGTAAAATGGTCGTCCAAAACAAGCAATTCAATGAAATCTATGACCTACTAGCAATGCGTATCATTGTAAATAGTATCAAGGATTGCTATGCCGTTTTAGGGGTTATTCATACACTTTGGAAGCCAATGCCTGGAAGATTTAAAGACTATATCGCAATGCCGAAGCAAAATATGTACCAATCCCTTCACACTACAGTAATTGGCCCTAATGGTGAGCCGCTAGAGGTCCAGATTCGAACCGAGGAAATGCACAATATTGCTGAATATGGGGTAGCTGCACATTGGGCTTATAAAGAGGGTAAAAAAGTGGAAGCTGGGAAGCAAAATGTCGACTCCAAGCTTACTTGGTTTAGAGAAATCTTAGAATTTCAGCAAGAGTCATCCAATGCTGAGGAGTTCATGGAATCGCTCAAGTTCGATTTGTTTTCAGATATGGTGTACGTATTCACTCCAAAAGGCGATGTGATTGAGCTACCTGCTAGCTCTGTTCCAATAGATTTTGCTTATCGAGTCCACTCGGAGGTAGGTAACAAAACGATTGGTGCAAAAGTGAACGGCAAAATGGTACCGCTTGATACGAAGCTAAAAACGGGAGATATAATTGAAGTTCTAACATCTAAACAGTCTTTTGGTCCAAGTAGAGACTGGATTAAGATTGCTCAATCTTCTCAAGCAAAAAATAAGATTAAGCAATTCTTTAAGAAACAGCTGAGAGAAGAGAATGTAGTAAAAGGAAAAGAAGCAGTAGAAAAAGAAATAAAAGCTCAAGAGTTTGATATAAAGGAAGTACTTACTCCAGAAAACATTAAAAGAGTATGTGAAAAATACGCTTTTGCAGGAGAAGAAGACTTGTATGCTGCTGTCGGCTTTAGTGGGATAACAGCACAACAGGTAGTTAATCGTTTAGCGGAGAAAATGCGTAAAATTCGTGATCAAGAAGAGGCGCTTGAGAAGATTAATACCGAAATGCAAACCCCTACGGTAAAGAAAACAACAGAATCAGGCGTGGTAGTAAAAGGGATAGATAACCTACTTATTAGACTTTCCCGCTGTTGTAGTCCTGTGCCAGGTGACGCAATTGTTGGATTTATCACGAAGGGAAGAGGCGTTTCTGTTCATAGAGCAGACTGTCCAAACGTTCAAAATGATAACGCCCATTCCCGTATTATAGAAGTGGAATGGGAACAAACAGATAGTCCAACGAAAAAGGAATATCAAGTAGACATCGAAGTGTCTGCTTTTGATCGGACAGGTTTATTGAACGAAGTTTTACAAGTTGTAAACGAATCAAAAACGAATATAGTTGCAGTTAGCGGCAAATCAGACAATGATATAGCTTCCATCCATCTATCTATTTTAATTTCAAATATTGCACATCTTCACAAAGTTGTGGATCGCATTAAACAGCTATCAGATGTCTATTCTGTTCAGCGTATCATTAACTAAAGCAAACCAGCAACTTCAACATAGGTAAAGGGAGTAATTTTGGATGAAAGTAGTTTTACAAAGATGTAAAAATGCAAAAGTAACAGTAGACGAAGTAATAACGGGTCAAATTGATCATGGATATATGTTATTAGTAGGAATTACAACTACAGATACCGAAAAAGAAGTCGATTATTTAGTAGAGAAAATAGTGGGGTTACGGTTATTTGAAGATGAAAATGGTAAGATGAACCATTCTATAAAAGAAACGAATGGTTCTATTCTTTCTGTTTCTCAATTTACCTTATATGCCGATACAAAAAGAGGTAGACGTCCCAGCTTTATAGAGGCTGCAAGACCAGAGCAAGCTAAGCCACTTTGGGAGCTTTTTAATAACAAGCTAATGGCAAAAGGAATCCAAGTGGAAACAGGCATTTTTGGGGCGATGATGGACGTAACATTCACGAATGATGGTCCAGTCACTATCATGCTGGAAGCATAACTCTTAAAGATTAAAAGTTTACTAGCCGATTAAAACCAAAGCATGAATGATAATCACTAACTGTTGAATGTCTTTTCAAACTCAGCTATCAAAAATGAAAGTGGAAAAAAGAGGATAACCCTGACGGAAGTCAGTTTTATCCTCTTTTTTTATCTCCTATTATTGGTGGTAGGTTAAAGCAACGGTGGGCAAGGGCTTTTACCTATTATTTCAATTGATTATCAAAGTAGTCAATAATACCATTATAAATTCCGTGAGTTGCTTGTTCTCTAAAAGCTCGTGTAGTTACGTGCTGTTCTTCTGTTGGGTTACTCAAGTATCCTAACTCTATGAGAATAGCAGGTTGCTTATTTTCTCGTAATACTAAATAGTTACCTGGTTGAACACCACGATTTTTTAAGGAAATCATATCACCTAGTCCTTTGTGAACATATTTAGCAAGCTCTTTTTGGTGGCTATTCATGTAATATGTTGTATAACCTCGTATGGAGCTATTATTAATTGCATCATAATGTAAGCTTATGAAAGCATCTGCATTAACTTGATGCGCTATTGAAACTCTTTTGCGTAAATCAACATATTCATCTGATTGTCTGGTCATCCTAACATTAGCACCTGCTGCTTGCAGTTTAGATGAGAGTAATTCGGCCGTTTTAAGTGTTATATCTTTTTCATCGGTCCCTAGCGCACCGGTTGTCCCACGGTCATTTCCACCATGGCCAGCATCAATCACAATCGTAACTCCCTGTAGAGTTCCCTTTTTTCGATTTACTGTTTCTTTCTTTTTCTCAACAGTAGAATCTTTTGTAGTATCTGGAACACTAGTGTCTTCAGAGGAGGACACTACCCAGTTAGCGATATACCCGCTTTTTCCGTTTCCTATATCAATTTTATACCAGTCGTTGACTTGTTCCATCACTTTAAAGGTTTCGCCAGCAGAAGCCCTTTTTACAACTTCACTATTAGTAGAACTATCCGAGCGGATATTTGTTCCGCCGTATAACACAGTAATCGACTTTGCAGAAGAATTAGAGCTAGATTCTACCGCATTTGAAAAATTACCATAGAAGCTATAAAGCCATCCTTTTTTCCCACCCTCAAGTTCTACTTGAACCCATTGGTGATCCGAAGCAAGCACTTTAAATTGATCGCCTTTGTTAACTTGACCGATTTTTTTAGAGGATAGGTCAGGCTTAGCTCGTACGTTTAAAGCGTCAACAGAAATAATAAACATTTTTTCCTTTAAACTTGGGGATGGAGCTGGAGTTTTTGTTGCATTATGTTCTACGATTGTTACATATGTATTGTTTACCCATCCCTTTTGTCCATTATAATCAATTTCAATCCATTCATCCTCTGATCGATTGGCAATATACTTATCGCCTTCGCTCAATTTGCCTATAACCGCAGAAGAAACAGAAGGAGCAGTACGAACATTTAAATTATTTACTTTGGAAACGATTTGCTTATTGTCTAAGCCTTTCGTTTCAAATGTTGCATACCAGCTAGCAACCCAGCCAGTAGTATTTTTATACTTTACTTTTAACCAATCATTTTCCTTATCGATTACTGTAAGCTTATCGTTTTTTTGTACGGAACCAATTGTATCGTATGTCAATCCAGGTCCGCTACGTACCTTCAAAGATGAAACGGTTACGATTGCCTCTTGTTCTTGAGCTTGAACCTGAATATTAACAAAAGGTAGGAAAAGCGTAAATACTAAGATTATTATTGCCATTTTGTGGACTATTTTGTTATTCATTGGATCACCTCTTTCTTTATTGTAAATAGTCCAACAAAAAATTACTACCATTTATTTAAAAAGGTTGACTTATTTCCTTTACGTTATTATGATAAAGTATAATTAAAAACTAAAACAAACCATTGACCGAAAAAGTAACTGTTTATAAGGAATGACAAGAGAGGGAAAGACGTGGCTGAAATCTTTCCTACAGACCCCTACAGTGAACAACATTCGAGAGGTTTTTTGTCGAAAGAGTTTTCTTTAGTAGGCAAAAACGGATCTGGCCGTTATCCAGCGTTGAGAGGGTTAATATTATTTTAACCAACTAGGGTGGAACCGCGGAAGCTTAAAAGCTCTCGTCCCTTGCTATATGCAAGGGATGAGGGCTTTTTTTATTTGTATTTGAAGGGAGTCCAAAACAATGGATATTAAATTACCAAGAGGAACACAAGATATTTTGCCTTCTGAAACAGCAAAATGGCAAATAGTAGAGGATTTAATAAGAGAAGAATGCCGTATGTTTCACTATAAAGAAATCAGAACTCCTGTATTTGAGCATACTGAGCTTTTTACAAGAGGAGTAGGGGATACAACTGATATCGTTCAAAAAGAAATGTACACGTTTCAAGATAGAGGGAACCGATCACTTACGTTAAGACCCGAAGGAACAGCTTCTGTTGTCCGTTCATTTGTAGAACACAAAATGTTCGGCTATCCTGATCAGCCAGTGAAGCTATATTACATGGGCCCTATGTTCCGTTATGAACGTCAGCAAGCTGGTAGATATCGTCAATTTGTTCAATTTGGCATGGAGGCAATCGGTAGTGCTGACCCAGCAATCGATGCTGAAGTAATATCTCTAGCTATGTCAATCTATAAAAAAGCTGGTTTAAAGAGCTTAAAACTAGTGATTAACTCATTAGGGGATACAGAAAGTCGAATCGCTCACAGAGAAGCTTTAGTAAATCATTTTGAACCACATATCGGGGAATTTTGCTCTGATTGTCAAAATAGATTACAAAAAAATCCATTGCGGATTTTAGACTGTAAGGTAGATCGTAACAATCCATTGATGGCAACCGCACCATCTTTAACTGATTTCTTAAACGAAGAATCTGCAGCATATTTTGAAAAAGTCAAAGAATACTTAACCATGCTAAATATTGAGTTTGAGGTTGATCCTAATCTAGTCAGAGGCCTAGACTACTACAACCACACTGCTTTTGAGATTATGAGTACAGCGGAAGGCTTTGGTGCCATTACTACATTAGCTGGTGGAGGTCGATATAATGGTTTAGTGGCAGAGCTTGGTGGTCCTGATGCTCCAGGGATCGGCTATGCAATGAGCATTGAAAGGCTTTTACTTGCAATGGAGGCAGAGAAAATTGAGTTTCCAGATCACACATCGTTAGACGTTTACTTAGTGGCTATGGGCGAGGAAGCTAAGAAAAAGGTGACAGAGCTTACCTTTGAGCTTCGTCAAAACAAAATCTCTGCTGATATGGACTATTTAGACCGTAAAGTAAAGGCTCAGATGAAATCAGCAGACCGATTAAAAGCGAAGGCAGTGATTGTAGTCGGTGAGGATGAATTGGAAAAACAAAGTGTCATGTTAAAGGATTTAACTACCGGGACTCAACAGCTGGTGCCATTTACATCCTTAATAGATGAAGTAAAAAAATTAACGGAGGCAAAATAATAATGAGCAGAACGCATACAAGTGGACAACTAAACGAACAACATATAGGTGAGTCGGTTCAATTAATCGGTTGGGTACAAAAACGAAGAGATTTAGGTGGATTAATTTTCGTTGATGTAAGAGACCGTACTGGTATTGTACAAGTTGTATTTAACCCAGAAATTTCAGAGGCCGCTCTACAGGTGGCCAACACGTTAAGAAACGAATTTATCATCGAGGTTAAAGGTAATGTTGTAGCGCGAGCAGAAAATCAAATTAACCGCAACATCCCTTCCGGAGCAATTGAGGATCAAGCTGTAGAAATTTCTATTATAAACGAAGCAAAAAACCCTCCGTTCTCTATTGAAAACCAAACAGACGCTGGAGAAGATGTACGTTTAAAATACCGTTATTTAGATTTAAGAAGACCAGTTATGTATGACACATTTAAAATGCGTTCAGATATTACAAAAACAGTTAGACGTTTCTTAGACGATGAAGGGTTCTTAGAGGTAGAAACACCTATCTTAACTAAATCTACGCCAGAGGGAGCTCGTGATTACTTAGTACCAAGTCGTGTGCATGGGGGAGAATTTTACGCTTTACCTCAATCTCCACAGTTGTTCAAACAATTATTAATGGTTGGAGGATTTGAAAAGTATTATCAAATTGCTCGCTGTTTCCGTGATGAAGACTTACGTGCTGACCGTCAACCAGAATTTACGCAAATTGATATGGAAATGAGCTTCCTATCCATGGACGAAATTTTAGAGATGAATGAGCGCATGATGCAAAAAATCATGAAGGATGTCAAGGGGGTAGATGTGAGTATTCCATTCCAACGAATGGATTACGACGAAGCAATGGCAAGATTTGGATCAGATAAACCGGATGTTCGTTTTGGTTTAGAATTAACAGACCTGTCAGAGCAAGTAAAAGATAGCTCCTTTAAAGTATTTGCTTCAGCAGTAGAAGCTGGAGGTCAAGTGAAGGCCATTAACGTCAAAGGAGCAGCTGATAACTATTCACGTAAAGATATTGATGCGCTTGGAGAATATGCATCTCGTTATGGAGCAAAAGGTCTTGCATGGCTTAAAGTGGACGAGGAAGGTATTAAAGGTCCTATTGCTAAATTCTTTGAAGGAGAGGCAGCAAGTACGCTTATCCAAACCCTAGATGCTACTGCAGGAGACTTATTGTTATTTGTAGCAGACAAGAAATCCGTAGTTGCGGATGCACTTGGCGCATTACGTTTAAAGCTTGGTAAAGATTTAAAACTAATTGATGAAAGTCGTTATGCGTTCCTTTGGGTCGTGAACTGGCCACTATTCGAGTACGATGAAAAAGAAGGACGTTATTATGCAGCCCATCATCCATTTACACGTCCTGCTGACGAAGACCTGCCATTAATGGAAACTAACCCAAGCCAAGTAAAAGCACAAGCGTATGACCTAGTTTTAAACGGCTATGAGCTAGGTGGCGGATCTCTTCGTATTTACTCAAGAGAAGTACAGGAAAAAATGTTTGGGATTCTTGGATTCTCCGACGAAGAGGCAAAAGCTCAATTTGGATTCCTAATGGAAGCTTTTGAATATGGTACACCTCCTCATGGGGGAGTTGCATTCGGATTAGACCGTTTAGTTATGCTTCTATCTGGAAGAACAAATCTTCGTGATACAATTGCTTTCCCTAAGACTGCAAGTGCTAGCTGCTTGTTGACACAAGCGCCAAGTCCAGTAGCAGATGCTCAACTGGATGAACTACAGTTAAGCTTAAATCTAAAAGAACAATAAATATCTACCACCTTTTAAGAATGAAATTTATACTTAAAAGGTGGTTTTTCATTTGGGAATCATAAAGAGAGAAGTTGGTCTTGAATAGTTGGGAATCGCACCTTAATCATAGTGAGGCGCACCTAAGTGGGAGAAAACTGCAACATAAAGAAGAGAAAGTGACACCTAAAGATCGGATTCGCACCTAAAAGTAGAGGAAATGACACCTAAATCATAGTGAGGCGCACCTAAGTGGAAAAGAAGTGTAACATAAAGAGGAGAAAGTGACGCCTAATAAGAATAATTGGAAGATAACAAAATCTAACTTAAATAATTCAAGAAGAGGTCACATATACTTTTAATAGATTATACATAATTGGAAGGATGATTGGAGTTATTGAGAAGGCGTTACTCTTTATAATTTTATTAAGACTTGCATCGGGAAGCGTAGAGATTACTGCAGCCATGTTTATGCTCAAGTTTAATGACTTAGAAAAAGCATTTTATATTAATTCTATGCTTGCATTAGTAGGGCCTTGTATTTTAATCGTAACTACTGGCATAGGTTTAATGGGCTTAGCCGATAAAATATCTATGACGCGAATCGTATGCCTATTTGCAGGTATTTTATTAATCCTGTTTAGCGTAAATTCAAAGTAATTTTACCAAATGATTTACTAGAAAAACTAGCACAAGTTTCTTTCTCGGTAGTGAGTTAGAAAGTTGGTGCTATTTTTTTATGCCATACAAAAAAACCGATAACTGGTAGGGATTATCGGTTTAAGATGTTATGCAGTTTTTTTATCTTTTTTATCGAACTCACTAACTTTAACCAACTTAAAAACGAGGAACATGAGTATAATTCCTAAAACACCACAGCCAATATAAAATGGATTTAAATAATTTTTCATAATTAGTGATAGGACTGGTGGTCCGGCCGCAACTCCTAAAAATCGAGCAGAGCTGTAGAAAGAAGAAATGGTACCACGTTCTTCTTTTTCAATGTTTTCCGTAATAATTGCATCTAAAGCAGGAAGTATGGCGCCAATAGCTATTCCAAGTATGCTTGTAACAGTAAGCAATAAAAAAATGTTGTCTTTTACAAAGCCAATAAACACAACGCTTGCTGAAGCTGCGATTAGCGTAATAATCATTAGGCGTTTTATTGTTTTCAGTTGTCCTTTTATTTTTCTGCCTGTTATAAAAGAAGCAATACATAGGAATAATAAAGGAATTGCTAATACAAACCCCTTTTTAACTCCTTTAATATCATGAATCTTCTCCAGTATTTCAGATAAATAAAATAGAACCCCAAAAAGAACGAACATTGCAAATATCCCGTTTAAAAATACCGAGGTTAACCACTTACCTTCAGCTTTAAAAGTTTCTTTAACCTTTTTTAAGAAATCCTTTAGTTTGTCGGGATCTTCATTATCTCCTTTAGGAACTTTAACGAAAAATAATATTAATATGAAGGCGATAGCGCTGAAAATAGAAATAGAGAAAAATGGGAAAAACCATAATACAGCAGCAATAGCTGAACCTAATATAGGGCTTAGTACTTTACCAAACGTATTAGATGTTTCAATTAAGCCTAAAGTGGAGCTTGTCTTCTCGGGGTCATCTTTAAACAAATCACCAACTAATGGTAATACTATAGGCATAGCGCCAGCAGCACCCATACCCTGTAACACCCTACCAATAATGATCATCATGTAAGGACTATCCATTTTCCAGGAAGCCATTCCAGCAATAAGGCCACCTATTAATGCTAAAAGTAAGCAGGGCAATATAATTTTCTTTCTCCCAAATCGATCCGATAAATAGCCAGCGACCGGTATAAGAATGATGGCAGCAATTGAGTAGCTAGTTATAATCATACTTGATTGAAAAGAACTAATATCTACCTTTTTCTCCAATATTGGAAGCACGGGAATAAGCATGGAGTTTCCAAGCGTCATCACTAATGGAATCGAAGCAATACTAATAATAGTCATCTTGCTTACATTCAGATTTTCATCTTTCTTCCCCAACCTACACACCTCAATTTTTATAGAATAAAGGTATGTTCTCCTGAAGGGTTTTTTTTATGCATATGAATAAGAAATGACTTCTTGTTAAACATTAAAATAAAGAATAGTAAGCCTGGATGCCGAAGTAAATTCCAAAGCCTATCATCGAAATAGAAGAAAGGATGGATACAGTTTTTAAAAGAGGTGTAGATAATAATTTTCTAGAGCCACTCGAAATAGTGGCCATTATCAAATCCACAAGGGTAATTCCTAATAAAATAGTAATACTATACAAAATAACCTCAAGCCCCGATAAAGAGCCACTTGCTCCTCCAACAAGTATGGAACCATAAATACCAAGCCAAAATAGAATAGTTAAAGGATTCAATAGTGCCATTAGAAGTCCAGATAAGAAGGAATGTCTTAATCGTACGACTTTGCGATATTTCGCATCCATTGAAATATTATTTACTGTTAACAAATTTTCGATACCAGTGTACATAAGGACAAAAAATCCAAAAGACCAAAGAAACGTTTTCATCATTGGATTATCAATAAATTGTCCGACACCAAAGTAAACCATGAGCATGTACAAAATGTCAGTTGCAATGGCTCCTAAACCAAAAAACCAAGCATGAAAAAACCCATTTTTAATGCCAGTATTCAGCAAGGTTGCCTTTACAGGGCCGATTGGTGCCGCCAAAGATATTCCTAATATAAAATAAGTGGTTAGTGAATTCACATAGAGCCCTCCGTTTAATGTCTTGTCTATGTATATTATTCAAAGACAAGGATATCTAGGACTAGTTTTATAGAGGAATTTTATCCACGTTTGTAGGTGAGAGAAATGGGGAAAAAATGGAGTGGTAGGCGTTATATAAGATATATCTCCTATCCTTCAAGTTTCTGAATAGTTAAATAATATCATGGTATATCAATTGAATTCTGAAAAGGTATATGCTATTATACAAGTAATACGAATCCTGATGTGTTCGCGAAACGCCAATCAGTTTTGACCGAACAATTATATCGTCGGGAGTCTCACTTTTATTGTTAATGACATGCCCTCTAGTCAGGGACTTCAAAGACAATGAAGAGGACACCCACCTGCTCTGTGCGGGTTCAAAACGATAAGCACTATTAGTCGGCACGATTGGGATTCGTCCATTTAAAAAAGTCTCCTGTACTTGCAGGAGACTTTTTTAATGGAATGAATAGTAACTTTATATACAGTTACTCGTACAAAATTCAATAATATTCTCATTTATGTTAAGCATCTATCTTTCAATATTCTCCTAGCAAATAATCATGCTTAGAGAACTCCTTTATTCTAATTGGACAGTTCCTATTCTATAAAATTTAATAAAATTTGTAATAACTTTAATTGTATACCACAGTGTATTCCATCGTTTATAATAAATAATCGAGGGTAAAATATTAGTAGAATAACACTTGACTGGAACTAATGTGATAATATTTGAGTAGTAAAAAGATAAAACCAACTAATCTGATATAAATGGAGTGTTTTTAATGTTACATCAATTTTCTAGAAATGAACTAGCTATAGGAAAAGAAGGGGTAGAGCTGTTAAAAAATACAACAGTAGCTATTTTGGGTGTCGGAGGTGTTGGATCATTTGCAGCCGAAGCATGCGCCCGTAGCGGTGTAGGCCGAATTATTTTGGTGGACAAGGATAACGTGGATATAACAAATATTAATCGCCAGTTAGTAGCTTATATGTCGACTATAGGACGTTCAAAATCTGAGGTGATGAAAGAAAGAATAGCAGACATTAATCCAGATTGTGAAGTAATTGATATGCATATGTTCTATACGGAAGAAACGTATGAACAATTTTTTGATATGAATATAGATTATGTTATCGATGCATCAGATACTATTATCTATAAAATTCATTTAATGAAGGAATGTTTGAAACGAGGTATTAAAATAATTTCTAGTATGGGAGCCGCTAACAAAACGGATCCTACTAGATTTAAAATTGTAGATATTTCTAAAACACACACAGATCCAATTGCAAAAGTAATTCGATCAAAGTTACGTAAGGAAGATCGAATTACAAAAGGAATTCCGGTTGTATTTTCTGATGAAAGTCCAATTGTAGTAAGAGAAGATGTAGTCGAGACTGTTGGAAAGCCAGATGCCGCTATCCGTAAAGCTAAAATGCCACCGTCTTCAAATGCATTTGTGCCGTCGGTGGTAGGCTTAATTTGTGCTAGTTGGGTAATAAATGACATTACAAAAAATATTCCAATCAACAGAGTACAGTAAATAGGTTGCAGTTTTTTCCACATCACTTATACTAAAACTAATCACATTTCAAACGAGGTGGAATCTAAAATGACTGAAACAAAAAATCAGGAAGAGCCAAAGAAAAAAATGACTCTTCAAGAAGCTGTGAAACAAAAGCTAGAAGAAAAGAAAAACCAAGCTGGTGGCGGTAACTCAAAAGGAAACGGTCCTGCGACTAACCAAAAAATGAAAAGCCAGCAAACTAAAAAGGTAAGCAATACACGCAGAAAAATGGGTGTATAATCCTTTTAAAGGTTTGTGACGAAACAAAACGCTACCGATGTTTTTCGGTAGCGTTTTGTTATTCTTATGACTCTATTTCTCTTATTTTTCCTTCTTAAAGTTCTCTAAACGATTATAAATAGCTGCCAATCGCTTTTCTTCTCCAGCATCTATCGGATCATAAAATTTTGTGCCAACTAAATTATCTGGAAGATAGGTTTGTTTCACCCAACCACCGAACGTTCCTATTTTATGATTGTGAGGATATACATAGCCCCCATGCCCAAGTTCCTTCGCACCAGCGTAATGAGTATCTTTTAAATGGCTTGGTATTTCTCCAGTTTTTCCTGCGTGGATACTACTAATCGCTTTATCAAGTGCAACATATGCAGAGTTAGATTTTTCTGATAAGCACATTAATACGACTGCGTTTGCAAGTGGGATACGTGCTTCCGGAAGTCCTAATCTTTCTGCGGATTGAATTGCAGCTAGTACTTGAGGACCTACCGCAGGATTGGCAAGTCCAATATCCTCATAGCTCATCACCAATAATCTTCTGCTGACAGCTACCAAATCTCCATTTTCTAAAAGGTGGGCAAGGTAATATAAAGCGGCATCCGTATCACTACCTCTAACTGATTTTTGAAGAGCAGACAATAAGTTATAAAAGTGAGAGCCTTTTTTATCTCCAAATACACCTACACGATCAATGAGACTATCCAAGGTGGCATCTTCTACTATTGTAATGCCATCTTCTTCAAAGCTTGCAAAAATAGTTGACTCTAATAGAGTCAAAGCCTTGCGAGCATCACCATTCGAAGCATCTGCAATTTTTAATCGTTGTTCCTCTGTCATTTTAATAGGAGTTTTCCCAAGGCCTTTGACGCTATCCTCCAAAGCCCGTTTAAGAAGAACGTCAACATCTTCCGTGGTAAGGCGCTTCAGCTGTTTAATTTCTCCACAACGAGAGCGGATCGCTGGGTTTACATCATGGAAAGGATTTTCCGTTGTTGCCCCAATAAGAACAATAGAACCATTCTCAACGTGAGGCAAAAGGGTATCTTGCTGCAGCTTGTTAAATCGATGGATCTCGTCTAAAAATAATATGATTTTTCCACTGATTCTAGCATCTGCTACGACATCCTCCACATCTTTTTTGCCGGCCTTGGTGGCATTTAAGGCAACAAAGGGTAACTTAGTTGTTCCTGCGATAGCAAAAGCTAATGAAGTTTTGCCAACACCCGGGTCTCCATACAGGAGCATAGAAGGGACATGGCCATTAATAATCATTTTATAAAGAGCAGTGTTTTTTCCGATTACATGTTGCTGTCCTGCAATTTCATCTATTGTTTGTGGTCTCATTCGATAGGCCAATGGTTCATTTTGCAAAATCAATCGCTCCATTTCATATGTATTTTTCACTCAGCCTTATAACGAATTTCTATATGTTAAGAACTTCATATTGTGTGGGAGTTAATTTCTAGGTAGAGCTTAATGAGTAGAGATGAAAATACCCGAATGTATAATTGTATCGGGAGACGGCCACCTAAAAAAGTCACTTCTCCTCCTTCATTTATCAAAAAGCAAGAAGTTTTATATTTGTCCACGTCCTATTGTACAAACATAATTTTAGTGCTTTAAAACGTACGTTTGTTCCTTTATTATATAGAAGATGATACTAAAAGTCATTTTGAAGTCGTTAGCCCTATGAGTTATGCTATACTAGGTAAAGAATTTTTTATACCCAGATGAATATAACATTAAACACAATAATTTTACTTAAGTGTGATTATATAAGTAATCTGTTAAATCATAAATGAGGTGAGCATGTTGAAATTTTCAACAAAGGGTCGTTATGGACTAACAATCATGGTAGCTTTAGGAAAGCAATATGGGGAAGGCCCGCATGCTTTACGACAAATTGCCACAGAGCACTCCCTATCCGAAGCATACTTGGAACAAATTGTATCGCCCTTACGTAACGCAGGCTTAGTAAAAAGCGTTAGAGGAGCATATGGTGGTTATATGCTTTCCAAAGCGCCAAATGAGATAACTGCAGGAGACGTCATTCGTGTATTAGAGGGACCAATCCAAATTGTAGAGGGTATCGACGAGGAAGCGACAGCCCAGCGAGAGCTATGGTTAAGGATTCGTGATGCCGTTAAAAATGTACTTGATACGACAACCATTGAAGATTTGTCCAAATACACGGAAGATAACCCAGATATGGAAGGGTATATGTTTTATATATAAGGAGTTAAGAGTTCACTATGAATAGAATATATTTAGATCATGCTGCAACGACACCTATGGCAGAACAAGTTATCCATACATTAGTAGAAGAGATGAATAACGTATTTGGCAATGCATCTAGTATCCATCAGACAGGAAGGATCGCTAGAAAGAAATTAGACGATGCCAGAAGAATTTTTGCTCAATCTATTGGAGCACAGGAAATAGAAATCACTATGACAAGTGGTGGGACAGAAGCAGACAACTATGCATTATTTG
>JBEMAY010000052.1:0-22914 GCA_040274765.1 Psychrobacillus sp.
TATAATAATTGCGCTAATTGCTCAGGTGTTACATCATTAGTATAAAAACGTGGAACCTTTATGATGGGATTAAGCTGATCATCAGTTTCTTTTGCTAATTTTTCAATTTCATTTAATAGAGATATGTCTTCTTTTCCGCCTTCAGTTTTGCTAAATTGCTCTTGTAACACGTTTAGCCTTTTACGTGAGGCAGTTCTTTTCGCAGTTTCTTCTGCAATGATTGGAAGAAGCGTTTTACTTTGCTTCTTTATATAATCATTAATTGGATTTAAAAATAGATTAAATACTGCACTTTTTCTATTCGCAGGATCAAGAGCCATTACCGTGTATGTATTTAGCGGCTCAGTCCAATTATTTGTTAATTGAACTTCAAAATTCCCACTTATTATTGTTGAAAGTAAGGCAATACTTGCCATTGCTGCTACGTCTTTGGGTGTTTGTGTTTCCTCAGCAACAGCATCTATATAATCACCCAGCCATTTTGGAAATACATTAGTATCAAAAGTCGGTAAATTTGTATTTTCTATTTCAATTGGTCTTTCCCATTGCTCTCCTGCTGATGAAACTATAGAAATAATTTTTTCTGTATTCATTTCTTTATTTCCCCCACTTCCCGCTACGACGTTTAGCTTCCATTTTCGCTACGCTAGTTACAATATTCTCAAGCTCTTTTTGGGAAAGCGGAGGATTATTACGCTCATTCCACATTTCAACTATTCCACAAATTAATTCAATATCTAAGTACTTCCTAAATAAATAGCCTGTTAGCGATGTTGCATCAAAATTTCTATTCCCTTCTCTTGTACCTTTAATAAGTTCTGCCCAATACATAGAAGGTCTCTTATTTAAAGCTGAATCCTTATTTTGCTTAGCAATATTTAGTAGCCAATTTGGTGCATTAACTATAGGTACATCTAAAATATGACTATTAACTTCCCAGACATATTCCTTACCACTAATATGACTACTTGGAGCACCAAGAACATAGCCATCTTCTGCTCTAATATCTAAACCAGGTAAGAATTTTATTGAATTTTTTATTTCTACATTATTTTTGAAAAAATAATGAGTACCTCCAGAGCCTGTTAATTGCATAGGTGTAATAGGTAATTTCCCAAATTTACTTTCTAATTCTTTAAGAGTATCGTGACCATCTATAGTTTCATTCACATCTACATCAACTACAAATATGTCGCTTTTTGAGCCACAGGCTATTCCTATATTCGCATTCGGCCATTTAATCCACCAATTGATAATTTGCTCAATGTCTTTTGTAGCATCTTTTACTCCGTTTTTAGTTAATGGATGTTTCCCTACAGAACATACGCCTTTCTGGCCACAACTACACGTATTGTTTTCTATCCAATGCAATGGTATAACAGAAAAATTAAACTTAGTTACATAGGCTAATGCACTTTTTAATAATTTTGGGTAATTACTATGTACAAACATAAACTATCTCCTATTATTTTTATTTCACTTGCCCCCGCTGTGATCAAAAACTATGTTTATATAAAAAACTATCAATTTCTTTTTTGGATACTCTTTTGATTCCTTCTATTTCACAAATAACTAAACCTAGAGCACGAAACTTAATAAAAGTGTTATAACTAACTCCCGCATAAGATGCTCCCTCTTTTAAAGACATCCATTCTTTATTTTTCATCCATTTTTGCTCTTCTGCTTTGGCTTCTAAAGTTGCCTTTACAACAATTTCTTTCAACTGTTGTTCTAGTTCGGCTAATACATCTAATTCAAGTTTCATTTCTTTAACATCCCCTCATTAATTTTCTAAATGTCTCTTTAAGTTACAAATAATAAGCTTCAAACATGACACACAAAGAAACTTTTTGAACTTATATGACATATTACATGATACAAAAGGAAACAGTCAACATAAAACGTGACTTTTTTTGAAACAGAATGTAAAATTATAAACATAATAAATATGGGAGGGTTTTTATGAGTAACTCATTAGGTCAGAAGATAAAAGAAATTCGTCTTAAAAAGGGATTGAATATGGAGGATTTCGGTAAGTTGATAAATAATGCAAATAAGAGTCTTGTTTCTAAATGGGAAAATGATAAAAGTGTACCGGGAATAGAGAGATTGCACCTAATTTCAAATATAGGAGAAATTCCCTTTGAAGAATTAATAGAATCTCAACAAATTACTACTTCTTTAAAGGAAATAAGAGATATTGCTGATAATCTTGATTCTTCTATTTTCTATATAAATCTTTTAACAAAATTTCTTCATTCGTTTGATAGCATACTCTATCATTTCAATATTTCAGAAGATTTAAAAACTCATGATATAGAAGAATTTCATACCCAATTAAGTGATATAAACAAACAATTGCAACTAAATAAATATGAGTTTTATCAAATTATAGAGGCTATTAAGGCTGCCCATTCATTTATCAATCAAGTTACCTTACGAAATAATGCAACAACTATGGATATTAATATGTCTAAGCCAGAATATACGCAACTATTAATTCCCGGATTCGAAGAATATACTGCTGAGGAAGAAGAAACAGATTTGAAAGTGAAAGTAGATGTATCTTATAATATGGATTTAGAAGAGGTATTTAGTTCTAATACTAAATTAATATTAAATAATAAACCTTTATCAATTAATGAAAAACATAGAGCATTACAAATACTGAAATTAGTCTATGCAAATTAAACTATACGACTTCCTAAGTATACACTTGCCCCCGCAAGCGACTAAAAGGAGACGTAATACATGACATCTATAAAAACTTATAAAAAAGATGGGAAAGTCTTTTATATGTTTCAAATTTATGTTGGAACAGATCAATTGACTGGGAAACGTATTAAAACAACAAGAAGAGGCTTCACTACAAAAAAAGAAGCCCAACTTGCTTCAGCCCGACTGCAAATTGAGATTGATAAAGGCGAATTCCGCAAAAAATCTGTGGATACATTCAATGATATTTATAATCTGTGGGTTGAACAGTATAAGAATACAGTTCAAGAAAGTACTTTTGTCAAGACAAAGGGTATCTTCAAAAATCATATTTTACCGGCTTTAGGTGAATACAAAATTGAGAAGATTAATGTTCAATTATGTCAAAAGCATGTTAATGAGTGGTTTAATAAACTTAAAAAATTCCGTTCTACTAAGTCTTATGCTTCTAAAATATTTGAATACGCTATTACTTTAGGAATCATTACCGATAACCCACTAAAACGAGTAACAATGCCTAAAAATATTGTGCAACCAGTAGAAACTGAAGTAATTAATTACTATACAAAAGAACAGCTTATACAGTTCTTAAAATGCCTGGAAAACGAGAAAAATATTAAAGCATATACTTTATTTAGATTATTAGCTTTTAGTGGGATGCGAAAAGGAGAGGCCTTGGCCTTAACGTGGGATGATATAAATTTTAAAGAAGGAGAAATTCGAATCAACAAAGCTTTATCCCGTGGTGAGGAAAATCGCTTATATGTAAAGACGACTAAAACAAAATCATCAATTCGTACCATTAAAATAGATAAAATTACGATGGATATTTTACAGGAGTGGAAAAAGCAACAGAAGCTGGACTTTTTAGTCATAGGCTACAATACTTTGCAACATAAGCAACTTGTATTCAGTAACGAACGTAATGAGTATCTTCAGCCAACAAAAACACGTAAATGGATGCTACAAGTCCAAAAAAAGTATGACTTAGTGAAAATTACGACTCATGGATTGCGTCACACTCATTGTAGTTTGCTATTTGAAGCTGGTGTGAGTATTAAGGAAGTTCAGGATCGATTAGGGCATAGTGACATACAAACTACTTTGAATATCTATACACACGTGACAGAAAAAGCTAAAGAAGTTGTTGCTGAAAAGTTTGCAAAGTATATGGATTATTAACTCAAAAAAATGCCATATTAAATGCCATTGAATGAAATTAAGTGATACTGCATGAAATATCGCAAAAAGAAAAAGCCTTGTAAATCAAGGCTTCTATCACTGTTTGAAATCCTATGAATTTCATTTATGGAGACGGCGGGATTTGAACCCGCGTCCAGAAACTCTAACACTTAAGCTTCTACGCGTGTATCTTACCTATTTGAAGTTTCGCGTAGCATTATGCCGATAAGCGGGCGTCCTGTACGCTAACTTGGAAATCTCTTGCTGACAGCTCAAGTGGCACTGCCAACCGTATCCCACTAAGAGTGAGCTCTACCTAGCCACATGGGCGATGGATAGATAAAGCAGATCCGAGCTTACGCTGCGAATGCTAAGTTGTTGTTTGTTTTGCCTGTTATTATAAGGTCCGTTTTTACAGAGCCGAGCCTCTGACGCGCAACTCAAGCTTAGACTATCCCTGTCGAATCCATAACGTCCCCGTTTATGGAATAATGTAAGCTTTTCAGACTGTTGACAAACGCTTTCATTCTTCGTTGCTTGCACTTCGTTGTCAGCTCATGAACCTAAGTTCAATTCGCTTCCACCTCGTGCAACTCGCGGGCCCACAGGATGTGGGTCATGAGTCCGTTGCGACAGGACGTCGCGGTAACGGAATCCTCGACTGACAAGCGTTTTCAAGTCAGTCTGAAGGTGCCACTTAGTTAAAAGGTTTGCATCTCAGTAAGAAGTTACAGTTATAACTATACATCAAATTAGGTCAAAATTCAAGTGGTACGTACTTCCACTATCCGGATAACGAGGAAGCTGCTTAGCGCTGGGCATCCTTGAATGCTCGCTCGATGTCGCGTTTTGCTTCTTTTTTCTTTAATGTGTCGCGTTTGTCGTAATCCTTTTTCCCTTTACCGATGCCGATTAAGACTTTAGCGTAGCCGTTCTTTAAGTACATTTTGAGCGGTACGATTGTGAAGCCCTCACGCTTTGTTTCACCTATAAGAGAACTGATTTGCTTCTTATGCAGCAATAGCTTGCGAGAACGCAGCGGATCGTGATTGAAGCGGTTTCCCTGCTCGTATGGGCTGATGTGCATGTTGGAGATCCATGCCTCGTTGTTGCGGATGCGTACGAATGCGTCCTTTAGCTGCACCTTCCCGTTACGAATGGATTTGATCTCGGTCCCTTGTAGGACGATACCTGCCTCGATTGTTTCCTCGATAAAATAGTCATGATTAGCCTTCTTGTTTTGTGCTAGTGGCTTGTCGTCATGCTTTTTTGCCATTCTATTCACCCCTGTCTAAAGCTAGGTGGAGCGACCGAGGCCGCTCCCTCTTTATTTTTTCTTTGGTCGTTTGCGCTTTTGTGATTTCTTCGCAACGCCCTCGTAGAATTTCTTTTTCTGGTTTGGTCCTTTTTTCGGTCCTGGCTGTGATTTGTCTTTTCTGTCCTTGCCAGAGCCTTTTTTCGATGCATGGATGACCTTTGGACTTTCCTTACGTGTGCTGCGGCCAAATGCTTTCTTCATGCCGACAACCTCGAAGTCGATTGCTGCTTCCTCTGGTTTAACGCCGGAGACTTTAACCGTCACCTCGTCACCAATACGGAACTGCTTACCAGAGCGCTCACCAATCATCATCATTTGACGGTCGTCAAAGCGGTAGTAGTCGTCTGTCATGTTCGTCACATGGACAAGACCCTCGATCGTGTTTGGAAGCTCAATGAACATACCGAAGTTCGTAACCGAGCTCACAATACCTTCAAATTCCTCACCGATTTTATCTGCCATGTATTGTGCTTTTTTCAGTGCATCCGTGTCACGCTCTGCATCTACTGCGCGACGCTCGCGTTTGGATGTATGCTCAGCGATGTCGTCGATGATAGCTCCCCAATGGTTAACCGTTGCGGATGATACATCCCCGTTCACTAAATACGTACGAATCAGACGGTGTACGATCAAGTCAGGGTAACGACGGATCGGAGACGTGAAATGTGTATAGAACTCGGTCGATAAACCAAAGTGACCTAGACATTCTCCGTAATATTTTGCCTGCTGTAAAGAGCGAAGAAGCATCGTCGAAATAACTGGCTCCTCTGGCATTCCCTCGATGCTTTCAATGATTTCTTGAAGTGCTTTCGGGTGAATGTCATTGCCTGTTCCTTTTACTACTAATCCGAAGTTCGTTAGGAAGCCGAAGAAGCGTTGTAGCTTTTCTGGCTTAGGATCCTCATGGATACGGTAAATGAACGGCACATCCATCCATTTAAAGTGCTCTGCAACAGTTTCATTGGCAGCTAGCATGAATTCCTCGATTAGCTTCTCTGCCACCGTACGCTCGCGAATAGCGACCTCTGTTGGCCAGCCATCGTCATCTACTAGAATTTTAGCCTCTGGGAAGTCGAAATCGATTGCTCCGCGTTCCTCGCGTTTCTTTCTAAGTACTGCCGCAAGCTCCGCCATGTTCTCGAACATTGGCACAAGGTCCTTATAGCGCTCGATTAAATCCTCATCTTTTTCTTCTAAAATTTTATAAACATCTGAGTAAGTCATACGTTCCGTTGTACGGATCACACTTTGGAATATCTCATGGGATGTTACCATACCAGAGCCATTGATGATCATTTCACAGGATAGCGTTAAACGATCGACCTGTGGGTTAAGTGAACAAATACCATTCGATAGACGATGTGGAATCATCGGAATAACACGGTCTGTTAAATACACACTCGTTCCGCGGTCATATGCCTCGCGGTCAAGCGCTGATCCTTCTGTTACATAGTGGCTTACATCTGCGATATGTACGCCAAGCTTATATGTACCGTCAGGCAGCTTCGTTACAGTAACTGCATCATCCAGGTCCTTCGCGTCTGCTCCGTCAATCGTCACGATGACTTCATCGCGAAGATCTCTGCGTCCCTCTAAATCACTTTCTGCGATTTGGTCAGGCACAGCCTCTGCTTGGTCGATTACCTCTTTTGGGAAGTCGATTGTGATGCCATGCTTATAGATGATCGATAGAATATCTACGCCTGGATCGTTTTTGTGACCAAGAATTTTCGTGACTATTCCTGTTGCAGACTTTCTTTCATTCGGCCAGTCCGTGATTTCTACGACTACCTTGTGACCGTCTACTGCACCTAATGTGTCGCCTTTTGCGACGAATACATCCATTGGCACTTTCTTGTCATCCGGTATGACGAATCCGAAGCCTTTATTATCCTGGAACGTTCCGACAACCTGTGTCATCCCGCGCTGTGTGATTTTGATGATCGTACCTTCTCTACGGTCTCCAGATGATTCCTTCGATACGCGTACAAGCACCTTGTCACCGTTTACTGCCCCGTTAATTTCCGTAGGGGGAATAAAAATATCATCCATTCCACTTTCTTCCGGTGTCACAAAGCCAAAACCTTTTGCGTGACCGATGAAGCTCCCGACGATTAAATTCATGCGAGATGGGACACCATAACGATTAGACCGTGAACGGACAACTGCACCAGCGTCCTCCATGGACACTAGTGTTTTGACTAGCTCCTTGAAGTCATCGGCCTCGGTCATATTAAAATGGTCCTCTAGCTCCTTCGTGGTCATCGGTTTATATTCTTCTGCATTCATTAATTCTAATAATTGTTCTTTCATATTTTCCATCTAAACATCCCTCCCTTTTCAGCGTGTGCGGAATTGGTTCGTTTTACACATTCCAATCCAACGATTCTAAAAAGTTTAATATATCCTCATGTAGCGTTTCCTTTTCTGGACCGAGTGTAATGACGTGGCCAGATTCCTCGTACCAGTTCAGCTTTTTCTCTAGTGATTCCGACTGCTCGTAAATATAGTTCGCAGAGTTTATGTCAATCACCGAGTCCTTTTTGCCCTGTGTAACGAGAAGCGGAGCATATATATGATCCACATGATCGCGGACCTCATAGACGAATTCTCGCAGCTCGCCCAATGTCTGCATTGGGTTTTGGCGAATCTTCTCTACTTCTTCTTCTATTTGCTCGTCGCTTTTACCTTCATATTTCTTGTATTCCTTGGCATATTTTATGACGCCCTCGAACATAACGTCCGTCGTTTTCATTGTCATGGGAGAGCACATGGTTACGATTCCCTTTACAGGCACTGTATACCCCAATTTCAACGAAAATACGCCTCCAAGCGATAATCCAGCTACCGCAATCTCATCGTAGCCAGCTGCCTTTAAGCGGTCATATGCCTTCATAACGTCCTTCCACCAGTCTGTTGGACCTGTTTCAAGCAGCTCCTCTGGCGGTACACCGTGTCCCTTATAATGTGGCGCAATCGACGTGTAGCCGTTCTTTTCTAAAAATCGTCCCAGCATTCGAACGTCGGACGAATTCCCCGTGAATCCATGTAATAATAATACCGCTCGCTTTCCAGCTTCAAAGAAGAACGGCTTTGGTGTTGTGATGCGCATTCCAAAAAAACCTCCTGTTTCCATCCACACTGCTATTTTACTAGTATATACCTTTCCCTTATTAATTTTATCTTATGTATGCTCAAATATAAAAGAAAACGCCTAACCATTTGAAAGTATGGTTAGGCGTATACATTCGTTTTTTAAAATTTAGTAACAGCTATCGTTAATACGAAGAATAATACAGCAAGCACGATAGTCGCTCTATGTAAGATCAAATCCATACCACGAGCTTTCTGTTTTCCAAAGAGTTGTTCAGCTCCCCCGGAGATGGCTCCTGATAGCCCAGCACTTTTCCCTGATTGTAATAAAACTACCACGATCAAAGCAAGCGAGACGATGATTAATAACGTCATTAATAATGTATTCATTGTTACACCTCCCGATTAGAACATCACAACACATATAATTTTACCAAATATAAATAGAACTGACAACAGTCTATCAATTTTAAAGTAGTTATCTAAATAATATCATATATTTTCTGATAATCTAGCGTTAAAATGAAATAAGAAAGATTTATTGGTTTATATTGTCAAATACATAGAGAATGGGAAAGATTAATCGTGAATAAAAAATTATTTGCAATGACAAGCATCATCCTGTTAGCGTTAATCGCTATCGTGTATTGGTTTACGCTTAAGGAAGAAACGAGACTACCATCGGACAATTGGAGCAGAACCTTTTCTGTGGAAACACCTGCACACAATTATTCCAGCTTTCAAGTTTTGAATGAGGAAAACGGTTATGTGATCACGCTTCGAAACTTCAAGGAGCAGGCCATTCTTTCCTGTGATTTAGATTTGAATTGTAAGGAAGCTCGTAGCCTGCCTTTATCTAGCTCGACGACGAATGTCTGGAGCAACGAGGCGGAATCCTATTTTATTAAAAACTATACGTTAATGCATGACAAGACGGAAATAGCTCAGGACGTAGAAAACTTCGTGAAATCCGAAGACGTGCTTGTCTACTGGACAAAGGACCAGCAGCTAACCATAGTGGATAACGGACAGGAGAAGGCTTTTGATGTGGCCGAGCCAATCTACGATGTAAAAATTATCGGGGATAACATATTGGCTATTACAAAGGAAAGCCAGGGAGATCGCTTCGCCGTCTATCATCTAGCAAACGAGCCAATTCAGCTGTTCCAGCTAACGAGCACAGCGAGTCTCGTATCCTCTATTCAAATAATCGAGCAGTCCCCAGGAGAATTCCTGCTGCTCATGGATACAACCATGGTTTCCGGTGGGGCGAAAACAAAGGTCATCCAACAAGCTGCCTTTGACCTGTCGCCAAACCAAGCCATCCAGCTGTCAAAGCTAACGTTCCAGCACGAGGAGGACGGTCGCACACTAGATGATATTTCGCACGCCACGCTGTTTCAGCAGGACGAACAAACGCTAATCGCCTTTACCGCAACCCTTGCCGGCAATAAAAACCAAGTATTCCTTGGTGAGCTAGCAGACGGTAAAGTGTTTGCCATCTCCTTAACGAAGGCAGGTACAAGATACGAGCGTCCCGTAATTCTCAATAAAGACGAGGTCGCTTTTCTAGAGATGAATGGCTCTCAAAGAGAATTAGTTTATGCCTCCTCCGAACCTAGTAAAATAGAGGAAAGTAAACAAATCGCAAAAGAGGACTACAAGCAGGCAGCCTACACCCAGTTCAGCAAATCCTTTAACGGCTTAATGCTCGTCCTGTTCGGCTTCGCCTGGATCATCCTAGCCTTTGCGATCTCGTATATTAGTACAGCGGTTTTAAATCGTTTTAGATTTGAAAGAACGTATACGCTAGGATTTATCATTCATGTCGTATCTTTGTTGGTATTACAGATTTTCTTCCTATATCGTTTTACGAAGGTCGAGACAACCATTGCGAACATCCCTTTCATCACAGAAAGCTGGCATTTCGTGGTTTTATTGATCGCCGGAAGCTTGCTGTCGACCGTACCATTACTTCTTGCCCGATATAAGGCGGAAGAAGATGATTACACATATATGGTAATCTACGCGACCTTTATGAATCTAGCTGTCCTGTTTTTCTTGGTCGGGCCTTATATATTTTAATAGAAAGAGAGCAGGAGTGGGTTCCTGCTCTCTTTTACTGTGGATAGGCTACTATGACCTCTCCATCCTTTGAAAGAGCTTGATAGGAAAAGGAATTCCATGTACCCTTCACGTCTAATAAAACAAATCTCTTTCCTGCGAGTTCAATAAAAGAAATATTCTCATATGTCTTTCCATTAGCCGTTATCACTAAACCATCAATGTCAGGGTTTTCTATGGACATGAGAAGCATGTACCCATTTTCATATCCGCTTGCTTGCCAAGGAATTGTGGCATCTGTTTCTGAAAGATACTCTTGGACACTAGCTATAACTCCTCTTTCCCCAGAATAATTAATCATCTTCCATGTACCCATCCAATTTTGCTTGAGCCTAGCAACGACCGTGATAGAATGCGGAATCCTATAAAAAGCGAGCCACTCTCCATCTTGCTGTATGATTCCATAAACCTCTTCCACGCTCGACGACCAGTTTTTCGTGTTCCTTAAGACATCTTCCTCCGTGGGATCCTGGCTCCAATTGTAAATTACATAAACAATAAAGAGGGCTATTAAGGTAACCGCAATGAGAAGCTTTTTTATAGCTGTCACTCTCCTATTTATAACTCTAATTTGTTAAATAATACTAAATTAGCGTTTGGAAGTATATAAGAGATTTTGAAGAGGAGAGTGGGAGATGGTTGCGCGTCGTATTTGGATGAGATTTAGGCTTTCCGCAAGGTTTATGTTTGTTTCCGCAAGGTTTAACTTCATCTGTGCAAGGTTCTGCTCCATCTCCGCAAGGTTCTCTCTGTCGCCCCAGCGTCCTCTCGTTTTGCGCAACACTTTGTCCTATTTCTGCAACACTTCACTCCTTTGGCGCAACACTTCACTCCTTTGGCGCAACACTTCTCCTATTTCCCGCAACGCTTTTATTTCCCGCAACACTCCCTCACGTTTGCGCAACACTTTATCCCCTTACTGCAACACTTCACTCCTTTGGCGCAACACTTGCCCTATTTCCCGCAATGCTTTTATTTCCCGCAACACTTCTCTTCATTCGCGCAACTCTTTGCCCTATCTCTGCAACACTTCACTCCTTTGGCGCAACACTTGCCCTATTTCCCGCAACGCTTTTATTTCCCGCAATACTTCCTTACGTTCACGCAACACTTTGCCCCATCTCTGCAACACTTCAACCCATTTGCGCAACACTTCTCCTATTTCCCGAAACTCTTTTATTTCCCGCAACACTTCCCGCTCCACCCTCTCCCCCACAAAAAACTCCTCAACACAAATGTGTTAAGGAGTTTTCACTAATCATTATTTTTTCAAGTTATAGAATGTATCTTTTCCTAGGTATTGAGCTGTGTTGTACAGTTGGTCCTCGATACGTAGAAGTTGGTTGTATTTTGCTACGCGGTCGGAGCGGGATGGTGCTCCTGTTTTGATTTGGCCAGCGTTTGTTGCTACTGCTAGGTCTGCGATTGTTACGTCTTCAGACTCTCCTGAACGGTGGGAGATTACTGCTGTGTAGCCAGCGCGTTTCGCCATTTCGATTGCGTCGAATGTTTCTGTAAGTGTACCGATTTGGTTTACTTTCACAAGGATGGAGTTGCCTACGCCTTGCTCGATCCCTTGTGCTAGTTTTTTCGTGTTTGTTACGAATAGATCGTCTCCAACTAGCTGAACTTTTTTGCCGATTCTATCGGTTAGCAGCTTGTGGCCAGCCCAGTCGTTTTCGTCTAATCCGTCTTCGATAGAGATGATTGGATATTTATTGCTAAGCTCTTCGTACCAATCTACCATTTCCTCTGAAGTTTTCACTACGCCTTCACCAGTTAGGTGGTATTTGCCGTCTTCTTTGTTGAATAGCTCAGAAGCTGCAACGTCCATTGCAAGCAGGACTTCTTCACCTGGTTTGTATCCAGCTTTTTCGATGGCAGTCATGATTGTAGAAAGAGCTTCTTCGTTTGATTTTAAGTTTGGTGCGAATCCGCCTTCATCCCCAACAGCTGTATTTAAGCCAGCATCTTTTAATACTGATTTTAGGCTGTGGAAGATTTCAGCGCCCATGCGTAGTGCGTGACGGAATGATTCCGCTCCTACTGGCATGATCATGAATTCTTGGATGTCTACGTTGTTGTCAGCATGCTCGCCGCCGTTTACGATATTCATCATCGGAACTGGAAGTTGCTTTGCGTTAAACCCGCCTAGGTATTGGTATAAAGGTACATCTAAATAGTCTGCTGCAGCGTGTGCTACTGCGATAGAAACTCCTAGAATAGCGTTAGCTCCTAGGTTACCTTTGTTTTCTGTACCGTCTAGCTCGATCATGGCATGGTCGATTTCAACTTGGTCTAACACTGAGAAATTTTCTTCTAATTCTGCCGCGATTACGTTGTTCACGTTTTCTACCGCTTTTAATACACCTTTTCCAAGGTATCTTGATTTGTCGCCATCGCGAAGTTCTACTGCTTCGTATTCACCAGTAGATGCACCAGATGGTACGATTGCGCGGCCATATGCTCCGCTTTCTGTGAATACTTCTACTTCAACTGTTGGGTTCCCGCGTGAATCTAATACCTCACGAGCTTGAATTTGTGTAATAATTGGCATTTTCAACTCTCCGTTTCGATTAATGTTTTACCTGTCATTTCAGGCGGTGCTTCTATACCTAATAAGTGTAACATGGTTGGAGCCAAATCGGCTAAAATTCCATTTGTTCGTAGTAGCGCTCCTTTTTCGGTCACAATCACTGGAACAGGGTTCGTTGTGTGAGCAGTCATCGGATTCCCCTCAAGGGTCGTTACCTCATCGGAGTTCCCATGGTCTGCTGTTATGATGGCGTGGCCACCTTTTGCTAAAATAGCATCTACCACTTTACCAAGGCAAGTATCCACTGCCTCGATTGCTTTAATAGTGGGCTCAAGCATTCCACTATGGCCGACCATATCTGGGTTAGCAAAGTTTAAGATAATTGCATCGAATTTATCTAATGCAATTTCGCCTAATAATGCATCGGTTACCTCGTAAGCACTCATCTCAGGCTTTAAATCATAGGTTGCCACTTTAGGAGAATTAATAAGAATTCGCTGTTCTCCAGGGAATGTCTCCTCACGGCCACCACTCATAAAGAAGGTGACATGTGGATATTTTTCCGTTTCGGCAATGCGTAGCTGTGTTTTGTCACGAGCTGCAAGTACCTCTCCGATCGTGTTCGATAAATCGACCTTTTCAAACACTACATCCGCGACCACGTCATCACTGTAATGCGTGAATGTCACGAATTTAAGATTTCTCGGATGCTTTTCGCTAAGCGGGAAGCTATCGAACGAAGGCGTGTTTAGCGCCATCGATAATTGGATTGCACGGTCTGGACGGAAATTAAAGAAGATGACCGCATCATTCGTATCGATCGTCGTAGCAGGCTGTCCATTTTCCTCGATGACAAATGGCACGACAAATTCATCTGCAATATCGTCCTCATATGAATTAAGAATTCCTTCCGTCGCGCTTTCCGCCGTTTTACCGACTCCATCAACCATTGCCTGATAAACAAGGATGACACGCTCCCAGCGACGGTCACGGTCCATCGCATAGTAGCGTCCACTAATGGAAGCGAACTTACCGATGCCGATTTCCTTCATTTGCTTCTCTGTTTCCTCCACATAAGCGACAGAAGTACGTGGACCGACGTCACGACCATCTAAAAAGCCATGTACAAATACATCGTCCAATCCTTGCGCTTTAGCAAGCTTCAACAAAGCAAATAGATGAGAATAATGACTATGAACACCACCATCTGATAGTAAGCCCATTAAATGAAGCTTACCACCTGTTTGCTTGACATGCTCAATCGCAGCTAACAGCTTTTGCTCGTTAAAGAATTCTCCGTCGCGAATCGATTTATGGATGCGAGTAAGGTTTTGATAGACGATTCTTCCGGCACCTATATTTAAATGACCAACCTCTGAGTTACCCATTTGTCCATCAGGTAGACCAACTGCCTCACCAGAAGCGATCAACGTTGCATTCGGAAACTGGTTCCAATAGCGATCGAAGTTTGGTTTTTTTGCATGAAATACGGCATTACCGTAAGTTTCGGGTCTTAGCCCAAAACCATCTAAAATAATGAGTGCAACTGGACTTTTAGGCATTTGCACCAGCCTCCAGTAATTTCACAAACGAACCTACCTGCAGGCTTGCCCCGCCAACTAGTGCACCATCGATATCTTCCTTAGAAAGTAATTCCACGATATTTTCAGGCTTCACGCTGCCGCCGTATTGAATACGCACTGCACTTGATACTTCTTCTCCAAAGCCATCTAAAATTGTTTCACGGATTGCACGACATACATCGTTCGCATCGTCAGCCGTAGCTGTTTTACCAGTTCCGATAGCCCAGATCGGCTCGTAGGCGATGATCGTGTTTTTCACTTGTTCCTCTGTCAAGCCTTCTAGAGCTGCTGTTGTTTGAGCAGAAACAATGCTTTCTGTTTCATTGCTCTCGCGCTGCTCCAATGACTCTCCAACACAAATGATTGGTGTTAAATTATATTCGAAGGCTGCCTTCGCTTTTTTATTGACGGATTCATCGGTTTCGTTGAAATATTGACGTCTTTCCGAGTGCCCAATCACGACATAGCTTACGCCGATATCTTGTAATTGGTGACCGCTCACCTCACCAGTGAAGGCACCTTCTTTTTCCTCGTGCATGTTTTGAGCACCAATGGAAATGAAAGACCCCTTCGTCTCATTCACTAATGACTCTAGAAATAAAGACGGAGCGCAGATAACGGCTTCTACATTCGTCGTGTCGATCTGTTTTTCTTTTAATTCATTAGCAAATTGCTTTGCCTCTGCAAGTGATTTGTACATCTTCCAGTTTCCCGCGATTACTTGTTTACGCATAATAAAATCTCCTCCAATTACTTATCGTTTAGTGCCGATACGCCTGGTAAGTCCTTACCTTCCATAAACTCTAAGGAAGCTCCTCCACCAGTTGAGATATGGTCCATTTTATCTGCTACATCAAATTTTTCTACTGCAGCGGCTGAGTCTCCTCCGCCAATGATCGTATAGCCAGCAGTTTCCGCCATTGCAGTCGCCACACCTTTCGTGCCGTTTGCAAAAGCGTCCATTTCAAACACACCCATCGGTCCGTTCCAAATGATCAGCTTGCTGTCTTTAATCACTTGGTCGTACAGCTTTACTGTTTCAGGTCCGATGTCTAAGCCCATCCAGTCTGATGGAATTTGGTCGACTGGGACAACCTTTGTGTTGGCATCCTTTGAAAACTCATCCGCAACGACTATATCGATCGGTAAATAGAAGTTCACGCCTTTTTCCTTCGCTTTTTCAATAAAGGACTTCGCTAGGTCAATTTTGTCTTCCTCTAAAAGAGAGGTCCCAATTTCATGACCTTGCGCCTTCGTGAACGTATAGGACAATCCACCACCGATTAGGATATTGTCTACCTTGTCCAATAAATGATCGATAACACCGATTTTATCCTTTACTTTCGCTCCACCAATGATCGCCGTGAAAGGACGTTCAGGTGTGGATAAAGCCTTTCCTAGCACATCTAATTCCTTTTGCATCAATAGTCCAGATACTGCAGGTAAAAGCTTTGCAATACCTTCTGTTGTTGCATGCGCACGGTGAGCTGCACCGAATGCATCATTGACATACACATCTGCCAACGCTGCAAACGCTTTTGCTAGCTCTGGATCATTTTTCTCTTCCCCAGCGTGGAAGCGTACATTTTCTAATAAAACAATATCGCCCTCATTCATAGCGGAGATTGCTTGTTCTACTTGTTCTCCAATTGATTCATCTAATTTAGTGACAGGCTTATTCAATAGCTTAGCTAAATGCTCGCCAACCTTTGTCAAACGTAGCTCTTCCTTTACTTCCCCTTTTGGGCGACCCATATGGCTTGCAAGAATCACTTTCGCTCCCTGCTCGATTAAATATTGGATCGTAGGTATTGCTGCACGAATACGAGTATCATCTGTAATGGCACCGTCTTCTACTGGTACATTGAAGTCTACACGGCAAAAGACGCGTTTTCCCTTTAACGTTACATCGCTCATTGTTTGTTTTTCCTTCATGAAATAAGCCTCCTTATGTAATTGAATTGCCTACTAAAAAAAGAAGGAGCAAAAGGGGTAACCTTTGCTCCTTTACCCTCTTTTATTATAGAGGTTATTATACTTAAACGCTATCCAAACACTAATGTTTCTCGGTATCTAGCGAGAAATTATAACCCTTTTTTTGCCATTAATAATGCAAGGTCGATACAACGTGCAGAGTATCCTGATTCGTTGTCATACCAAGCTAATACTTTAACAAGGTTATCTCCTAATACCATTGTAGATTGACCATCTACTGTAGAAGAAGCAGTGTTGCCGTTATAGTCGATTGATACTAATGGAAGCTCGTTATATTCAAGAATTCCTTTTAGTTCATTTTCAGCCGCTTTACGAAGCACGCCGTTTAACTCTTCTACTGTAACTTCTTTGTCTAGCTCTGCTACAAAGTCAACTAGAGATACGTTTGGTGTTGGTACACGAACAGCCATACCATCTAATTTACCTTTTAGCTCCGGAAGAACCTTCGCTACTGCAGCTGCTGCTCCAGTTGTTGTAGGAATCATAGATTCAGATGCTGCACGAGCACGACGGTAGTCGCTATGTGGCAAGTCTAGGATACGTTGGTCATTTGTGAATGAGTGAATGGTTGTCATCATTCCGCGTTTGATACCGAAGTTATCTTGTAATACTTTTGCCACTGGTGACAAGCAGTTAGTTGTACAAGAAGCGTTTGATACTACGTGATCTGTTTCTGGGTTGTATTTATCTTCATTTACACCCATAACGAATGTTGGCATGTTGTCTTTTGCTGGAGCAGAAAGAATAACTTTTTTAGCTCCTGCTTCGATATGCTTACCAGCTTTTTCAACTGTGCTGAATACGCCAGTAGATTCGATTACGATGTCTACTCCAAGGTCTTTCCAAGGAAGTACTGAAGGATCCTTTTCAGCGAACACTTGAATGTTTTTCCCGTTCACTACTAGGTATTCACCTTCTGAAGTGATGTCAGCATTTGAGATGCCATGTACAGAATCATATTTTAATAAATGAGCAAGCATCGCTGCATCTGTTAAGTCATTGATCGCTACTACCTCTAAATCCTTTTGCTCTAATGCTTCTCTGAAAACTTTACGTCCGATACGTCCAAATCCGTTAATAGCTAATTTTACTGTCATAATAAAATTCCTCCTAAATGTTTTTTGGGATTACTTTCATCATTTCATTGGCCGCACCTTCATCTGTTACAAGAACAGTTTGTAATGGTGCCTGCTTGAAATAAGAAATAAGCGCATTGGCTTTTTTTGCGCCGCCTGCGACTGCAAGCAGATGCTCTATATGCTGAAGCTGGTTTAATTGGACGCCGATTGTGCGTATATGGTGAACTGCTTCACCTTGATCGTTAAAATAATAGCCAAACGATTCACTGACTGCACCTCTACTTGTTAGAAGCTCAATCTCCTCGTCACGAGAATTTCTTCTCTTGGCCATTTCTAATGCATCGCCTATTCCATGGATAATGATGTTCGTTCTTTCATAAAGGTCCATCATTTCTTGGATAAAAGGCTCCTTCTTCATCGTCATATATGCCTCTTCACTTAAGCGGTCAGGTATATATAACGTTCGGTAGGTTCCATTCATCTTGCTAGCAAACAAAGACGCAATCGTATTTGCTTGTAGCCCGACATCCTTCCCTACCCCTCCTCTAGCCGCAATAAACAACAAATCCTTCCATCTGGACGATTCGGTCATGGCATGGGAGATGGATGCAATCGTTGATCCACCAGTAACTGCGACGATATATTCATCAAGTAAAATACTTTCTAAATATTTAGCTGCCTCCTGGGATAAAAGCATAGATGTATTCGTATCAGTATCTACATTTCCAGGAACAATAATCACATCTTTAATATTTAAATATTTTTTTAACATTAGCTCCATTTGTGATCGACCAGACCACATACGAACTACTTCTTTTAAATCTATCAAAACCTCATTGCCCTCTGCTGTAATAGCCGCTCCCTCACGAGTAACCTCTATCAAGCCTTGAGTCCTTAGAGCGTCCAATTCCTTACGAGTTTCACGCTCCGTTAAGTCTAGCTGTTCTCCAAGCACCCTTCGACCAATACCTCTGGTCAGCTGAATAGTTTGAAGAATACGATACCTTTTCTGAAGCAGCTCACTCATCTCTGGCATTAGCTTTAGCTGTGCACCTAGAAAAGAATCCATTTGTCACATCCCCATGTTAGTGGTGACATTTTTGTCCCACTTGTTATAAAAATGTCCCATCTACTTAAAAAAAATTTAATTTCTATAATCATAATACTTTAATATATTCCAAATAGCAATATATGTGTTTGGAAGCATCATTTTTCTAATGCTTCCAGCAGCGTCACATAATCGAGATTCCCGTATTGTATAATCTCCCCTTGGTATTCCACAACCGGTATCATGAGCATATACTTTTCGTGCAGCTGGTCATCTTCTTCTATATTATGCTCTTCTATTTGAAATGGCACGTCCTCTTGAACGAGCTTCAGCATCATTCTTCCGTCCTCACATAAATGACAACCTGGTCTTGTATAAAAATGGACAATCATTTTCTGTGCCCCCCCATCGTTTAGCTTCTCTCATTATAAACTTTTAATATATGAAAATCGTGTTTGAAGTTTTACATACAAATTATTCTTTAAAAGGTAAAATTGTATGGAATACATAATTCGTATTAATGTGCAAAGTCACAAACAACTAATAAAAAATAATGAAGTCTTTTTTATTAAGAAAGTAGAATTAATTTTCGCTTTATTTGGACGCTATCCGTGGGTGAGCGATAAGCCATCTGTATTTGTGTCGTCACCTGTTGCTTCCATAGAAAGAGATTGTTCATGTTGAATTGGTAAAGGACTTTAGAGAAATCAAATTCTATTTATATAAAACGATACTTTTCATTTATTCGTTCGTCTATTGCATTAAGGGGGGTCAGGAGATGGAAATGGAACAGCTATATAGAGATCACAGCGACCGGGTTTACGGCTACATTTATTTACTTGTCCGTCATAAAGAGAGTGCCGAGGACCTGACACAGGAAACCTTTTACAAAGCATTTAAGGGATATGCTTCCTTTGATAAGCAAGCTTCCCCTGCTACATGGATACTTAAAATCGCTCGCAATGTTACGTATGATTATTTTAGAAGAAAGCGAGTCGTTCAATTTTTTTCATTTGAAAAGAATCATGACATAGAAACAAAGGGGCTTTCTCCAGAAGGTTACATCGAACAACAAGAAAAGCTGAAACGGATGTATGATTCCTTGCGCTTACTAAAGAAGGATTATCAAGAGGTGATCATTCTGCGAAAAATCCAGGAATGCTCCATACAAGAGACAGCCTTCATTCTTGGATGGACTGAGGCAAAGGTTAAGATGAAAATGATGCGTGCACTCGAGGCGCTAAAAAAGGAATTTCATCAAAAAGGAGGTTATGTAAATGGAACCGTCAAAGGAATTTGATGAGCTTTTTGAGGAAATGAAGCATGTCGAACGTTCTAATGAAGCAAGACGAAATACATGGCTAGCGATTAAGGAGAGAACGGAAAAGAAAAAACGAAGAATGTTTCCCGCCATCCTTGCATTAGCAGCTATTGCCATCGCCTCCTATTTTCTTATTGCAAATGTAATGGTCCCATCAGAAACCGAGCAAACAGCCCAGCCTCTTACGAACGAGGAAGTGATTATGGCAGTCATTGAAAAAGAATATAATGGGCCGGATATGGAACTGGAAAGGCTACTAAGGGCGTGGTTTGAACTGCAAAGTAAAACCCCTACTAAGAACCAGGAGGAGTACGATAAGCTGCTAGAATCGAAGGAAAGTACAGATTTTACTAATTATTATCACAAAAGCTTTGGGGAATATTTCACAAAAGATATGATGGAACAGGCTATTAGCACTGGACTCGTGTTCAAATATAATTCTCAATTAATAGACAGTGATATAGACATGCAATTAGAGAAAGTACAAATTAAACAGGATAAGGATCATCCAACTATTTATCGTGCTACCGTTGAGGTTTCCTTATCAAACGATAAAGAACAGAAAATCTTTCATACATTAAAAGAAGAATATATCTTTTCTAAAACAGAGCCAGGAAAAATAGGAAAATATAACGGAATGGTATCTACAGATGGCAAACATCTATATGATATCATCCCAAATTTTGATGCCTATTTTAATAACAGGAAGCCGTCTATCGACGTTTCATTTGATTCCATTTGCTTCAATGGGAGAGCTAGCTCTAAGCAAATAAATGGCTGTTCAACTGATACAAGTCAAATAAATGAAATAATGGATTCTATTAACGATTTACCAGTTCAAGAGGTTACCGAGGATGAAAGTAACTGGAGAACCGAATTACTCCCTCAAGTAGATAGTTATCAAATCTATTTAACTAACGAGGCGAATCAAGGTGAAACGTTATATACCGTGACCCTGTATGATGATGGAAAGCTATTATACGCCCCAGGATTTGACTTAGGAGTTACTGGCGATATCACGATAGGCTCTCATCAAGATGTCTACAAGAAGGTTATCCAAATGCTTAATAAATTTGCAGAGACAGATTAGCAGAAAACCAACACTTTGTTGGTTTTTTTGTTGTGCGAAGGTTTTACGACAATGATGTCCTAGATTACTACAATGACCAGTTTCTTTACGTTAATCTCTCCATGAATTACTACAATCACAGCCTAATTTGCGACCATCCCCTCATAGATTACTACAATCCATATCCACGACCACTCTCCTCGCCCCTTTTGCGACAACCCGGACTCAAAACCCTTTCTCGTTAGCTTACTTCTATTCAATATTCCTTCGAAAAAAACTTAGTTAATTGGTAACTCATCTCTTCAGCTGTTTTTTTGTAACCCGTACTCTTCCAATGAAAGATCATTCCCATCGTTGCACTGGAGCAAAAAGAGAGAAATAAGTCTATATCGGTATCCTTCGTCACATTGCGAACAATAACGGAACGTGGGAAGCTCACTAAGTAATCGTTAAATTGCAATAGATATCTAAATGGAACATTTTCAGATAACAAGACATCATAAAATTCCTGATGCTTTAAAATATGTGAGAATAGAGGCGTCATACTTTTTTGCAACGGATTATCAAGATTCTCTAACACTTGATCATAATCTGCTCTTAATTCATTAATAATATTATTAAAGCTTTCTTGAAAGAGATCATCAATATTCGTATAATGCGCGTAAAAGGTGGAACGATTAATGCTCGCTAATTTACATAATTCAACTACTGTAATTTCACTAAACATTTTCTTTTGTAATTTCTCGATTAATATTTTTCTTAGTAGACTCTTTGTTTTAATTACGCGCAAATCATTTATATTCATACCATTCTCCTCGTTCATCTTCCACTTAGCATACATTTTTTATGAAACTGTTGGTTAAACTTCATATTGAGTTAGATTGATTGTTGTGTATTGTTTTTTCCTGTTATAACTTTAACATAGACGTGTTGTTCAAAACACGAATTATAGGAGGCGTTGAGATGAGTAATGTAGTAGTTATTACAGGCGCAGCAACAGGTTTAGGAAGAGCAACTGCTTTAAAATTAGCGGCAGGCGGCTATCGACTAGTTTTGGTCGATTATAATGAAGCAGAGGGAGCAAAAACAACTGCAGATGCTGAAGCTTTGGGCACTGAAGCAATTTTTGTGAAAGCAGACGTATCAAATGAAAAAGATGTTCAAAATTACGTTGCGAAAGCAGTGGAAGCCTTTGGTACGATTAATTACTTCTTAAATAATGCAGGGATTATGATTCCTTTCCGTTTATTACATGAGTATGATGACAACGAGTATGATCGTATCATGAATATCAATTTAAAAGGTGTATTCTTAGGTATTAAATATGTGATTCCAGTTATGCTTGAAAATGAAGGTGGCACAATTGTAAACACCGTATCTTCGAATTCATATAAACCAACTGCTTATAACGGTCTATACTCCGCAACAAAGCATGCTGTTCTAGGTCTTACTAAATCAATTGGACAAGATTATCAGTCAAAAAACATTTTTGCAGTGGGTGTAGCGCCGAATAATATGCAAACAAACATTTCAGCTAGTGCAGCTGTTACTTACACAGAGGAAATAGGTCAAGCAATAGGTGCTACTACACCACCGAATATTGCAGCAACTGCTGAGGAAGTTGCGGAGGCCATGGTATTTGCAATGACCAATGGTAAGCTATTAACAGGATCTGTAGTCAATTGCGCTGGTGGACAAATCTATAGCTAAGAGAGAAATTTTAATCATGACAAGATGCAGCTGCTCATGAATAAAAACTTCTCTCATCAGAAACGAGACTGGGACAAAACCATCCTCTTAAATGAAAAAGCCGATGAAATTTTACAATAAGTAAAATTTCACCGGCTTTAT
>JBEMAY010000053.1:0-22723 GCA_040274765.1 Psychrobacillus sp.
ATGTATTCGTACATTTCTCAGCTATCCAAAGCGAAGGTTTCAAATCTCTTGACGAAGGTCAAGAAGTAACTTTTGAAATCGAGCAAGGCCAACGTGGTCTTCAAGCTACTAACGTAGTTAAAGCTTAATTTTAAACCTAAACTTTAACAGGCTCTCGTTTCGAGGGTCTGTTTTTTTGTGTTATCATATATAGAAAGGTTCACATATTGATATACAAGGGAGTAGTTTGGATGAAAAAGTGGAAGAAGGATATAATTATTAATGCACCGATAGAATTTGCATGGCCATATTTCTACGGTGACTTAGAGAAAAAGAAAGCAATTTTCCCGAAAATTATAAATGAAGAAACTTTGAAAGAAACAACGGAAGTGGAAGGTACGGTCTTCAGACAAGTTTACCAAAACGGTTCTGTAGATGACTCGTATGACATTACGATCAAAAGATTCATTGATGAATCGAATCATAAGCTCGTACAAGAAGCATTTATTTTAAACAACATGTTCCGTATGAAGGTAGATTATGAACTACACTCAATAGACGACAATCAAACAAAGTTTACTTATAAATCCATTAATAGACCAAAAAATCCCTTGTTAAGTCTATTTCAATTATTTGGAAAAGACGATGTCATTATAAGGTTCATGAATCGAACAAAAAATACGATTGAGTCAGCATATAACTCAAATGGGGAAGTCCAAATCAGTTTAAACGAAACAGATGTTACGGCACAAGAATAGGAATAGCTTAACCCTCTTGGTTAAAAACATAAAGAATGCATGAGAGTGAAAGTCCCACAAAAATAATGACAAAAACACCTCCAGACAAATTATATTTGTTGGAGGTGTAACTGGTTAAGTTAAATTTTTTCGTACCGCTTCTCGTGCTAATGCATGGGCAGCTTTATTCTGATCGTCGGATATCCACTTTATAAAAAACATGTCGAAGGTATCAGTAATAGCCAGTATCTTTTCTAATATGGCTGCAAATTCAGTATTCTTAGCGTAGCGTTTTTCAACCGCAGCGAATACTATTTGTGAGTCAGTCCTAATAGAAACGATGGTAGGGGATAATTTTTTTACTTCTTCAAGCCCTCGTTGTAAAGCGATAAATTCCGTAACATGGTTTGTCTGGTCTCCTATAAACTCACTAATTTTTATCTGATGCCCCTCGCCTTTGATGAAGATTCCAATTCCACTGGGTCCTGGATTGCCAGTAGTAGAGCCATCGATATATAATTCAATCATTGTTATCATCCTTTTAGGTAATGTTAGTTATTTTTTCGAATAAATATAATTGTACTGTTCAACATGTCATACAGCAAGGAGTAGAAGAAAATGAAACATACCCAAATTATTAATGAAATAGATCTGTTAATAGAAAATTTTTGTGAAGGCTGTTTGGTGAAAACGGAGCTAAGAAAAGAAAAAGGAAAATCTAAAGCTCATCAGTTCTGCATTAAAGGATGCACTGTTGGGGAAGAAATAAAAGAGGCTGGTAACAAATTATTTGGTAAATAAAAAAAGTCCCACGACCAGTTGCCGCGGGAAGAACTGTTTACTTCGATTTTATAACGTTTGCAGCCTGAGGTCCACGGTTTCCTTCAATGATTTCAAAAGTAACTTCCTGACCTTCATCAAGTGATTTGAAACCTTCGCCTTGAATACCGGTAAAATGGACAAAAACATCTTCCCCATCATTGTACTCGATGAATCCATAACCCTTTTCGTTGTTAAACCATTTTACTTTCCCCTGTTGCATAACTGTTCCTCCCTTAATCCACAAAAAATTCTGTAAATGGATAAAATAAACTATACATGAAATAAATGCAACCGTCAATAAAATGTCGAATTATAGCTAAAGTTTTATCAAATTTATGACGTTTAAAAAACCAAGGTTTACGCGTAATATCTGATATGCTTAAGTATATCTTAGTTTATGATAGAAATTTCTACTACAATTATTATAAAAAGATTAGGTCTTTGGATATGAACAGTTTATTTTTTTAACGAATTTCAATCATTTGTTTTAAAAGAATAAAAATGAAGGTCAAATCTAGAGACCATTTTATGGATATTTGCCATGGTTAAGTTGAAGTTGCAATTAAAAGACTGCACTATAGCGGTCTTTTTTTCTATTTTTCGTTATAATGAATAGGATGACTTGTTTGAAGGAGGTATTTTAATATGAATGCTATTATCCTATGTGAAAAGCTAGTCAAAGACGTATACGACAAATTTGACGCTAGTCATGATTTTTTGCATATTGAAAGGGTACGGAAGAATGCCCTGACAATTGCTTCTACGGAGATAGATATTAATTTAGAGTTAATTGAATTAGCAGTACTGCTACACGATGTAAGTGATCCGAAATATTCGAATGAAGGAAAATATATGGAGGATTACATTATTAAGCAACTTGAAATTTCGGATGTAACAAAAGATAAAATTAAAAAAATTATTCAATCTGTTTCATTTAATGGTGGGCATGAAACAACTGCGGATACAATCGAGGCAAAAATTGTTAGAGATGCAGATCGTTTAGATGCTATTGGAGCCATAGGAATAGCCAGAGCGTTTGCTTATGGTGGAGCAAAGGGAAGACGATTATATGATATTAACGAATCACCAAGAGAGAATATGTCCATCGAGGAATATCGCTCTAAACACACAGCCTCTGTTACTCATTTTTATGAGAAGCTACTTCAATTGGCCGATGGAATGCAAACTAGAAAAGGAAAAGAGCTTGCTGCAGAAAGGCATGCCTTTATGGAATTATTTTTAGAAAACTTAAGAAAAGAAACAGGGGAATCTATATGAGTCATTTAATCATTTCCAATCTTACAAAAACAGTTGGAGAGAAAACACTTTTCCAAGATATTTCATTTACAATTAACAATCAAAATCGTGCAGGGTTAATCGGCATTAATGGTACAGGGAAATCCACATTTTTATCAATTATTGCTGGACGTCTTGAGGCAGACTCTATAGATCGCGATCATCCTAATAAGTTCCGAATTGCGTATTTAGAACAGCAACCAGTATTTGAAAAAGAAGAAACGGTTCTTCAAACAGTATTCAGTGGAGATTCTCCGATTCTAAAGATCAACAGAGAATATGAAGAAGCATTGCTCGCTTTAATGGCTAACTCCGATTCAACCGAATTACAAAATAGATTGATGGACTTACAGCAAAAGATGGATGAGCTTCAAGCATGGGATGTAAATGCTTTAGCCAAAACAGCTTTAACTAAGCTAGGAATTACTCAGTTTGAAGAGTCAATCCTACATTTATCTGGTGGTCAGCAAAAAAGAGTAGCCCTTGCAAAAGTTTTAATTGAACCGGCTGATTTATTGCTTTTAGATGAGCCTACTAACCATTTGGATAAAGAATCCACTGATTGGCTACAGGATATGTTACAAAAAGTAGAAGGGGCAATTATCTTTGTAACACATGATCGATACTTTTTAGATACTATGGCTACTCATATTTACGAGCTGGCTGATAAAACACTTTATACACACACTGGAAATTATGCAGATTATTTGGAGTCTAAAGCAATTCGGGAAGAAATGAATGCTGCATCTCAACAAAAGCTTCAAAACTTATATCGTAATGAGCTAAAATGGATTCGTAGAGGTGCAAAGGCAAGATCTACTAAGCAAAAAGCAAGAAAAGATCGTTTTGAAGAAATCGATGAAAAACTTGATCGAGATAATTCTACTCTGAATTTGGAGCTTGAGATGTCTACTACCCGCCTAGGGAAACAGGTGCTGGAAGGTAAAAACATAGCTAAACGCTTCGATTCAAAGGTAATAGTTGAGGATTTTTCGTTTATTTTACAGGCAGGAGATCGAATAGGTATTGTTGGTCCGAACGGGGTTGGAAAAAGTACCTTACTTAAAATGCTAGCAGGAGAGGTTCCAATGGACTCCGGCGAATTGGTTGTTGGATCTACTGTGAAACAAATGCACTTCTCTCAACAGCTTCCAAAGCTAAATGAACAGACAAGAATGATTGAATATGTACGTGAGTCCTCCAATTTAATAGAAATAGGATCTGGAGAAAAATTTTCTGCTGCACAAATGCTGGAACGGTTCTTATTTCCATTAAATACTCATGGAACACAAATAGGAAAGCTTTCCGGAGGAGAGAAGAAGCGTTTAGTACTTTTAAAAATGTTAATGGAGCAGCCAAACGTTTTATTCTTAGATGAGCCTACGAATGACCTGGATATACAAACTTTATCGGTATTAGAGGACTTTATGGAATCCTTCCCAGGAGTAATTATAACCATTTCCCATGATCGTTTCTTCCTTGATCGAATCGCTAAAAAGCTGTGGATCTTAAACGGTGATGGTAAAGTTCGAGAATGGTTAGGCATTTATTCGGATTATTTAGATGATCTAAAAGAAAACTCTAAAAAAGAGCTGGAAGTAAAGAAAGAAGAAGTTCCCGTAAAAAGTACAAAGGAAAAGAAAAAACTGACGTACAAGGAACAACGGGAATGGGAAGCAATTAGTGGCGAGATTGAGAAAACAGAGCAGCTGATAGAGGAGCTGGAGCAAAAACTATCAACCACTGGCTCTGATTTTACTCTATTACAAAAACTTACCGAACAATTGGACGAGGCCAACGAAACCTATGAGCAGTTAATTGAAAGATGGTCTTATTTAGAAGAAATCGTTTCTTCCTGATTTTAAAATATTGGAGGTATGACAAATGAAAATATTAACAATTGAACCTACACCAAGTCCGAATACAATGAAGGTTGTCATCGATCAGGAGCTTCCTTTTGGGAAGAGCTATAACTATAAAAAGGATAATATAGTAGATGCACCAAAAGAAATACAACATATTTTTGAGATTGAAGGAGTAAAAGGGGTATACCACGTTGCAGACTTTTTAGCGATTGAACGAATTGCAAAGTTTAGTTGGGAATCCATATTAGCATCCATCGAAAATGTATTTGGTGGAGAAAATGATGCTCCAACAGAAGAAAAACCATTAGATCATTATGGTGAGGTTTATGTCCATGTTCAATCGTTCAAAGGTATTCCGCTTCAGGTAAAGGTGTTTGATAGTGAGTCAGAGAGAAGATTTGGTTTATCTGAACGCTTTACCAAAGCTTTGGATGAAGCGATGGAGGGTGACAAGGAAAATTATATTATGCTTCGTAAATGGATCGATTATGGGGTACGGTATGGTGATCAAAAAGAAATAGGGGAACAGCTAGTAAAAGAATTAGAGGCAAGCTTTCCACAAAGTAAGCTGGAGCAACTAATAGCAGATAAAGATAAAGCAGAGGAAGATAGAAAGCCTATCCGAGTTCCATTTTCGATCGAACAATTCGAGGTAAGTGATTGGGAAAAAAGGTTCCAATTACTTAACAATCTGATTAACCCAGAGGTGGAAGATATACCGGTACTGGCAAAAGCAATACAGGATGATCAGGTTTCTATTAGAAGGCTTGCTACGGTCTATCTTGGTCTAATTGAGGATGAAGAAGTCATTCCATACTTAGAAATGGCACTCAGGGACAAGAGTGCTTCCGTTCGCAGAACGGCAGGAGATGCAATTAGCGATTTAGGTTTTCTGCAATTTTCAAAAGTAATGGAAGAAGCGCTGTTTGATAAAAACAAATTAGTTCGCTGGAGAGCTGCTATGTATTTCTATGAGGTAGGAGACAAGGATGCATTACCAGCATTAAAAAAAGCGATGGATGATAAGGAATATGAGGTAAAGCTTCAAATTCGGATGGCGATTGCCCGTATTGAAGAAGGAGAAGAAGCAAAAGGTTCCGTCTGGAAGCAAATGAGCGAGGCAAGAAAATAAAAATAAAGGAGAGCTTGGCGACTATCGCAAGCTCTTCTTTTTTAGTTAAATAGTTTGAAAATTATAACAAGTGTAGCGTTTAATGTTTAATTGACAGATGCATGGGGAATTTTAATTTATATCTAACAGTTTCTTTCAAGTATAAAAATTAAAAGTTAATTGTAACGTGGATGTGTAAATTCATGAAAATAGGTGAATAATATAAGAACATAAAGTCAAAGTGAGGGATTAAAATGAGTAAGAATCAAGTGAAGAAAAAAGAATACAAATCACGGGAAAATATCCATATCACATATTATTTTACTACTATTTTTCTGATCGCAGGTACTCTTTTAACCTTGTATCTGCTGACTTTTAAAGTAGAAAATATCAGCATATTTATCATTGTATTGTCTATCCTAGCAGGTGGCTTGCCAGTAGGTTTTGTTGGAGCATTTATTGATTATAAAATGTCCGTTTCAAAGGTAAAGTATCGTCCGAATTCAACAGTAAAAGAAAGCAGACCTGAGCATTATTGATGCAAGGTCTGTTTTCTTTTTTATGGAATAATACAAGACGTCTTGTTTTGACTTTTTAATTCTTTTTTTTCGGAATGTTTCATATTTAAAAGATAATTTAAAGTATCTATATCGGACTTAGTTGAAAGGGAGTAGCTTTGCTTATATGCTTCATTGCCTTTTCCAGTGATAACGATCCAACCATCAGGCTGTGCTATTTCCCAAGCATACTTGATAGCCTCAGTTCGATCTGGGCATATGACACACTTCTCGTGAGAACCTAACTCCTGAAGTTCTCTTATCATTTGCTTCTCTGGCACTCCATTTAAATCATCGAATGTTAAAATACATAAATCAGCATATTTTAAGGACATTTCAATCATCTTTGCCCTTTTTTGGACATCTCGATTACCTCTGAAGCCGAATATATGGTAAATCCTTCTTGCACCTTGTGACTTTACAGAGTCTAAGATATAGTGAAAAGCATTAGCGGTGTGTGCATAGTCTACTACGGCCGTTGTACCATTAAGGAGAGGAATCAATTGATAGCGACCTGGTATACCATTGAAGTTATTTAATGTTAACTCGACATGCTTGGGATTCAACCCGTAATTCACACATGTAGCAAAGGCAGCAGCTGCATTTTTAATATTGTGCACGCCTTGCATCTGAGTTGTAAGAGAAAATGCTTTACCCGTTGTTTGTTCAATCATGTTATCTATGTCAATTGTATAAGTGGAGGAATCACCATTTATTTTGATGACTTCTTTTCCAAGTGAATTTACATATGTATAAAGCCTATCACTCCACTCATTACTAGAGAGAAGGATTGCTTTCCCGTTGCTTTTCAAATATGTAAACAATGATTGCTTCGCTAAATAGTATGATTCCATATCCTTATGATAATCGAGGTGTTCATGTTCGATATTAGTAAAAATGCAATAATCAAATTCAAGACCTTCTACTCTTTGTTGGACTAATCCATGAGAAGAAACCTCCATAATAATCACTTGATCCTCACTTTTTGAAGCAAGCTCATGAAAGGTTACCGGATCTAAAGTAGTATGGGTTGAAGAGTATTCTTCATTATTAATGATGATTGAAATACTACCAAACAGTGCACAAGAAATTCCTTGGCTTTCGAGGATATGTTTAATCATGTAGGAGGTAGTCGTTTTACCGTTTGTTCCAGTAATTCCAATTAGTGTTTTGTCCTTAGTTGGATTTCCGTAAAATGATTTTGCTAGATAGGCTAAAGCTTTTCTAGCATCCTTAACTTGCAAATATGGTACACCAATTTCTGATAATTCCTTTTCACCGATAATCGCTATAGCACCATTCCTAATAGCATCCTCAATATACGTATGACCATCCATAAGGGTTCCTGAAATGGCGACGAATAGAAAACCTTCCTGTACATCTTGGGAATTAAAAGCAATACCTTTTACTGGAATATTCTGTGTTTTAGGAGTGTTAACAAGCTCAATTGTAGATAATAATTCATTTAAATTCTTCAATTTTTTTCGCTCCTCATCTATGTCGTTGTATTACGAGGTAGCAAATCCGTCGTAAATTGTTATGTATACATAGCTATAATCATTATTTTGAGCAGATACCAGGGATTTTATGCTAGCACCTAGTTATCCATATAGATGGGCTAATGTTGAAATTTGTCAAAAAAAGTCGATTCAGATACAAGTTTAATAGTAACATAGTTCATTTTCTATCACTAAAAAAAAGTAATTAGGCACGCTAAAATAATTCCTTTTTCCCCTTTCAAAAAGAAGAAAGAGGAAGTAATGCGCTGAAAAAACAACTATATATCATACAAATGAACTGTATAATAAAATACCCTAAAGAGAAAAATCCAAATAAAATTAGGACTAAAAGTGAAAATGAGTGAAAAAATTGATAAAAATAAGTAGAATAGAAAATATCAATCCTTTGTAATATAGGTTATTGAACATACATGAAAGTGGGCGAAATAATGAACGCATATGATGAATATATGAAACAAGTTGTTAAACCAATGAGAAGCGAGTTAACTAATGCAGGCTTTAAAGAGCTAACTACTCCTGAAGATGTACATGAACATATGAAAGAAGCAGGGTTATCATTAATAGTGATTAACTCAGTATGTGGCTGTGCTGCCGGGCTCGCAAGACCTGCTGTGACTGCAGCAATAGATGAGCTGTCTAAAAAACCAGATCACCTTGTAACAGTTTTTGCAGGACAAGATCAAGAGGCGACTGCAACTATGAGAGACTATTTTAGTGAAGTCCCACCAAGTTCACCTTCTATCGCTATTTGGAAAGATGGAGAATTAGCTTATTTTATCCCTAGAGAACAAATTGAAAGTAATTCTATGGAGACTATCAAAGACCATTTGGCTGGCGTTCTCACAGACATAATTGCTTAAAATGGAAACGGTAGTAACAACAGCGGGAAAAACAAATACAGAGAATATTCAGGTAGCTAAAAATATCGCGACTGAGTTAGGAATAAGGTATGTAGAAAGAAAGAAAAAGTCGGTAGAAAAATTACAGCTTGAGCAGCAAGTGAATGTTTTAGTTGCAGGCAAGGAAAGATTGGAGTTCTTTGCTTATGGCACAATCAATCCTTTCTTCTTTCATCCCAATTCTGCTGCCTTCCGTTTAAAAAGAATACTAAAAAACGAAAGAGAACCATTTCTTGAAGCAACTGGTTTAATAGCGGGGGATAAGTTTCTAGATACTACTGCTGGCCTATGTTCAGATAGCTTAATCGCTTCTCATGTAGTAGGTGAGGAAGGAAAGGTCACAGCAGTTGAGAAGGACAAAATGATTGCTTATATTATCGATCGAGGATTAAAAGTCTATCAACCCAATTTCGATGAATTAAAAAAGGCAATGCGGAGAATTCAAGTGGTCCATAATGACTCAGTAGACTATCTTAGTGCTTTAAAGGATAATTCGTTCGATGTCGTATATATCGATCCTATGTTTGAAGAGGAGATAACCGAATCTAATAACTTTCAGACTCTTAGAGAAATAGGGGTTACCGGCACGCTCTATACGGAATGGGTTGAGCAGGCTAAGCGAGTTGCCAAGAGGAGAGTCGTATTAAAAGCGCACTTTCGCTCTCCAATGTTCGATGAGTATGGTTTTACTCGACTAACGCGACTTACTTCCAAATTTCATTATGGATTAATCGAAGTATAACCACAAAGAGGGAAGCGACTATAAGTCGCTTCCCTCTTTGTGGTAGAACAATAAATTATTTTCTTTTAGATCAGTGCGTGAAGTTTAAAGAAGTTAAATAACCTAATAAAAATAAAAATCCGATTCCAATGATAATATCTGTGCTCATAAGAATTTCCTCCTTAGTTTAAAAAACTACTGATTGTTTACCCTTTTTATTGTACAATGAATACTAGGAAGATGAAACCTTTTGTTCTCGATTTCGTATATGTTTATAATATTGCTTTTACTAAATTGTACATAATTGAAGGTGATTAAACATGAAAAAGTGGTTACAAAAATCGATTATTATTACTGTGGCATTTCTAACATTTGGACTGATCTCACCTAACCATGTTATTTGGGAGCAACTGTTAGAGAACAAAGTGCCGATGAAGTCTGTCTCTGCAGAGAAGCATACGGTAGAGTATGACCAGGTTAGTCTTAAAGAATCTATTGATTACAGTGAAAAGATTACGTTGGCCGCTAAAGAACAAGCATACATAAAGTTTGGTGCTAGAATTGGTCCGGTTATTCAAAATGAGTTTGATGAAGTTATTTTTCCGCGCATCCAAGAGGCCATTAATACAACTTTGGTTGCTGTGGATGATCAAAAAGCAGCTAATCTAGCTATAACAGAACAGCCTTCTGGAGAATATTATGAAAAAATATTCCATATTTTTGATGAAAGTACAAAAAAAGATTTAATGCGTTTCCATGTTAGAACAGATAAAAAACCGCTAGATGGTTACTACTTTAATTTTCATTATCACCTAGCAGAGGATAAATATGCAAAGCATTATGCATTAGGTGAAATTTTTTGGTCTAAAAACACCCCACCTAAATGGCTCTCCTAGATGAGAGCTTTTTTGCTATAAAGGAAAGGAGCAAGCAGATGAAACAATATTTAGATTTATGTACACACATTTTAGAACATGGGGTTGAAAAAGGAGATCGGACAGGGACCGGAACGAAAAGTGTCTTTGGTTACCAAATGCGTTTTGATCTCTCAAAAGGATTCCCTCTCATGACTACTAAAAAGACTGCCTTTCGTTTAATTGTTAGTGAGTTGCTGTGGTTTTTAAAGGGAGATACAAATGTTAAAACTTTGATACAAGCTAATAACCATATATGGGATGAATGGGCTTTTGAGAAGTGGGTAAAGAGTGTTCAATATACCGGGCCAGATATGACAAACTTCGGTGTACGAGCTTCGAAGGATCCTGAGTTTAAGGCTGTTTTAGATCAACAAATGAAATTTTTCTGTGACAATATTCTTTCAGATGACACATTTGCAGAAGAATATGGAGACCTTGGACCCGTATACGGTAGACAATGGCGCTCATGGCCTGCTAAAGATGGGGAAACAATTGACCAAATTGCAAATTTAATAGAAGGTCTACAAAAGAATCCTGATTCTAGAAGACATATCATTACTGCCTGGAATCCGGCCGAGGTTGATGATATGGCATTACCGCCTTGCCATAGTTTTATGCAATTTTATGTAGCAAATGGGAAGTTGTCATGCCAACTCTATCAGCGAAGTGCGGATGTTTTTTTAGGAGTTCCTTTTAATATAGCTTCCTATGCTCTACTTGTGCATTTAATAGCTAAAGAATGTAAATTAGAAGTTGGAGAATTTGTGCATACTTTAGGTGATGCTCATATATATTCAAATCACTTTGAACAGGTGAAAACACAGCTATCCAGAACGCCACGTCCTTTGCCTACATTAGTTTTAAATGATGAAAAAACTTCTATCTTTGACTTTGAAGTAGAAGACATTTCTATAGAAGGCTACGATCCACATCCAAAGATTAAAGCACCAATTGCTGTATAAAGGAGAGAATACTAATGATATCACTAATCGTAGCACATGATCCGAACCGAGTAATTGGCTATAACAAAGACTTGCCTTGGCATATACCTGGAGATTTAGCATATTTCAAAGAGAAAACCATGAACAAAGCAATGGTTATGGGGCGGAATACATATGAATCGATAGGCAGAGTATTACCAGGTAGAAAAAGTATCATTGTTACTAGAAACCCCTCCTATAAAGTGGAGGGAGCAGAAGTAGTTAATGATCTAGTCGATGCAATCGATTTGGCGAAAAGTCATCACGAAGAAGTCATGATCATTGGAGGAGAGCAAATTTTTAAAGAAATCCTTCCAAAAGCAGATAGACTATACATTACGTTTATTCAACAAACATTTAAAGGGGATACTTATTTTCCACCATACAGCGATGATGAATGGTCGCTTACTGAAAAGTCAGAAGAAATGATGACCTCTGATGGCATAACTTATATTTATTTGGTTTACGATAGAAAGGTTAGTGGATAAGTTGTTTTCTTCTTTAAGAACATTTGGGTTTTTATTTGGTTATTTACCAGTAAGCATCCCAAAGCTCAATAAAATTAAGGCACAAAAAGATTTATTACCAGTAGAGCAGTATGATCTGTTAGTACATGAAGTTCCACAAAAATGGGCGGATGGAATTTTAAAAAGAACGAAAAGCAAATTTACTGTAGAAGGATTGGAAAATCTTCCTGAAGGACCTGTTTTATTTATAAGCAATCATGAAGGGAACTTTGATATCCCTACTTTATTAGCATATATACCTAAGCCCTTTGGGTTTATTTCTAAAATTGAGGTTAAAAAAATACCGTTAATTCCAAAATGGATGGAAGAAATGAATTGTGTGTTTTTAGACCGGACAAATCGTAAAAGTAGTTATCGATCAATTCAGGATACAGTGTCACAATTACAAAACGGCCATTCTATATTAATGTTTCCCGAGGGTACTAGAAGCAAAGGGCAAGGCATTGGTTCCTTTAAATCAGGATTTATCCGTATTGCGAAAGAGGCAAACGTGACTATTGTTCCGATTGCCATTCATGGAACTTCGGATATTATGGAGAAAAATAATAATAAAATTTGTCCAGCACATGTTCAAATTAGTATCCTTCCTTCATATAGTAAAGAAATGATTCAAGTAAATAATTCTGCACAAATTATAGAAGACTTACACACAATTATTTCAAATAAGATAATTGAGCTTCAAAGTAGGCATAAATAGTTTACAGATTAGTGTCTTTCTTCTTATAATGTACTTAGGAAGGAAGGGATATACAGTGCCTAAGGTTCATATAGTTACAGACTCTACATCTGATTTAACTAAAGAGATAATTGAAAAATACAATATACAAGTAGTACCATTGACTATTCAAATTGATGGGGAGTCATATATTGATGGGGTTAACATTCAACCAGAAGAATTCTTAGAAAAGATGAGTACTTCTAAAGAACTTCCTAAGTCCTCCCAACCTGCAGTAGGTGTATTTAAAGAGCTATACGACAAGCTTGGCAAAGATGGAGATCAAGTTATCTCAATACATATGACTGGTGGAATGAGTGGTACTGTTAAATCTGCTCAAAATGCCGCTGATTTAACAGATTCAGATGTGACAGTTATTGACTCGAAATTTATCTCCTTTGCTTTATATTTTCAAGTAGAAGAAGCTGCTAAAATGGCTGCAAATGGAGCTACGAAAGAGGAAATCATAGAAAAAATTTTAGCAATTCGCTCTAAAACAGATCTATATGTGGTTGTAGATACTTTGGATAATTTAGTTAAAGGTGGACGTATCGGGAAAGGAAAAGCAATGATTGGATCATTACTTTCTATTAAACCTATTGCGAGCCTTGCTAATGGGGTTTATACTCCTGTAGCCAAAGCTCGAAGCCATAAGCAAGTTGTCAACTATTTATTTAAACAGTATTTGGAAGATACGAAGGGGAAAGTAGTGAAAGCGGTAGGTATTTCACATGCTAATGGTTTGTCTATGGCTACACCCTTAATGGAACTTATAAAAGAATCGGGTTTCAAAGATATTCAAGTGTCCTTTACTTCCCCGGTGATTAGTACACATACTGGTCCAGGTGCCATTGGATTTATGTATATGACAGAATAATGCCAAAAGCAGGGAAGATCAAATTTTCCCTGCTTTTATTTATAGATTAACGACAAGTAACATTGTTTTTAAATGGATTTAAACAAAGGGGTTAGATATGAAATATAAAGTATTAATTATTCTTGTTTGTATCTCTCTACTAGCGAGCTGTACACCAGAAAAAATAGAAGAAGTAAGTTTTCCTATTAAGGAGACGGTTTTATTTGAAGAATATATTATTCCGCCTGAATTTTTCCCAAGAACACTAGAGCTCGTGGGGCTTGGAGATTCTCTTACACAAGGTGTGGGTGATGAATTGAGGAAGAACGGTTATGTTGGAAGATTAAAAAATCAAATCTTAGAATACAAGGGAATAGAAGATGTCGTCTTAACCAATACTGCTAAAAGAGGAAGACGAAGTGATCAACTTCTTAAATTGTTAAAAGATGGAGAAATCGATCATCAACTTCGTAAAGCAGATTTAATCACTATAACAATTGGTGGAAATGATGTCATGAAGGTATTTAGAAAAGATCTCTTTAACCTTCAGATTGAGGCGTTTCAAAAGGAATTACAACATTTTGAGCGAAATTATGATGAAATCTTAGAGCAAATTCGAGAGGTTAATAGTAGTGCTCCAATAATAATGATTGGAATTTATAACCCTATTACCATAGTTACAGATGAAACGAGCGAAGTAGATCAAATTATAACAGACTGGAACGATACGATAGAATCGCTTTCCTATAGTAATACGAATGCATGTTATGCACCTATTGATACTTTGTTTGATTCTAATGCAAACTTAGTTTATCATACCGACTTTTTTCATCCGAATAGCAAGGGGTATGAGCTGATAGTAAATAACGTAGTAAATTCTTTAGAAAATTGTGGTTTGATAGATGAGCAAAGTAGGGAATTGTTCTTTTGAGGAGCTGGTTTAGATGAATAAGTGGATGATTGCCTTTTTTTTATTATTATTAATCATTGCAGGGAGTATAGGAACCCTTTTTTACTGGATTACATCTCCAACGGAAAATGTTGATGTTGAAAGTATCACTACACCTGACCCTTCCGGACATGTATTAACTGTAAATGTCTCAAAGGAGGATTTTCAGGGAATAGCAAATACTTTTATAGCTACAGCGATGGATGATAAACCTATTCCCCTTCAATTGAGTGTAGAGGAGCAAATTATTTTAAGCTCCGAGTTAACTATTTTCTCATTAACTCTTCCAGTAAAGATGTATTTTGAACCTTTTGTCGAAGAGAATGGGAATATTCGTTTGGAGCAATCGTCAGTTGAAGTCGGTCAGCTTCAATTACCCCCTGAAACTGTGTTAAAGTTATTAAGAGATTCAATAGATCTTCCTCGCTGGATGGTAGTAAAGCCTGATGAAGAAGAAGTTTTAATTCAGTTAGCTAGTATTCCTATGGCTTCGGGTGTTAATGTTCGAGCAAAGGAATTAAATCTTCAAGAAGATAAAATTGTTTTAGAAATTATAGTTCCATCGAAATGAGGGATATAAAATGGAAAAAGCTACATTTGCCGGAGGTTGTTTTTGGTGTATGGTAAAACCGTTTGATACCTATGACGGTATTGAGAAAGTCGTTTCTGGTTATACGGGTGGGAATTTACCAAACCCTACTTATGAACAAGTTTGCTCCAATGCAACTGGACACTATGAGGCAGTTCAAATTACTTATGATCCAGAAAAGTTTTCTTACGAACAATTACTGGATATATTTTGGCTGAACATCGATCCAACGGATGAAGAGGGGCAATTCTTTGATAAGGGATCTTCTTATCAAACTGCTATTTTTTATCATAATGAAGAGCAGCACGAAAAAGCAGAACAATCGAAGATAGCTTTAAATGCTTCTGGACGATTCCCTAAAAAAATAGCTACAAAAATTTTACCTGCATCCGAGTTTTATGAGGCAGAGGATTATCATCAGGATTATTATAAAAAGAATCCGACACATTATAATCGCTACTTTGTTGGTTCAGGAAGAGCGGCGTTTGTAGAGAACAATAGGAGGTTACACAATGAAGGATAAACTAACTGAAATGCAATATTATGTTACACAACAAAATGGAACAGAGCCACCCTTCCAAGGAGAATATGATAAGCATTTTGAAGAAGGGATCTATGTAGATGTAGTTTCTGGTAAGCCATTATTTCATTCAAAGGATAAATATGATGCTGGTTGTGGCTGGCCAAGTTTTACTAGACCAATCGAGAGTCAAGAGGTAACCGAGCATTTTGACGATTCTCATGGTATGAGAAGAGTGGAAGTGCGAAGTAAAACGGCTAATTCTCATTTAGGTCACGTTTTTCCTGATGGTCCAAAGGAAGAGACAGGCTTACGTTATTGTATTAATTCAGCTGCTATGCGCTTTGTGCCAAAGGACAAGCTGGAAGAAGAAGGCTATGGAGAATACTTGAAACTATTTTAATGTAAGAAGCATGGATTTCATATCCATGCTTTTTTTTATATAACTTGTTAAAGGTGAGGGCGGTAGTGAGGAAGGGGGGAGAGCCTTGCAGAAACACGTATAAACCTTGCAGTAATGGATCTGAACCTTGCGGAGAGGAAGTAAAACTTTGCAGTGATGGAGAGGAACCTTGCAGAGATGGGGAGGAACTTCGCAGAGATGCACACAAACCTTGCAGAGAGTGTCTTAATCAACAAGCTTAATTGCGATCCATATAAAAAAGCTAGCACTGTATTTTCAGTGCTAGCTAGAAGATTTAAATTATAGTTTGAACTCGTTAACTACTTTTCTAAGCTCGTCTGCTTGGTTTGAAAGTTCCACAGCGGAAGCATTAATTTCTTGCATCGCAGCACTACCTTGTTCAGCGGCAGCAGCAGAGTTTTCAGTATTAGAAGCAGTGTTTTCTGCAATATGGGTTACTTCTATAAAGGAAGATGCCACTTCCTGACTAAATTCTAGAGTTTTCTCTATTTGACTTACCATTTTATTAATAATACTAATTGTTTCATCTGTTTGTTTCATAATTTGTTCAAGAGATGAACTTGTTTCATTAGCCACTTCAACGCCTTTTATGACATTTTCGACTCCTTCATGATTTTGTTTCACTATAGAGGTTACCTCAGTTTGAATAGAGGTTACTATTCCTGTAACTTCCTTTGCAGCTTTTTGTGATTGTTCTGCAAGTTTTCTTACCTCATCTGCTACTACTGCAAAACCTCTTCCATGTTCTCCTGCTCGAGCAGCCTCAATTGCAGCATTAAGTGCTAGCAGGTTAGTTTGCTCCGCAATAGCAGTTATCGTTTTAATAATAGAAGTAATCTCATACGATTTTGTTCCTAATGCTTGAACAGTCTGTGAAGTATTGGCCATAGTTTCTTCAATGTTTAACATAACATTTGATGAATGTTGAACAGACAATGCTCCTTGTTTGGCAGCTGCAGTCATATGATCTGTTGCTAATTTAACAGCTTGTGCATCCTCATTTAAATATCTAGTTGCTTCTTCGAGAGAGTTCATTTTTTGTATCGCTAAGGTCATGCTCTTCATAGTTTGTTCACTACCAGCAGCTATTTCGTTAGTCGAGTCTGCTATTGATTGAATAGTAAGAGCAGTATCGTCTGAAGAGGCCATCAATTCTTGGCCGCTAGCAGACACATTTTCAGTTAAATGGCTTACGCGTCTAACTAAATCAGCGATAGAGGCTATTAAAACATTAGTATTAGAAGCAATTTCTGCAAATTCATCTTTCGATCTAACTTTTACTCTTCTGGTTAAATCACCACCAGCTTGAGCTATTTCTAATATGGAACGATTGATAGAGTAAGTACTTCTTTTAATGGAATTAAAGAGTAAAAATCCAAATATTAATGTCAACAATACAGAGAAAATAGTTAAGCCTATAAATATATTTAATGACTTTTGATTTTCACTCTTCAAGAGAGCAATTTGCTTAGCGTTATTTTTTGCTAACAATTCGTTCACCGCTTCTATCTGTACATCCACGTGGCTCATGGCTGCACGTCCGCTACCTGCATTTACTAACTTTTGAGCTGCATCAAAGCCATTTTTATCTCTTAGGCTTAAAGCACGTTCAGAATATTGAAGGTATGTATTAAAATGTTCGTTTATCGCCGTTACTTTTTTGAGCTCATCCGGACGATTTTTATAAATAGACTGCAGTTCTTTAAAACGAGTAACGATTGCATCTTTATAACTTCTATAACTTGTCATATAATTTGATTTACCTGTGATAATATAGCTTTGCTCTGCATTTGAAAGTTTTGCAATATCAGCAGATAGTTGATTGACCATTAACTGCTCTTTTATGTCCACATTTATAAAGTTTTCTAATTCCTTTTGAGAAGATTGCATATTAGCCGAAGTAAGGACAAGCATGGAAAAGAGAATAACAATTAGTACGGAAAAAATAATAAGTACTCGGCCTCGAATAGAATTTATCAAATTGGTATTTTGAAAACTTTTTCTTTTGTTTGCATTCCTTTTAAAAAGGGAAAATGAACGACTACTAAGAGATTTATGCTCTTTCTTTTGTTTAGGTGCTTTTGGCGGTTTAGGTATTTTGTTTCTTTTTGATTTGAATCCAGATTTCAAATGAGCCATTCCTTTCTATGGTTTTATCTTCATAATTTTTAGTTTAATTGTTTTAGATTGAATTATCTACAAAATTTTAAAATTAAACATTACATCAGGACTAAAGGAGGAAAAATGATATGAATCAATCGTTTTATTTATTTGCATTAAAATTCCGTGGAGGCCAAAAGACCGATGCCAAAGTTCTTTTTGCTGAAAATATGTTTTTACTACATGATTTCCCTAAATCTGAAACGTCATTTCAGGTTCTTTCCGAATATATTGAAGAGCTTGCTCATCCTGATATGCCCGCTGTCGTTTTTGATGAAATATGGGAGCTATATGAAGGCAATATCCTCTAGGCTTCTACATTGCAATTTATAGTAAAAAAAGGTATCATAAACACGATAAGTTTTAGAAATGAGGTTATATTAATGAGTATTCATATTAATGCAAAAAAAGGTGAAATTGCAGACACGATTTTACTACCAGGAGATCCACTACGTGCTAAATATATTGCGGAAACTTTCTTAGAGGATGTTGTGCAATATAACGAAGTACGTAATATGTTTGGTTACACAGGTACATATAAAGGGAAAAGAGTTTCTGTACAAGGAACAGGAATGGGAGTTCCATCCATTTCTATATATACAACAGAATTAATGGCTGAATATGATGTTCAAAAGCTAATTCGCGTTGGAACTTGCGGGGCAATTCAAAAAGATGTGAAAGTACGCGATGTTATTCTTGCTCAATCAGCATCTTCTGACTCATCTATGAATAAAGTACTTTTAGATGATATTAGTTTTGCACCTACTGCGGATTTCAATTTGTTATATAATGCATATAATGCTGGTAAAGAAGCAGGATTGAACCTTCGTGTAGGGAATGTATTTACAGCTGATTTATTCTATAACGAAAATGCTCAAAATGAAAAATGGGCAAGCTATGGTGTATTAGCGGTTGAAATGGAAGCTGCAGCATTATATACATTAGCGGCTAAATACGGAAGACAAGCACTAGCTGTTTTAACTGTTAGTGACCACATTATTACTGGAGAGGTAACATCTTCAGAAGAAAGACAAACAACATTTAATGATATGATCGTTGTAGCATTAGAAGCAGCGATTAAATAAGGATGTAATATTAAAAAAACAGACTGTCAATCCTTGGCAGTCTATTTTTTGAAAAATGAACTGTGTGAAAAGGGTGAAGATTTTGGACGAACAAGAGCAGCGTACAAACGAAGAACGGGAACAAAAATCGCCTGAATCTTCTAATTATGTAAAGATTAAACCTTTGATGCTTTGGTTAATAGTTTTCGGTCTCATGATAATCACAGCCGGTGTTACATCACTCCTATTTATTTTTGGAAGAGATGAAGCTGTCGAAATAAAAGACACGGAGTCACAGGTACAATATGTTGGTGAACGAAAAGAATTCTCTAAGTTATACATGGCCTACGATAAATTGAAAAAAGATTACTATAAGGATATCGATGAAGATACAGTGATTAATGGTGCCATCAATGGAATGATTGACGCACTGGAAGACCCATATTCTGAATACATGGATACAGAAGAGGCATCTATGTTTGAAGACAGTGTTCATTCGAGTTTTCAAGGAATTGGGGCAGAGATACAGGAGCAAGATGGTGTTATTACGATTATTTCTCCAATCAAAAACTCTCCTGCCGAAAAATCTGGGTTGTTACCTAATGATAAAGTTTTAAAAGTAGATGGGAAAGATATTAAAGGCTATAGTGTATCGGAAGCCGTTTTATTAATACGTGGAAAAAAAGGTACAGAGGTTACATTAACCATTCAACGTGGTGATGGTGCATTAATTGAAACGACAATAGTTCGAGATGATATCCCTATTGAAACGGTATATCCTGAAATGTTAAGTGACAACGTTGGTCACATTATGATTTCTAGCTTCTCTGATGATACGTATGATGAGCTCGTCGCAGCAATTGATGAGTTGAAAAAAGAAGGTATGGAATCATTAGTTTTGGATGTAAGACAAAATCCAGGTGGCTTGCTAGATTCTGCAGTCGATATTTCGAACCTCTTTGTGGAGGAAGGCAAGAATATCGTACAAATTGAAACAAAAGATGAGAATAATAAACTTGTAAAAGAAGCAATTGTAGCTTCACCTGGAATTCGAGTGGATGTTCCCGTTACAGTTTTAATTGATGAGGGAAGTGCCTCTGCTTCAGAAATACTTGCTGGAGCATTAAGCGAATCCGCAAAAATGCCTATTGTTGGAGTGAACTCCTTTGGTAAAGGGACTGTGCAATCTCTAAATAATTTACCTGATGGGTCTAACATTAAAATAACAACAGCAAAATGGTTAACACCAGAAGGTAACTGGATACATGATAAAGGTATTGCACCAGATTACGAGGTTCAATATCCTTCCTATGCAATGTTATCTCCTTTAAATACTTCTGAAGTATTAAAGGCTGGTATGACCTCAGATGCCGTTAAAAATGCTAAGGAAATGTTGAAAGCAGTTGGATACGATCCAGGTACTATTAATACTAGCTTTGATGATACGATGGTTGCAGCGGTGAAAAAATTCCAAACGGATAACGAACTAGAGGTAACCGGCGAGCTTACGGGAGATTCTGCTAATTTATTAATGAATAAGCTTCGTGAGAAACTATTAAACGAAGATCCTCAATTATTGAAGGCAGAAGAGATTGCAAAAGAATTAATTAAAAAATAAGTAACATTATAATTTCGTTTCTTTAAAAGAGCTGACCTGTAATGGTCAGCTCTTTATTCAAGTTAAAGAGTTAACGTTCGTGCGGTTATAGCAAAGAGCAGAGCAATTATATTGGAAGAGGTGTTGAAAAATGAAGGATGTATATTTGTTGAGTGGATTTTTAGGTAGTGGGAAAACATCCCTGCTTTCCAATTTGATCTCACAATTAAAAAAAGAAGGTGTTAAACCTGCTGTAATTATGAACGAGTTAGGTAAATTGGCGTTTGACAGTAGGGCTGTAGATGAAGATATTCCTCTAAAAGAAATGCTAGAAGGATGTATTTGCTGCACAGGATCCGAGAAAATGGAAGCGCAGCTACAAACATTGCTGGCTGGAGAAGATTTCGATGTGTTGTTAATTGAGACAACTGGCGCCGCACATCCTGTAGAAGCATTAGACGCAGTTTTTTCACCTCTTTTTGCAAACGAGTTAAATATCAAGGGGATTATCACAGTTGCAGACTGTAAAAGGTGGCTAGAGCGTGAAAAATTGACACCTCGAACTAGAATGCTATTCCTTGAGCAGATTAAACATGCACATCTTATAATTGCTAACAAGGTAGATCTGCTGACTGATCAAGAAGTTGCAACTGTATCCATGGAGTTACAAAGCATTAATAGTAATGCTCCAATTATTCAAACGGCGAATAGTAGAATTTCTTTAAATGCAATTCGTAATTTGGAGGCTACTTTTCATGAAAAGGAAGTGAAAGAAGCTGCAATAGGTAAGCAGCTATCCTTGTCATCAAGACTACATACCTTTAAGACCCCCATAGACCAGCAGGCTTTCGAAGACTGGGTTAGAAGTCTTCCTGACACCGTCTATCGTATGAAGGGGTATGTTCCTCTAAAGGGGCACAAATATCCTTATTTATTTCAATATGCTTATGGAATGATTCAATGGCTCCCTGAATACATAAAAATGGAGCCACAGCTTGTAATAATTGGAGAGCAAATAGATCAGCTTGAGGTTATAGGGAACATGGATAATGATTAATGCTTTTAAAATGCTCTATAAAAATCGTGCTTTTGATGATATCACGGAAGAAGAAGTACGGATTATCATAAAATCGGAGCTTCTAGATGAATATACACACCCTAGGGTAAGGCAGAGCATTGAAAAAAAGTATGCTATGGTCATAGGGCGAGTGGAAAATAGCAAACTATCTTCATCACAGCAGGAAGAAATTCTATTAGTCATTCACGAGGAATATAGGAAATTGTCAAGAGTATTTGAAAACTAATATTTTTATACACTGGTTTATCCTTCCATGTTAAAGAGGTGAAATCCTTTATCCCTTCCATCTTTTAATATTCAACTGGACGAGATGGAAAAAAATATATAATTTTTTCTTTTGATTTTGTGTTTAAAATGAGAGGGCACAAAAGAAGGAGGAAATGAAAATGAATAAAAAGCAAATTATAGCAGGTATGTTAGCGGGAGGATTATTACTTACTGCTACATCAGCATCAGCAGAAACAGCTGGCAATTCAAAAACTACTTCTGAGGCAAAAACATCCATCGAGTGGAAGTCTCTAAAGATTAACTCTAAAGAATTGTCTTTGAGCGACAAAGAATTAAACAAATTGCTTCAAAAGTTTAATATAAATAAAGAGTTAATCGTTGGTAACCTAGTAAATATTAAAACAGAGACTCCAAAGAAAAATGGCGAAGCTCAACAGGTACAAAAAGAAACAAAAGAAGTTACTAAGAAAAATAATGAAATAAAAGAAATTTTCCCGGCTCCTGTTGAAAAATCTGATTTAATCAATGCTTTTGCTTTATTGAAAAAAATTAATGATGTTCTTCCTTGGAATCAAGGGAAGTTTGGCTATTTAATCAAAAATGGGTTTACTT
>JBEMAY010000054.1:0-22524 GCA_040274765.1 Psychrobacillus sp.
GAAGGATGAGACAGATACACATTTGGCTTTATTAGAAGCAATGAAATATAATCCGAACGAAGTTATTTTAACTGGTGTAAGTGGTTCTCGTTTGGATCATTATCAAGCGGCTCTACATGATGTGTACCACTTTCAACAGTTACATCCTAAAATCTCCTTTTATGTCCAAAACTATAAAAATAAGCTTCAATTTCTACTTCCTGGCACTCATTACATACAACAACAGGAATATAAATATATATCTTTTTATCCTTTTGGTGAAAAGCTGGAAGGTTTTACGCTAAATGGGTTTCTATATAATGTGGAAGAAGAGCAAATCGATTATGGCCATGCAAAGTTTACAAGTAATGAACAAGTAGAGCGAACAAGTACTATCTCCTTTAAGTCAGGCATATGTTTAATGATAAGAAGCAGTGACTAAAAGGGAGGAAATTCGTGTGAAGGTCTACACATTTAAATTGCCTAAATCAGTTAGTAGTTTTATGAAGGTATGTATTCGTCTTTTTAAGAAGGACGAGGAGAAAAAATAGCTTTTAAACAGAAATAATGCCAGGTCGACAATTTGTCGGCCTGGCATTAACTATGAGAACGATTAAACGCGCTCAATTTTTCCTGATTTTAAAGCTCTAGCAGAAACCCACACGCGTTTAGGTTTACCGTCTACAAGAATACGGACCTTTTGAAGGTTTGCCCCCCATGTACGCTTAGTAGCGTTCATTGCGTGAGAACGAGCATTACCAGAACGAGCTTTACGCCCAGTGATTGCACATACTTTTGGCATTATAATTTCCTCCTTTAAAAAAGAAGCTGAAAGATTTTCAGTTCGATATTTCACATACTTTAATAATTTACCACAGACTCTTTTGATAAGCAAGTATATCAAGAAAAAAACCTTTACACTATAAAATAGCAATTTAGGTTAAGTAGTTACTTGCAGTGTTGGGGTTTACATAGTTACTATAGTAACAGATGGTGTATATAGTAGGAAAATATTTTACTTAAAATTACCTTTATAAATGAATTGGCTATGTTAAAGGGTAGGGTTGATTTATGAGAGAAAGAAAATTTAAATCAGCGAGTAGAATTGATTTCCGCCCCAGCCGGACGCTTTCCTCGGGTTGAGTGATATGCCCTCACCCACAGCAATCGCGCGTGGTTGTAAGGTCTTATCTGTCTCACTCATCCAGTAAGAGTCGCCCTTTAGTACTCTAATCAATAAATGGAGCAGCTAAAATATACTCGCATAAACAAAGTTAAAAACTGTCACCAACCCAATTACAATTTTTTTATGTTCTTAATAGCCATTTGACAGTTCCTTTTTTTGTGTTTACAGTCACTGTAAAAAAGAATTGTTAGTCAAAATCAACCAATAATTTTAACAAAAGAATTTATGAAACTAGAGTAGGTTTCAGGTGATTAGAAAAATAAGACAAAAAGCAGGAGAAGGAATTGAACATATATACTTTTTGCTTGGTGAGTAACGTGTATGTCCTTCACTACCACATGCAAAAGTAATTCTGAATTATTTTTCTTCGAGTCATAGGGCCTCGTATTGCTATAATTACAGGTTGTATAGAAAATAACGTATAATGTATAAATAAAACCATTTTTTTTGTGTAGAGGAACCGCTAAATAATAACCCTTTTTTCCAAAAAGTAGACGAATAGAAACGTGTCTTTTATAATTTTAAAGGGTGTAGTACAATAAGGGATAGTCAAAAAGGACTTGGGAGGTTTCAACATGTCAATTGAATTAACAAATGAATTTGGGCACATTGATATATCACAAGATACTATTGCTCAAATTGCAGGCGGAGCAGCTATTGAATGCTATGGTATTGTTGGTATGGCATCAAAGCATCAAATCAGAGATGGCTTAACAGATATATTAAGAAAAGAGAACTTTACAAAAGGTGTAATTGTTAGACAGGAAAAAGATGATTTACATATCGATATGTATATAATTGTAAGCTACGGGACAAAAATTTCTGAAATCGCTTATCAAGTTCAGTCTAAAGTTAAATACACGGTAAATAAATCTCTTGGTATGTCGGTGAAATCCGTAAATGTTTACGTACAAGGAGTTCGCGTGGCAAACGTGTGATTAAGGAGAGAAAACAATGAAATCAATCAATGGTAATCAATTTGCGGATATGGTCAAGATGGGAGCGCATCATCTTTTCCAAAACGCTGACTATGTCGACGCTTTAAATGTATTTCCTGTACCAGATGGTGATACAGGAACAAATATGAATCTTTCCATGACTTCTGGAGCTAAAGAGACAGCTGCGCATTCAAGTGAGCATATTGGAAAAACAGCTCAAGCATTATCCAAAGGTTTGCTAATGGGAGCTCGAGGAAATTCAGGAGTTATTTTATCGCAACTTTTTAGAGGCTTTGGAAAGTCGATTGAGCAGCATGCTACCTTAGATGCAAAGCAATTTGCCCAAGCGCTACAGTATGGAGTGGAAACAGCATATAAAGCTGTTATGAAGCCAGTTGAAGGCACTATTTTAACTGTTGCTAAAGATTCAGCAAAAAAAGCAATGGAAGCTAGTGAATCTATTACAGATATATCAGAGCTAATGGCTGTTATAGTAGAAGAGTCTAAATTATCCTTAAACAGAACTCCGGATCTACTACCTGTTTTAAAAGAAGTAGGCGTAGTTGATAGTGGTGGACAAGGATTAGTTTTTGTTTACGAAGGATTCCTTGCAAGCTTAAAGGGAGAAGCCCTTCCTGAGAAGACAATCAGTTCATCTATGGACGATTTAGTAAGTGCTGAGCATCATAAAAGTGTTCAAGGATTTATGGATACGGCTGACATTGAATTTGGTTTCTGTACAGAGTTTATGGTCCGTTTTGAAGAGGGCAAGAAAGCCTTTGTCGAAAATGACTTCCGTAACGATTTAAGTGCATTTGGTGACTCGCTGTTAGTAATCTCTGATGATGAGATTGCTAAAATTCATATTCATTCTGAAACACCAGGTGAAGTTTTAACATATGGTCAACAATATGGAGACCTGATCAAAATCAAAATTGAAAATATGCGTCAACAACATACGGACATCGTAGGCGAAGGTAATTCTGCTAATACTGGTAAGAAGGCGGAAGTTCATCCTTATGCAGTAGTAACTGTTGCAATGGGGACAGGTGTAGCTGAATTATTGAAGAGTCTAGGCGCTTCAGCAGTAATTGAAGGCGGTCAGACGATGAATCCTTCTACAGAGGATATTGTGAAGGCAATTGAATCGGTAGGAGCAGAACGTGTATTAATCCTTCCTAACAATAAAAACATTGTAATGGCTGCAGAACAGGCTGCAGAGGTTTTAGGAATTGAGGCAGCGGTAGTTCCTACGAAAACGATTCCTCAAGGAATGGCAGCAATATTAGCGTTTAACGCTCAAGCGAGTGTTAAAGAAAACCAAAAGAATATGACAGATGCTTTTGCGCATGTAAAAACTGGTCAAGTTACTTTTGCTGTACGTGATACGTCCATCGACGGTGTAGAGATTAAAAAAGATGATTTTATGTCTCTTGCTGAAGGAAAAATTATACTTTCACAGCCATCTAGAGTGGAGGCTGCAACAAAGCTAGCAAAAGAATTAATTGACGAGGATTCTGAAATAGTGACAGTTATTTATGGAGAAGATGTCACGGAAGAAGAAGCAGAGAAATTTGCTTCGTTTATTGAAGAAAACTTCGCAGATGTAGAAGTGGAGCTTTATAACGGTAAACAACCATTGTATCCTTATATTTTATCGGTAGAATAAAACTAGAAATACTCCGCGTGGGAGAAATCCCACGCTTTTTTTTATAAAATTCAAGTGTCCAATCTAATCCTTTCGTACAATACTTTTGTTTAAAGTTCCCTAAAAGTGTAAAATAGAAATATCAACATGAAAGAGAGGTCTGTCAATTGAAATTTAAGTCTGTTTTTGACATTATTGGACCCGTTATGATTGGACCGTCTTCTTCCCATACTGCTGGAGCAGCACGAATAGGAAGGGTAGCAAGAGATTTATTTGGAAAGCAACCTACATGGGCAAGGATCCATCTTTATGGCTCTTTTGCCGAAACATACAAAGGCCATGGAACAGATGTGGCGATCATCGGTGGTTTACTAGACTATGATACCTTTGATGAGCGTATTAAAACAGCGTTTAGTGAAGCAGAAAGAGTCGGGCTATCCTATGAATTTATACCTGAGACTGGACATACGGAGCATCCGAATACAGCTAGAATTGTATTAGGGGATGACGAACGTGAAATGTCAGTGGTAGGTATTTCTATTGGTGGCGGGAAAACTGAAATAACAGAGCTAAATGGATTCCCGTTAAGATTATCAGGAAACTTGGCAGCGATATTGGTTGTTCATAATGACCGTTCGGGATGTATTGCAAGCGTTGCCAATTGTTTAGCAAAGCATAATATCAATATTGGTCATATGGAAGTTTCTCGAAAAGAGAAAGGAAATATGGCATTAATGGTAATTGAAGTAGACCAGAATGTGAGTAAGGAAATTTTAGATGAAATTACAACTCTACCTAATATAACGAAGGTTACGAGGATTGTAGATTAAGGAGGGTTATGATGGAAGTCTTGTTTCGCAATGTGCGAGAATTAGTGGAGAAAGCTGAAAAGGAAAATAAGCTTATATCAGAGATTATGATAGAACAAGAAATTCTTATAACAGAGCGTACTCGTGAAGAAATTATGTCGCAGATGGATCGTAATCTAACCGTTATGGAAGAAGCCGTGGAAAAGGGACTGAAGGGGGTTCGTTCTACCTCTGGATTAACGGGTGGAGACGCTGTGCTGTTGCAAGCTTATATGAAAAAGGGAAATACACTTTCCGGTGAATTAATGTTGGATGCTGTAAGTAAAGCAGTAGCTACCAATGAGGTAAATGCTGCAATGGGAACGATTTGTGCAACTCCTACGGCTGGCTCTGCAGGAGTGGTCCCAGGAACTTTGTTTGCAGTAAAAAATAAGCTTAACCCTACGCGGGAGCAAATGATAAGATATTTGTTTACAGCTGGAGCATTTGGATTTGTTGTAGCAAATAACGCTTCTATTTCTGGCGCTGCAGGAGGTTGCCAAGCAGAGGTTGGATCAGCGGCTGGGATGGCTGCCGCGGCAATAGTTGAGATGGCTGGAGGGACTCCTGCCCAAAGCTCTGAGGCATTTGCTATAACTTTAAAAAACATGCTTGGTTTAGTATGTGATCCAGTTGCGGGACTTGTAGAAGTACCGTGTGTGAAGCGAAATGCAATGGGAGCTTCTAATTCCTTAGTGGCTGCGGATATGGCACTCGCTGGAGTGACTAGTCGTATACCTTGTGATGAAGTGATTGATGCTATGTATAAAATTGGTCAAACGATGCCAACTGCTTTAAAAGAAACTGCTCAGGGAGGCTTAGCTGCTACACCAACAGGAAAATGGCTAGAAGCTAAAATCTTTGGTGGGGCTGTGGTCAGCAGTGGAAAATAAGAGAAGCAGTTTAGTTACTTCTCTAAAGGGTGTAGGTGCAGGGACTGCTAAAGCCTTAGAAGAACTAGGAATAGTTACACTAGATGATTTAGTAATGACCTTTCCTTATAGGCATGAGGATTTTCGGTTAAAAAACCTAGCAGAAACTGCCCATAACGAGAGAGTAACTGTAGAAGGAAGGGTCGAAAGCGAACCTTCTCTTCTTTTTTTAGGGAAAAATAAATCTAGACTGCAGGTTCGATTGTTGGCAGGCCAGCATCTGATTAAGGCTGTATTTTTCAATCAAGCCTATTTGAAATCTAAAATTACCCCAGGCTCAGTAATCACAGTTACCGGGAAATGGGATAGAGGTCGTCAAGTAATAAGTGTTTCTACATTCTCTACAGGGCCTAAAACGGATCAACAGGATTTTGAACCTGTCTATTCGTTAAGAGGTTCTATAAGTCAGAAGATTTTTAGAAGATTTATGCGTCAGGCTTTAGATGAGCTAAAAGGAGAAATCACAGATCCGTTACCTGAATCTATCCGCTCTATGTATAAATTGCCGGAAATGGTTGAGGCTCTCGAAGGAATTCATTTTCCACAGGATGCTGATCATTCCAAAAACGCTAGAAGAAGGTTTGTTTATGAGGAATTACTTAACTTTCAGTTGAAAATGCAAGCCATTAAAAAGGTACGAAAAGAGCAAAATGTTGGAAATGGAGTTTCTTTTGATAATGAGCGAGTAAAAAAGCTTATTGAATCCTTGCCTTATGAGCTGACTGACGCTCAAAAGAGAGTGGTAAATGAAATCTGTCGTGATCTGAAAGCCCCCAATCGAATGAATAGGCTTTTGCAAGGGGACGTAGGGTCAGGGAAAACTGTAGTGGCCGCAATTTGTTTGTATGCCGTTATCACAGCAGGCTACCAGGGGGCTTTGATGGCCCCAACAGAGATTTTGGCGGAACAGCACGCGGCATCCTTGGATGAATGGCTCTCCCCAATTGGTGTTAGAATAGCTCTGTTAACTGGCTCTACTCGGCAAAAAGCAAGAAGAATGGTGTTAGAAAATTTAGCTGCGGGACATATTGATTTATTAATAGGTACACATGCGCTGATTCAACCTGATGTTTCTTTTAAAAATCTTGGTTTGGTCATTACAGACGAACAACATCGTTTTGGTGTAGATCAAAGAAGAGTGTTGAAGGAAAAGGGAGAAAATCCGGATGTACTTTTTATGACAGCAACTCCTATCCCACGCACCTTAGCAATCACAGCTTTTGGGGAGATGGATGTATCTGTCATCGATCAGATGCCTGCGGGAAGAAAATCGATTGATACACATTGGATGAAGGAAGATCAGCTTCCTAAGCTTATAGGTCGTCTCAAAAAAGAATTGGCTAATGGTAGACAAGCCTATATAATTTGCCCACTGATTGAGGAGTCTGAGAAACTAGACGTACAAAATGCGGTGGATGTTTATAATATGATGTCTTATGAGCTTGGAAAAGACTATTCGGTTGGCTTAATGCATGGGCGACTTCACCCCGATGAAAAAGATGAAGTGATGAGAAGTTTCACTGATGGACATGTCCAAGTGTTAGTTTCGACAACGGTAGTAGAAGTCGGAGTTAATGTTCCTAATGCATCTTTTATGATTATATTTGATGCAGAGCGTTTTGGATTAGCTCAGCTTCACCAACTACGGGGTAGAGTAGGGCGTGGAGAACACCAATCGTACTGTATCCTTCTTGCAGATCCTAAAACAGAGGAAGGTAAGGAACGTATGATGTCCATGACGGAGACAAATGATGGTTTTGTATTAGCCGAGAAAGATTTAGAGCTTCGAGGTCCTGGTGACTTCTTTGGAAAAAAACAAAGTGGATTGCCTGAGTTTAAAATTGCTGATTTAGTCCATGATTATCGTGCCTTAAATACAGCAAAGGTCGATGCAGAACGTTTATTAGAATCAGAGCATTTTTGGAAATCGGATGAAATGGAAGCACTTAGAAAAAACTTAATTGACTCAAAAGCACTAGATGGGGAAAGAATAGATTAAAAAGAATGCAAGGATGAACTAAATCATTTCTTGCATTCTTTTTTTATTGTTTATATACTGATATTAGTACCAAGTGCTAAAATGGTGGTGAATCGCTTGAAATATACAAAAAAAGAAAGACAAAGGCTTTTGCTAGAAACGCTAGATAAAAATCCTTTTATAACAGATGAAAACCTGGCAGCAACCTTTCATGTAAGTGTGCAAACTATTCGGCTAGATCGCATGGAGTTATCCATCCCAGAATTGCGTGAGAGGATTAAATCAGTAGCAGCTCATAATTTTGAAGAGGAAGTAAAGTCTCTTCCGATTGATGAAGTGATAGGAGAAATTATAGATATAGATTTGGACAAACAGGCAATATCATTATTGGATATTAAACAGGAGCATGTCTTTGCTAGGAATGGTATTGCCAGAGGGCATCATCTTTTTGCACAAGCAAACTCCTTGGCTGTAGCCGTTATCAATGACGAGCTTGCCTTAACAAGAAAATCGAATATTACATTCGTAAAGCCTGTAAAAGTGGGCGATCGTGTTATTGCAAAAGCTGTTGTTCTATCTAATGACACGGAGAAAAAAAACACCGTTATTCAAGTAATGAGCAAGGTAGAAAATGAGACTGTTTTTGTTGGAGAATTTAATATGTTTAGAGAAACTATGAAGTAAAAAGGTGTGTAAAAATGAAAATATCGATAGATGCAATGGGTGGAGACAACGCCCCTCATGAAATAGTAAAGGGAGTCTACGAGGCTCTAGAAGCTTTTGGAGATTTGAATATCACCTTATATGGTGATGAAAATAAGCTGGAGCCACTTGTAACCAAGCATGATCGTTTGACGGTTGTTCATACCGACGAGGTGATTGAAGGAACAGATGAGCCTGTTAGAGCTATTCGTAGAAAGAAAAATTCGTCGATGGTTAAAATGGCTGAATCGGTGAAAAATGGTGATGCGGATGCTTGTGTTTCTGCGGGAAATACTGGTGCACTAATGGCAGCTGGACTGTTTGTAGTTGGTAGGATTGATCAAGTAGATCGTCCGGCGCTTGCTCCCACGCTCCCAACAATAGATGGGAAAGGCTTCGTTATGCTTGACCTTGGTGCCAATTCTGATGCCAAGCCGGAGCATCTTCAGCAATTTGCTGTAATGGGAAGTGTCTATGCAGAAAAAGTGCGTGGTATTCAAAATCCTCGAGTTGGCCTATTGAATATAGGAACCGAAGATAAAAAAGGAAATGAACTTACTAAAGCGGCATTTTTATTGTTGAAAGAGACTCCTGTGAACTTTATAGGAAATGTTGAATCACGGGACTTATTAAATGGCGTAGCTGATGTAGTAGTGACAGATGGATTTACGGGCAATATGGTATTAAAAACGATTGAAGGTACAGCTGGGGCCATGTTTACCTTGTTGAAGGAAGCTTTTAATACGTCTGCAAAAACAAAAATATCAGCCTTGCTAGTAAAAGATCAGTTAAAAGGTATTAAAAATAAATTGGATTACTCTGAGTACGGTGGTGCAGGATTATTTGGATTAAAGGCTCCAGTTATTAAAGCGCATGGTTCTTCAAATGGCAGAGCAATATTTCATGCGATAAGACAAGCGAGAACAATGGTAGATAATAATGTTTCTGAGATTATTTACACTACATTACGAAAGGAATCTTCCGATGACTAAAATTGCTTTTATATTTCCTGGACAGGGGTCTCAAACAGTAGGGATGGGGCAACAACTAATTGAAAACAACAGCGAAAGTAAAAAGATTTATGAATCAGCAGATCAACAATTAGGTTTTTCTCTATCCGATATTATGTTGAATGGACCAGCTGAGGAGCTAACTAAAACTTACCATGCGCAGCCTGCTTTACTTACAACCAGTACAATGATTGCAAAAATGTTGATGGAGGCTGGAATTACTCCAGATTATACAGCAGGTCATAGCCTAGGAGAATATACAGCGTTGGTTGCTTCTGGAGCAATGAGTTTTGAGGATGCGGTTTTACTAGTGCATAGACGTGGTCTTTTTATGAATGAAGCTGTACCGGCAGGAGAAGGAGCAATGGCGGCTATATTAGGTCTTGATACTACTACATTGGGAGAAGTAACTCAAAAGGTATCGCAAGCTGGCGACATCGTCCAAATTGCTAATCTTAATTGCCCAGGTCAGGTTGTGATCTCCGGTACTGTAGAGGGAGTCAAAAAAGCTTCCGAACAAGCGAAAGAAGCAGGGGCTAAAAGAGCAATTCCTTTAACTGTGAGTGGTCCCTTCCATTCCGAATTAATGAGACCTGCTGCACATAAATTAGATGAAGCAATCCATTCTATTAATCTATCAACTGCAAAACCTCCTATAATTTCTAATGTGACGGCGCTTCCTGTAGAGGATGCAGCGGATGTAAAGGCCCTGCTGGTTGAACAGTTATATTCACCAGTTCGTTGGGAAGAATCGATTCAACAAATGCTTGATCTTGGTGTCAATGTCTTTATTGAATGTGGCCCTGGTAAGGTTTTGACTGGTTTAGTAAAAAAAATAGATCGATCTGTCACGACTTATTGTGTATATGACGAGGCTTCCTTACATCAAGCCATTACGGAAATAGGAGAGGTTATCAATGGGTAAATTAGAAGGCAAGTCTGCAATTGTAACAGGTGCTTCTCGTGGTATTGGTAAAGATATAGCTATTTACTTAGCGAGCGAAGGAGCCAAGGTAGTAGTCAATTATAGTGGGAGTAAAGAAAAAGCGGAAGCTGTTGTAGAAGAGATAAAATCGAGCGGAGGAACCGCCTTTGCTGCTCAAGCTAATATCGACCAAGCTGACGATGTTCAAGGTTTAGTTAAGCAAACCTTAGAAGTCTTTGGATCTATTGATATTTTAGTTAACAACGCTGGCATCACACGTGATAATCTAATTATGCGTATGAAGGAACAGGAATGGGACGATGTATTGAATACGAACCTAAAAGGTGTGTTTCTATGTACAAAAGCTGTCACGAGACAAATGATGAAGCAAAGAAACGGTCGTATTATTAATATAACCTCCATTGTAGGGGTTTCTGGCAACGATGGACAGGCTAATTATGTGGCTGCTAAGGCTGGTGTAATTGGGCTTACGAAATCATCTGCAAAAGAATTAGCTAGTCGCAATATAACTGTTAACTCGGTTGCACCTGGGTTTATAACTACTGATATGACGGATGCTCTTCCTGAAGAAATTAAAAGTCAAATGCTAAGCCAAATACCTTTGGCGAAATTCGGTAACCCGGAAGATATAGCAAAAGCGGTAGCATTTTTAGCATCAGAGGACGCTAACTATATCACTGGACAAACGATTCATGTTAATGGCGGAATGTATATGTAATGTCCAATTGTAGCCTAAGAAGCACAATCTGATGTAAGTATTTATATTTCATGTGAAATAGCCTTTCATAGACTAAAAGTTTTTTGTATAATCATTGAGGGGAGGTGACAAATTTGTCAACAGTTTTAGAACGTGTAACTAAAGTGATCGTTGATCGTCTAGGTGTGGACGAAAGCGAAGTAAAATTAGAAGCATCTTTCCGTGATGATTTAGGTGCTGACTCACTAGATGTAGTAGAGTTAGTTATGGAGCTTGAAGATGAGTTCGATATGGAAATTTCGGATGAGGATGCAGAGAATATTTCTACTGTGGGTAACGCAGTTAGCTATATTGAAAGCAAACAAGGCTAATATTAAAAAGTCACCTTGTAGGTGAATAAAGTTAAATAGCAACAGAGACGTTTTTTTATTCATATGAATAATTAAAAGCGTCTCTATTTCTTTTTGCACAATGCTTTATAAACAGGTAAACTTAAACAGATAGATGTTAAGTAAGAAAGGCAGATCAGGATGAAAGTAAATAGAAAAAACAACCACCCTAAAAAAACAGGGTTCCCAGAGAGTGTTAAACAACAGTTTCAAAAATTTCAAAATCATTTTGAAATCCAGTTCCATAATCCGACATTATTGTATCAAGCCTTTACCCATTCATCCTATGTGAATGAGCATCGACGTAAATTTTTCACCGATAATGAACGCTTAGAGTTTCTTGGAGATGCAGTATTAGAATTGTCTGTTTCTCAATACTTGTTCCAACAATATGAAGTAATGAGTGAGGGACAGCTTACTAAACTACGGGCAGCAATTGTTTGTGAGCCTTCGTTAGTTGTATTTGCCAATGAGTTAGAATTTGGTAAATATGTGTTGCTAGGAAAAGGAGAAGAGTTAACAGGCGGTCGTGAAAGACCAGCGCTTTTAGCAGATGTTTTTGAAGCCTTTATCGGTGCATTATATTTGGATCAAGGATTAGAGGTAGTCGTCTCCTTTCTTGAAAAGATTGTCTTTCCTAAAATCGAAGCCGGTGCTTTTTCGCATGTGATGGATTATAAAAGTCAGCTACAAGAAGTTATTCAGCAAAAAAACAATGGTGCACTTAGCTATGAAATTGTAGAAGAAAAAGGTCCGGCACATAACCGTACCTTTGTTTCACGCGTTATTTTAAATACAACGGAACTTGGCGTTGGAATAGGACGTTCTAAAAAAGAGGCAGAGCAGCAAGCTGCTAGGCTAGCGATACTCGCAATAAAGGATCAAGAACAGGGGGAATAATCGTTGTTCCTTAAAAGATTAGAAATTATAGGATTTAAATCATTTGCAGATCGAGTTGGGATAGACTTTGTTCCAGGAGTAACTGCTGTGGTAGGTCCAAATGGTAGTGGTAAGAGTAATGTTACAGATGCAATTAGATGGGTGCTAGGTGAGCAATCAGCCAAATCGCTGCGTGGAACAAAGATGGAAGATGTTATCTTTGCGGGGAGCGATTCTAGAAAGGCGTTAAATTTTGCAGAGGTTACCTTAATATTGGACAATTCTGATCATCGTGTTCCATTAGACTTTACTGAGATAAGTGTGACGAGAAGAGTTTACCGATCAGGAGATAGCGAATATCTTCTAAACAAGCAAACGTGTAGATTGAAAGACATTATAGATTTATTTATGGATTCAGGTCTTGGTAAAGAAGCATTCTCTATTATTTCACAGGGACGTGTGGATGAAATTCTAAACAGCAGACCTGAAGACAGAAGAACGATATTTGAGGAGACAGCTGGTGTCCTCAAGTATAAACAACGTAAGAAAAAAGCTGAATTCAAGTTGATAGAAACAGATGATAACTTAAATCGTGTGCTTGATATTCTCCATGAACTAGATGGTCGTATGGAGCCACTTAAGATTCAATCATCTCTTGCTAAAGATTATTTAGAAATGTCTACGGAACTAAAGGATATTGAAATAGCAGTTATAGCTTATGATTTAAATCTTTTTGTAAAAGAAAGTACAGATCTACATAATCAGCTTCAACAAATAGAAGAGCAAAAAACGGCGCTTTTGACAAAGATTAGCAATGCAGAGTCAGATATTTTATCTATTCGAAGAACCATTACTTCTACAGACGAAAAGCTAGACAAGGAACAAACTGAGCTACTAGAGGTAAGTTCTGAATTAGAACGACTTGAGGGAAGAAAACTGCTGCTTGCTGAGAAAAAACAAAACGCCAGCCAGCAAATATCCCAGCTAAGAAAAGCTTTGGAAGAAGAAAAGATGAGACTTCAAGTGCTTGAAAAACAGCTGGAAGAAAATATTTCTTCTAGCTCCGAAAAGAAGTTGACTTTAAAAGAGCTTCGAGCAAAAAAACTACAAATCGATCATGTTCTTAGTAGGTCAGCTTCAGAAGTGGAAGAGGAAATCGAAACTTTAAAAGGCACTTACATTGATTTGTTAAATGAAGAAGCAACGATGAAGAATGAAATGAAGCATATGGAACAGCAGCTTCAATTTGAACTAGTATCTTCGGAGAAAATTATCGAAGATTACCGGGGGATTAAGGACGAGTTAGAAAAACTTACGAAACGAAAAAAAGAAGTAGAGAAGCAGCTAGAAGCTTGTCAAAAAGACTTAGCGCAAAAGGTTCAGGACTTTAAAACAAAACGAGAATCATCAGACCTTTTAGAAGCCTCTTATGAAGAACAGCAAATGTTGCTTCAAAAGGCCTACCAAATGAAACACCAAATGCAAGCTAGAAAAGATTCCTTACAGGAACTCGAGTCCGAGTTTTCTGGATATTTCCAGGGAGTTAAGGAAGTACTAGTAGCTCGAGATAAAAAAGAGCTTAAAGGAATCCACGGTGCGGTAGCTGAATTGATTCAAATTCCTTCTGATTACATGAATGCAATTGATACAGCAATTGGGCAGCAGTCACAGCATATTATTACGGATACTAGCCAGGACGCGCGTATGGCTATTGACTGGCTGAAGAAGAAAAGAGTAGGAAGAGCTACTTTCCTTCCACTTCAGGTTATGAAATCACGCAAATTATCTGAGCAGACGCTGGCTTCGATCAAACAGCATCCATCCTTTGTAAATACGGCTGATATGCTTGTCAATTATAATTCAGATTACAAAATAATTATCGAAAGTTTATTAGGAAATATTATTATTGCAACGGATTTAAAAGGTGCCAACGAGATGGCAGCACGCCTACAATTTAGGTATCGTTTCGTAACACTTGATGGTGATGTAGTTAATGCTGGGGGTTCCTTGACGGGGGGCTCTGTAAAACAACAGTCATCTGTCTTTACGCGTAAAGCTGAGTTAGAGCAATTGAATGATAAACTTGTGGAACTAGAACAATCCGTACTTCAAGCAGAAAAATCAGTTGCTCTTAAAAAACAACAGGTTCAACAAATAAAAATAGAACTAGAAGAAGCTCGTCTATCAGGGGAAGCTTTGCGAGAAGAAGAGCATAAACTATTGTCAGAAGACAGAGAATGCGGTGCTATTATTTCTCGTTTGACGAACCGCTTGCTAGAATTTGATGAGGTTCAAACTGAAAAGAATAACCTGCATGAGAATTTAGTTCATAAAAAAGAACAAACAGCTAAGCGTAGTGCGGAGATTAATGAATCGTTAGCTTCCATTCAAAAAACTATCGATCAGCTGCAACTGTTAAAGCAGCAGTCTATGCAAGAAAAAGATAAGGTACAAAATGAACTTGGCGTACTGTTGTCCTCTATTGCTGTAGTAAATGAGCAAGTGACGCAACAAGAGAAAGAAAAGAAACAGCTGGAACAGGATATTCAATATGGTGTTCAAAAAGTTGGTACTTTAGAAAAAGAGATCACCTGGTTCGAGAATGATGACCAAACAGGGCCAACTCCAGAACAAATTGACCAAATGATTGCCACTAACAAGCAGAAAAAAGAGTACTTGATGGGTCAAATAACGACGGACAAAGAAATGAGAATTGGACTTTCCCAAAGAGTTAACGAATCTGAGGCTCAATTAAAGATGCTTCAGCAACATTTAAGTATCTTTTCTAATGACGAGCGTGCATTAGAACTTAGATTAAGCAAGCTAGAGGTAGAAATGAATTCCCTTCAAACACATCTTGAAGAAACATATGAAATGTCGCTGGATGAAGCAAAGCGAGATTATCCATTTGATATGGATGAGGAGCTTGCTCGTAAAAAAGTAAAATTATTAAAACGTTCTATTGAAGAGCTTGGTCCTATTAACTTAGGTTCTATACAGGAATACGAGCAAGTCAGTGAGCGCCACTCGTTCTTAACTGAACAAAGAGAGGATTTGCTTTCTGCCCAAGAAACACTGCATGAGGTTATTAAGGAAATGGACGAAGAAATGACGATACGCTTTGAATCTACGTTTAACGACATTCAAAGAAACTTTAAGGTCGTGTTTAGACAGTTATTTGGTGGCGGACAGGCAGATTTAATCTTAACCGACCCTACTTCTATGCTCGATACAGGAATCGATATAGTGGCACAGCCACCAGGCAAAAAGCTACAGAATCTTTCTTTATTATCCGGTGGGGAACGGGCATTAACGGCTATAGCATTACTGTTTTCTATCCTTCATACACGTCCAGTGCCTTTCTGTATCCTGGATGAAGTGGAAGCTGCTTTAGATGAGGCAAACGTAACACGTTATAGCGACTATTTAAAGAAATTTAGTCATGATACGCAGTTTATCGTCATTACCCACCGTAAGGGTACGATGGAAGGTGCAGATGTACTGTATGGGATCACTATGCAGGAATCTGGGATTTCCAAGCTTGTATCTGTAAAATTAGAAGAAGAATTAGTCACTTAAATAGGAGGTTCTACTGTGAGCTTTTTTAAAAAAATGAAAGAAAAAATGTTGGGCTCTACACCAGAGGCTGAAGAAACAGTTTCGATTACTAATAAATTTAAAGAAGGACTATCAAAAACGCGAAATCAATTTACTTCAAAAGTAAATGATTTAGTGGCGAAATATCGTAAAGTTGATGAGGACTTCTTTGAAGAACTAGAAGAAATTTTACTTCAAGCAGATGTTGGATTTGAAACGGTAGTAGAGCTAATGGACAAACTACGTTTTGAGGTTCAACGTAAAAATATTAAGGATACTGCCGGAATCCAATCTGTGATTTCTGAGAAGCTTGTTGAGATTTATGAAGCAGGCGAAGAAGATTTAACGGAGCTTCACCTTGAGGAAGAGGGACTGACGGTAATCTTATTTGTCGGTGTGAATGGAGTTGGTAAAACAACTACCATTGGTAAGCTTGCACACCGCTTAAAAGGTGAAGGAAAAAAAGTAATGCTTGCTGCTGGTGACACTTTCCGTGCAGGTGCTATTGACCAACTTCAAGTGTGGGGCGACCGCGTAGGAGCAGAAGTTATTAAACAGGCAGAAGGCTCAGATCCAGCTGCTGTTATGTATGATGCTATCCGTGCAGCTAAAAACAGAAAAGCAGATGTACTGATTTGTGACACGGCAGGTCGCTTGCAAAATAAAGTTAACCTGATGAATGAGCTGGAAAAGATTCACCGAGTTATTACGAGAGAAGTGCCAAATGCTCCACATGAGGTATTGTTAGCATTAGATGCAACTACTGGACAAAATGCACTTGTTCAAGCACAGACTTTTAAAGAAGCGACCAATGTTACTGGAATTGTGTTAACTAAGCTTGACGGTACCGCTAAAGGCGGTATAGTACTTGCTATCCGCAATAAGCTGCATATACCGGTTAAATTTGTGGGTCTTGGAGAGAAAATGGATGACCTACAGCCATTTGATGCAGAAAAATACGTGTATGGATTATTTGCTGAAGGCTTAGAACTAGAGGAAACGTCAGAAGACAAGTAATTTTACTTGACAGTTAAAGCTAGTCTTTATAAACTATTAGATGAACCATTCATGGTAAGGAGAGATTGGAATGATTGAAAAAACGACTCGTATGAATTTTCTCTTCGATTTTTACCAGGCTTTATTGACAGATAAACAACGAAGCTATATGCAGCTTTATTATTTAGATGATTTATCACTCGGCGAAATTGCAGAGGAATATAATATATCCAGACAGGCTGTTTATGATAATATACGTCGTACTGAAATGATGCTGGAAGAGTATGAAGAAAAGTTAAATCTTTTTTCCAAATTCGAGAAAAGACAAGAAACGACTAAACAGCTAATGCAAATAGCAAATGAACAATCATCAGAAGAACTGACTCAACTCATTGAGCAATTAAAAGAATGGGATTAGGAGGCGAGCTTGCATGGCATTTGAAGGATTAGCTGAGCGTCTCCAGGGGACGATACAGAAAATCAAAGGTAAAGGCAAAATTTCTGAAGCTGATGTTAAAGAAATGATGCGTGAAGTTCGCTACGCATTACTTGAAGCGGACGTTAACTTAAAAGTAGTAAAAGAATTTGTCAAAAACGTTTCAGAACGGGCTGTAGGCCAAGAAGTGATGAAAAGCTTAACTCCAGGTCAGCAGGTCATTAAAATCGTAAAAGATGAATTGACCCAGCTAATGGGAGGCGAGCAGAGTCAAATAGCCTTCTCTTCTAGACCACCTACTGTTATTATGATGGTCGGCTTACAAGGTGCAGGTAAAACAACCACAACTGGTAAACTTGCAAATGTACTCCGAAAAAAGTATAACAAGAAGCCTTTGTTAATTGCTGCTGATATTTATCGTCCAGCAGCAGTGAAGCAGCTTGAAACGATTGGAAAACAACTTTCCTTACCTGTATTTCAAATGGGTACAGAAATTTCTCCTGTAGAAATAGTGAAGCAGGGCCTTGAGCATGCAAAGGAAGAACATCATGATGTAGTGATTGTGGATACGGCAGGTCGTTTACACATTGATGAAACCTTAATGCAAGAGCTTAAAGACATCCGCGCATTAAAAGAGCCCGATGAAGTGTTCTTGGTTGTAGACGCAATGACAGGGCAGGATGCTGTCAATGTAGCAAATAATTTTAATGAATCTATTGGGATAACAGGTGTTGTACTTACGAAATTAGATGGTGACACACGTGGTGGGGCAGCGCTATCCATCCGTTCCATTACTCAAAAGCCTATTAAATTTGTAGGTATGGGTGAAAAAATGGATGCTCTAGAGACTTTTCATCCAGAGCGAATGGCATCTCGTATTTTAGGTATGGGTGACATGATGTCCTTAATTGAAAAGGCACAAGCTAATGTCGACGAAGAAAAGGCGAAGGAACTAGAAGAAAAGTTCCGTACGCAATCTTTTACGTTCGATGATTTCTTGGAGCAGCTAAGTCAAGTAAAGCAAATGGGACCTCTTGATGAGATTTTAAAGATGCTTCCTGGAGCAAATAAAATTAAGGGATTGGAAAATGCGAAAGTCGATGAAAAACAAATGGATCGTGTCGAAGCGATTATTTATTCCATGACTACGCAGGAAAAAACTAACCCTGAAATTATTAATGGAGCTCGAAAAAAGAGAATTGCAAAAGGTTCAGGAACATCTATTCAAGACATCAATAGACTTTTAAAGCAATTTGAAGAAATGAAAAAGATGATGAAGCAAATGACAAACATGCAACAAAAAGGAAAGAAAAAGATGAAAATGCCAGGATTTGATTCTCTTTTCAAGTAATTTTCCATTAAAAAATAGGGTGTTAAGAAAAAACACTTTACAAACAATTAAAACCTTGATAATATACTATCTTGTGTGAAACTATTCGGAGGTGCAATAAAAATGGCAGTTAAAATTCGTTTAAAACGTATGGGAGCAAAAAAATCTCCTTTCTATCGTATTGTAGTAGCAGACTCTCGCTCACCACGTGACGGTCGTCAAATTGAAACAGTAGGTACTTACAACCCACTTACTAAACCAGCAGAAGTTAAAATTAACGAAGAATTAGCGTTAAAATGGCTTCAAGATGGTGCAAAACCATCTGACACGGTTCGTAACTTGTTCTCTGAACAAGGAATCATGGAAAAATTCCATAACGCAAAACTCGGCAAATAATCGGAGGGGACATTGTGAAGCAGCTGATCGAAGCAATCGTTAAACCATTAGTTGATTATCCAGACAAAGTTCAGGTGGTAAAGGACGAAAGTGTAAACCGTATAGTTTACAAACTTTCTGTTCATCCTGAAGATATGGGGAAAGTAATTGGCAAACAAGGCCGAGTAGCTAAATCTATTCGTACAATTGTTTACTCAGCAGCAGGCAGTCACCAAAAGAAAACATATGTCGATATATTAGATTAACTTCATTGTTAGATGAAGCTAATACCTCCGGAAGCAATTCTAAGAGGTAAATGTAATATGAAAAAAGAGGGAGAACACTTTGTTCTTCCTTTTTTGATAGGAGGAATTTATTCAATGGAATGGTACAATGTTGGAAAAATCGTCAACACGCACGGAATCTGGGGAGAGGTTCGAGTAATCTCTACTACTGACTTTCCGGACGAGCGTTACCAGGTAGGGAATGAGCTTGGTCTTTTTAAAGCTGATGGTTCTAAACCGATCATTGTTAAAATCACAAGCTATCGAAAGCATAAAAATTTTGATTTGCTAACTTTTGAAGGCTATACCTTAATGAAGGACGTTGAAGGCTTTCGAGATGCGACATTAAAGGTATCGGAGAAGTATTTAACAGAGCTAGAAGAAAATGAGTACTATTACCATGAAATTATAGGTTGTACAGTTGTTTCTACCGAGGGTGAGACAATTGGAACAGTTACTGAAATTCTTCAAACTGGAGCAAATGATGTATGGACCGTACAGCCAGCAAAAGGAAAGACACATTATATTCCATATATTGAGGATGTAGTGAAAAAAATAGATGTGGATAAAAAAGAAATTACGATTGAGGTACTGGAAGGTTTATTGTCATGATGAAAATTCATATTCTTTCGCTTTTTCCAGAGATGTTTACTGGTGTGTTCAACTCTTCTATTTTGAAAAAAGCGCAGGATAAAGATGAGGTATCGATTGATGTAGTAAACTTCCGAGACTATGCTGGGAACAAGCATCATCAGGTAGACGATTATCCTTATGGTGGTGGAGCAGGAATGGTATTAAAGCCAGAACCTATTTTTAACGCCATTGAGTCCCTTCCGCCAAGCTCTAGTGGTAAAAGACGTATAATTTTACTTTGCCCTCAGGGAGAGCGTTTTGATCAGCAAAAAGCAGAGGAATTAGCAAAGGAAGAAGAGCTTGTTTTTATATGCGGTCATTACGAGGGTTATGATGAACGAATTAGGGAGCATTTAGTTACGGATGAAATTTCGATTGGAGATTTTGTTTTAACAGGTGGAGAATTAGCTGCTATGACTGTCGTAGACAGTGTAGTGAGATTACTTCCCAACGTTCTAGGCAAGGCAGCTTCCCACGAGCAGGATTCCTTTTCGACTGGCCTCCTAGAGCACCCACATTATACTCGCCCAGTAGAATATCGCGGCTATAAGGTTCCAGATGTACTATTGTCTGGAAACCATGCAGCAATCGATCAATGGAGAAGAGAGCAGTCTTTAAAACGAACTTTTGAAAGAAGGAAAGACCTTCTGGAAAACGCAGAACTCACAGACACTGAAAAAAGAATGTTTCAAATGAAAGAGTTATAATTTATAATTGCATATAGCCAGTCAATATGATATATTTTACTATGTACTTTTATGTGAAGTACTGATTTTGGGTGTTCCGCTGCAACAGCTATGTGTGTAAGAGCATTCTATATAAGGAGAGAAAATGATGCAAAACATTATTTCAGAAATCACAAAAGATCAATTACGTACAGATCTTCCTACATTCCGCCCAGGTGACACAGTACGTGTACACGTTAAGGTTGTTGAGGGAACTCGCGAACGTATCCAAATGTACGAAGGTGTTGTAATTAAACGTCGTGGAGGCGGAATTAGCGAAACTTTTACAGTTCGTAAAATCTCTTCCGGTGTTGGTGTAGAGCGTACTTTCCCAGTACACACACCAAAAATTGCTAACCTAGAAGTTGTTCGTCGTGGTAAAGTTCGTCGTGCTAAATTGTACTACCTACGTGAACTACGCGGTAAAGCTGCTCGTATTAAAGAGCGTCGCTAATAGTGTAAGTAAGGCAAAGTTGCCTGATGTGAATGTTGCAGTAAAAGTGATCTCACTTTTGCTGCAACATTTTTTACTTTATGGATAATCACTGTATTTATGAGAAGTATAAAGATTATCTAGAGTGAGAAACCAACTACATAATATTTATCTTTAGAGAATATTATCTCAAATAATCTACGTATTTTAGATATTTTCCCTTTATAGATTGAATTTAGACGATTTTATTTTGCCACTCTTACATTTTCCTTGTACAATATAAGAGTATATAAAGGGGGCAAGTGAATGGGACAAGCACAAAAAGAAAAGAATGAATTATGGGAATGGACAAAAGCATTGCTAATTGCTTTTGGGTTAGCATTTATAATTCGACTCTTTTTATTTACCCCTATTATTGTGGACGGAGAATCAATGATGCCGACCTTGGAAAATGGGGACAGTATGTTAGTTAACAAAATTGGTTATGTGATAGGTGAACCAGAACGCTTTGATATCGTTGTTTTTCATGCTCCCGAGCAGAAAAATTATATAAAACGTGTAATCGGACTTCCTGGAGATCATGTCGAGTATAAAAATGACCAATTATTCATTAATGGAAAAGAAGTTGCCGAGCCTTACTTAGAACAAAAAAAGAGCGAGATAACTGATGGCACTTTGTTAACAGGAGATTTTACACTCGAAAGTATTACGGGTGATAAAAAAATTCCAGAAGGCTATGTTTTCGTTATGGGTGACAACCGCCTTTACAGTAAAGACAGTCGAATGATTGGCTTAGTTAAAATTGATGAAATTATAGGAAAAACAAACTTTGTATTCTGGCCACTAGGCGAGGCAGGTTTTGTAAAATAATTAAAGTAATACGTAGAAGGTAATTCTTCTTCTCAGCTATGAATAGCTAATGCTTTAAGAAGGAGGTGCAATATGACAATACAATGGTTTCCAGGTCATATGGCCAAAGCAAGAAGAGAAGTTACCGAGAATCTAAAACTTGTAGACATCATTTTTGAATTGATAGATGCCCGGTTGCCTTTGTCTTCAAGAAATCCGATGTTAGACGAGGTAGTTCATCAAAAAACGAGACTCCTCATTCTAAACAAAATGGATATGGCTGATGATGTGCAAACAAAAAAATGGATTGCTTATTTCGAGGCACAAGGGCTCCCTACTGTGGCGATAAACTCTTTAGAAGGAAAAGGTCTCCAAGCGGTTTTTAAAGCCTCTAAAGAGCTTCTAAAGCCTAAATGGGACCGTATGAAGGAACGCGGCATTAAACCGAGACCTATTAGAGCGATGATTGTAGGTATTCCGAATGTGGGAAAATCTACTTTAATTAATCGCTTTGCCAAAAAGAATATTGCTAAAACTGGAAACACTCCAGGTGTAACCAAAAGACAGCAATGGATTAAAGTAGAGAAAGAGATAGAGCTTTTAGATACACCAGGTATTTTATGGCCCAAATTTGAAGACCAAATAATAGGCTATAAACTTGCTTTAACTGGTGCTATTAAGGATGCTGTGATAAATATGGAGGACTTAGCGGTATATGGGCTACGTTTTTTAGA
>JBEMAY010000055.1:0-22311 GCA_040274765.1 Psychrobacillus sp.
CTAAGCTCAGGTACCACAAAATAAGAAGCCTCCATTGTCACTTCTTTATGCTGATTGGTTAATACCGTAACAGAGATGCCGTTTAAATCTTCCTTAATCCCAATAGTTTCTTTTTTCTCAATTACTTTTATTTTTCTCTTTTTAAATATCCTTAATAGCTCCTTATTGATTGCTTCATCAAATGGCAAGCCAGTATCGGATTCTATTATTAAGGTTACTTCTGTGCCAAGCGCTGCAAAGCTTGATGCCGCTTCGATGGCAATGTAATCTTGACCATCAATGATTATATGCTCAGGCAGGATGCTTAATTGAAAAAGCTCGAACGGATATAGCACATAAGGACCCTTAGATGTTATATAGCTCGGAAGTATATTTCTACTTCCTGTAGCGATAATGATTTGGTCAAACTCATACATATCGAATTGGTGACCATTTTCCACACCAATTTTATGCTTTGCTATAAAAGTAGCTTTCCCTTGAACGATTTCTACCTTATTCGCCAGGCAAAGTTTCTCTACTCCTGACTTCAGCTGTCCAATTACGGTTTTTTGGTAATCCTGTAGTTTATGAAGATCAATATCTCTTCCAACCGTCTCGATACCAATCATTGCTAACTGATCCAGCTCGGATCGTTTAGAGCCTGCAAAAGTATAAACCTTTGAAGGTATACAACCTTCGTTTAAGCACACACCTCCCAGATTTTTTTGCTCGATTATAGTAACTGATAGTCCCAGCTGAGCACCTCGTATGGCAGCACTGTAGCCTCCTGGTCCGCCTCCAATAATGATTAGATTTCGTTTATGGCTTATTTCTCCTACAACCATCTAAATCATCTCCAAAATCAGTTTATGTGGATTTTCGATTAAACTTGAAAAACGGTTAGTGAATGCTATTGCAGTTGCACCGTCAGCTACACGGTGATCAAACGACATAGAAAGATTCATTATGTGACCAATAACAATCTCATCATTTTCATTGACGATTGGCTGTTTTTTAGTTTTATGGAAAGCGATTAACGCAGTCTCTGGATAGTTGATAATTGGCGTTGCTGCTATGCTCCCTAAAGGACCAACATTACTAACGGTAAAGGTACTGTTTTGCATTTCAGCAGCTTGCAGCTTTCCTTCTATAGCTTTTTGGGTTAACTCTTTTATTTCATGATTTATTTGGATGAGAGATTTTTTATCGGTATCGTGGAGTACAGGGACAATCAGTCCGTTTTCTGTGTTGGTAGCTATGCCTATATGATAGCTTTTCTTGAGGAGTATCCGACTGTTTTCTTCGTCAAGCTCGGCATTGAATATCGGAAAATCCTTTAAGGCAATGACAAGTGCTTTCAAGAGAAAGGCTGGAATACTTATGGAATGACCAGTAGCTTTCATCTGTGCCTTCATTTCTAATAGATTAGTCATATTCACTTCGTCAAGATGAGTAACATGTGGGATTGTAAAGAGTGATTTCTTCATATTTTCAGCAATTTTTTTTCTAATTCCTTTATAGGGTATTTCTTCTGGTTGCGTTGGAGCAACACTCTTCTCAGGTATAATTTTCTTCGACTCTGTTTTATTATCTATAAACCTCATAACATCTTCTTCTGTAATTCTTCCAGAAGGATCTGATGGGGTAACATCTTCTAGATTGATGTTATGCTCCCTAGCTATTTTTCTTGTATAAGGTGTAGCAAGTGTTCTCTTGTAAGTAAACTCTAGAGAATTCTCTCCTTGAAAGGGAAGATCACTGTTCTTTTTTGGTGACATATCATGGAATGACTGCTTTTTGGAGCTAACTGTATCTCCTCCTTCACTCTCTAAGGAAAGAAGACTGGTACCTACTTTAACCATTTCTCCTGCAGCAATTCGAATCTCTTTGACAATACCAGTACATGGAGAGGTAAGTTCAGCAACCATTTTATCTGTTTGGACCTCCACTAAAGGCTGGTCCGTTTGAACCCTGTCACCCACTTTTACTAAATAGTGGATAACTTCTCCTTCAGTCATTCCTTCTCCTATATCATGCAATTTCACATCAATCATTCAAAAACCTCCTTAAAAATGAATTACTTTATCAATCCCCTCCATCACTCTAGCGGGAGTAGGTAGATAATGCTCTTCCAAAGTAAAGAATGGAACAGGAACATCGAAACCTGTAATTCGCTCAACAGGTGCTCGCAAATACAAGAATGAGGTATCATTAATAATAGATACTATGTCATTCCCTAACCCACCTGTAGGATGAGCTTCATGAATGATTACCGCTCTAGTTGTTTTTTGCACAGATTTGGCGATAGCTTCTCTATCTAATGGATAAAGCGTGCGTAAATCTATAATTTCGCAATGTATTCCATTTTTACCTGCAAGCTCTGCAGCTTTTTGTGCGATAGAAACCATTGCTCCCCAAGCAATAAGGGTTACATCTGCCCCTTCTTGGATAACCTTTGCCTTTCCAATTTCCACTTTGTATTTGCTTACTGGAACATCCTCTCTCACTGATCGATAGTTCTTCATCGGCTCTAAAACAAGAACAGGATCAGGATCTTCCATAGCAGCAATTAACAAACCTTTTGCATCATATGGACTGGAAGGACAAACTACTTTGATACCAGGCATATGGGTAAATAACATTTCGGTGCTGTCTGAATGTATTTCCGGTGCTCGGATCCCTGCTCCATATGGCGCTCTAATAACCATTGGAACTGTGAAACGAGACATAGACCTCATTCGAATTCTCGAAGCATGTGTCATGATTTGCTCGTATGCTGGATAAATAAACCCTAAAAACTGAATTTCAGCTATTGGCCTAAATCCATTTACAGCTAATCCAATAGAAGTACCTATTATTCCTGATTCAGAAAGGGGGGTATCTATTACTCGATCGACACCAAACTTTTCTTGGAGCCCCTCAGTTGCTCGGAAAACCCCACCATTTTTACCCACATCTTCACCAAGCACCAATGTAGCTTCGTCCTCCTCTAGTAGAACACGCATCCCATCGTTTATAGCTTGGATTAATGTCATTTGCTTTGTAGTCTCTTGTGTAACAATTGATTGTTTTAATTGGGTCATTGATCATTGCCTCCCTAAATATGCAAGATATGCATCTTTTTGTTCGGTTAGCTGAGCAGGCATTTCAGCAAAGACATGATTAAATACATCCTCTACGTTTGGAGCTGGAAAATTTTCCATTTCTTCTACAGCTGCATCTATTTCATTACTAATCTCCTCAGTAGTAGCTTGCAACCATTCTTCATTCCAGTAACCGTAGTTTTTCATAAATAACTCAAGTCTTAGAAGCGGATCCACAACATGGTCTCCCATGGTAGCGGCTCTATATTTGGATGGGTCATCTGCAGTCGTATGAGCACCTTTTCTCCATGTGACAGCCTCTATTAGACTAGGTCCTTCACCTGCTCTTGCTTTTTCCACTGCTTTAAGGGTTTCAAAATATACGGCGAGGCTGTCGTTTCCATCTACTCTAATACCTGGCATTCCATAAGCCACTGCTTTTTGGGCAATAGTTTCAGAATTCATCTGTTTTTCGATAGGAACAGAAATTGCAAAGCCATTATTTTGATTGAAAAAGATAGCTGGAACTTTAAAAACGCTAGCAAAGTTTAAGCCCTCATGGAAATCTCCCTCGGAGGTAGCCCCATCACCAAAATAAGCGATCGCAATATTTTTTGTACCTTTCCTTTTTTCTGCCCAGGCTGCTCCAGCTGCATGGGGAAGCTGAGTAGCGATTGGCACAGCCGGAGGAAAAATATTTTTATTTTTGGGGGATAAGCACCCCTCTATTCTTCCGTTCCAGTATAAAAAAGTTTTTGCCATACTCTTACCAAAAGTTAAAGTTGCCCCATGATCACGATAGGTTGGAAAAACCCAGTCATCTTCCTTTAACGCAAGCGCGCTACCAACCTGAGCTGCCTCTTGCCCTTCGAATGGAGCATAGGTTCCTAATCGACCTTGTCTCTGTAGATTAATGGCTTTTCGGTCGAATGTTCGAATACGGAGCATGTGAAAGTAAAGTTCCTTGACTAAGATTTCCTCGATTTGTTCTTTGAATTGTTCATCTAGTAGTGTCCCTTCATCATCCATTATTCTTTTTAAAGGATAATTATGCTTCACTTAGCTTCCCTCCGATCACTTATTTACGAATACTCCACTTTGGTTTTAGTGGTGTTGAATAAAAGTTATTGCGAGTTTTTCGGTTCTCAATCCGCTTTTCACACATAGTATTTGCTGCTTCATCAGTTGTACTTCCTGTTAAGGAAGCCTCCTTATATACCTCTATTAAGGTATGATATATTTGCTTTGTTTTTGCTAGAACTCGTTCCTGATTAATACCATATAGCTCATCAGCCACTTGAATAAGACCACCTGCATTGACGATATAGTCAGGTGCATATAATATTCCTTTTTCTTTAAGCATTCTTCCATGTCGATCAGCTAGTAATTGATTGTTTGCTGAACCAACAATTGCCTTTACACGCAGCTTAGGTATCGTCATATCATTTATAATTCCACCAAGTGCGCAGGGAACAAAAATATCGGCATCAGTAGAGTAAATTTCTTCATTTGATACAACCTGGATACTCCCTTTTAAATCTACTGAAATCTGTTGAATAGCATGCAGAGTTTCATCGTTTATATCGGTAACGAAAAGGTTAGCTCCTTCCTCTAGTAAGCTAACAGCAACTTTATAGCCGACTTTTCCTAAACCTTGTATTGCATAGCTTTTCGTTCCAAGTGCTTCATCTCCAAAAAGGGTTTGATTTGTTGCTTTTAGCCCATATATCACTCCTGCAGCTGTAGGTATGGAAGAATCTCCTCCTCCACCATAGGCTTCAGGCAATCCGTTTATAAAATTAGTTTCTTTCATCGCATGTATAAAATCATCCATTGTTGTGCCCATATCTGTACCTGTAAAAAAGCGTCCACCCAGTGAATTGACAAATTGACCAAATGCTCTGAATAGCTCCGGCGATTTATCTTTTTTAGGGTCACCAATAATAACTGCTTTTCCGCCACCAAAGTCCACATCTGCAGCGGCACATTTATACGTCATACCTTTTGAAAGCCTAAGAACATCTTCGAGCGCTTCTTCCACACTATTATATGGTTGCATTCGACAACCACCGAGAGCTGGCCCGAGTGTAGTATTGTGAATTGCGATAATTGCTCTTAAGCCAGTAGCGGGATCATTACAAAATACAACCTGTTCATGAGAAGACATTCGATCGAAAAGCTCAAATTCTTTAGTCATTGATAATCTTTCAGCTAGCATTTGATTGGTTCCTCCTTAGGTGGTTTCAGTGTATATTCTTACGCTGAGGCCTCGTTCCATTTTGTTTTTATTGTAGCCTTTGGCAAAATAACTTGAGTTACCTCCCCCAAACCAATAACTCCTGTATCACTCTCTGCAACAACATTTGTTATTACTTTATTGTCTCGAAGTTCTGTAACTGTAGCGGTCAACGTTACTATACTTCCATAAGTAGCAGGAGAAACATGTTTGATCTTAACTGCAGCACCCATTCCTTCTTGTTCAGAGCTTAAATAAGGTAAAATTATTTTCCTAGATACCCATTCCATATGATATGTCATACTCACAGTCGAATAGACAGGGTGCACCACTTCACCTTCAAATGCCGCGAACATGCTTTCAGTGACTGTAATATGAATAATCTCTTTCCTACCAATCTCTAAACCTTCTAACATACCGTTCACCTACTTTAAAATAATGTTTTTAACCCCACTTTAATGGAAGCGCTTACAAGTTAGTTAAGCTACAAATTCCATTTCTTTAAAAACCATGCAGGAGAAATTTCGTTAAATATTTACAAATATCATATATCATTTTATATATTATTACAATATTTTATCTGAATTTATTTTATTATCAGAATATAAAGTGAATAATTGTTGATATGACAACTATTTATTGATTTCATATATTAAATGATATACAATTCGATTATTATGAAAACTAATATGAATAAACGCCAATATGCTTACAAAGTTATTCGAACTAGAATAGTAGATGGTACTTATGCGCCTGGTCAACGAATTATTATCAATCAAATTGCAAAGGAGGTCGGCTCTAGTCACATTCCGGTTAGGGAAGCGATTCATCAGCTTGAATCCGAAAAGCTGCTTGAATTTAAACCTAATATCGGAGCCATCGTCAAAGGAATTGATAATCAGTTATATAAGGAATCATTGGAAGTACTCGCATTACTTGAGGGCTATGCTACTGCTATTAGCGCCACAAACATTACAGCTCAAGGTATAACAAAGTTAAAGGAAATTAACCGGGAAATGAAAATCATGCTTGATAACTATGAATTAGACAAACTAGGAGCACTTAACAGAGAATTCCATTTTCATATTTACTCATTTTGTCCAAACGAATTACTCATAAAAAATATTGAAGAAACATGGGGTCGGTTAGATATAGTGAGACAGGCTGGTTTTACGTTTTATCCAAAACGAACGCCCCAATCCATTGAAGAGCATGCGACCCTTATACAATTACTAGAGGACAAGGCAAGCAGTTCTTCGATCGAGCAATTTGCTAGAAACCACAAACTAAAAACACTTGATGCCTTTAAACTAAGAAGTTAAATTCGCTGACCAGAGGAGGTCTTCGTTTTTAGCTTTTTTTTAATCGTCTAAATTCTGTTAGATTATTTTGCAGTTTTTGTTCTGCTTCAACCATCATTCTATTGAATAATTCTTCTACTGAAGGTAGATCATACACCAATCCAGCTATTTGGCCACTATTTAAAAAACCACCTTCTAGATCCCCCTCTAATGCACCTTTTTTATGGTGCTCTTCTGTCGTACTATTCAAGTAATCCTCGATCGTCATCCCCTGTTTTTCTCTGTCGATCAACCGACTCGAATAAGGAGTATTTAATACTCTCCTTATTCTACCAACGCTCCTCCCAAGCAATAGCGTATCTAAATCACTAGCTTGAATTAGTCTGTTTTTATATAGTTCATGAAAGGGGGCATCTTTCGTCGCCACTAACCTTGTTCCGAGCTGCACTCCGCTAGCACCTAGGGATAATGCGGCCGCTAATCCTTTCCCATCACCAATTCCTCCTGCCGCAATCACAGGAATACTCACATGTTTTACTAGCTGAGGGATTAACGTGAAAGTGGTCAATTCCAGATTAGAATTAATACCTGCCGCTTCAAAACCTTCACCAACTACAATATCTGCCCCTGCTTGTTCTGCTTTTAGCGCTTGCTTTACAGAAGCGACAACCGTCATCACTATAATCCCATTTGGCTTCAAAATAGGAATATAGGGGGCTGGGTTTCCAGCCGACAAAGAAACTATCGGTATTTTGTGTTTTATAACAAGTTCTATCATTTCAGCCACAAATGGTGAAACATTAATAGCAATATTAATAGCAAATCTTTTTTCGGTTAACTTTTTAGTTTCTAGTATGATTTGTTCCACTTCTTTTGGTGTCATCGTACCACAACCAATCATACCTAAACCTCCAGCTTCCGATACTGCAGCTGTAAGCTGAGCGTTACTTATGTTTCCCATCCCCCCCTGAATTATTGGATAGGAAATACCTAACAATTCACAAACATATATCATTTTTTATCCACCCCTATTAAAATATGTTATATTATAATTAGTAGAATGACAATTGCTAATATTTAAAAAGGAGGGAATTATTTGATTATTTCATTTAAAGGAAAATTACCAAGTATAAGTGATAACGCAATGGTTGCACCGGGAGCGAAGATTATTGGGGACGTACGAGTGGGCAAGGAATCCACTATATGGTTTAACGCTGTTTTAAGAGGCGATGAGGCACCAATAACGATTGGTAATAGATGTAGCATACAGGATAATTCAACGATTCACTTGTATGAAGATGCTCCAGTTATTATAGAAGATGAGGTGACTGTAGGACATAATGTCATTCTCCATGGCTGCAGGATTGGTAAACGATCCATTATTGGAATGGGATCTACTATTTTAGACCATTCTGAGATTGGAGAGGAAAGTATTGTCGGAGCTAACACGCTTGTGCCGTCAGGTAAGAAATTTCCTCCCCGTTCACTAATCGTCGGCTCACCTGGAAAGGTTGTGAGGGAGCTAAACGATAAGGATCTTGAGCTAATCCAACTATCAATTGATACTTATGTGCAAAAAGGATATGACTACCGAGAAATTTTTGAAGATACCCTGTCAGTTAGAACCGCTGATTAGTCTTTGAACATCAAAGTTACAAAGAGCTTGGAGATGCTGTTCCCAGCTCTTTTTATGTGTGTTAGTTAAAAAGAATTTTCATTTTAAAATGTAAATACTGTCCTCAAAAAAATGGTCTCCATTTTTTATGGGCACCCGTACTTGAAATGACAAATTAATTACAAACTAAAAAGACACCATTTGGCGTGGTGTCTCCATCATATTATATCCCATCAAAAAGATTCCCTATCGCTCTACCAATACCTCGAAGTATCCAAAAAACAAAACGAATTGGCCATATAATTATATCAGTCACATTGATCAAGAAATCAAAAATACTCCATTTTGAAACGTTATCCTTTTCTTTTTTCCTTTTCGTCCTTTTCTCTTTTTTCCGCAACGACCAATCACTCATGTAAATGATCTCCCCTTTTTTGTTTTCTTATAGTTACGGATAATCGTTAAAGAAGTTTCTTCAAAAAGGATGCTTTTTTAGGTTTATTACATTCATGAAATAGTAACTACATCGCTATTATTCCTTCAATAGAGGATGGTGATTAACATCATACTCATCATCTTTTCTTTGAAGATCATTATCCTCTTGGAAAACTTCCTCAAAAAATTCACTTGCTAGAGGAGCAAGTAATTTATAGTATTGCTCGAACAAAAGAGCGGCATGGTTACCACTCCAAATGTCGGGTAATAGCTCTTTTGGAAGACCAGGGTCAATAAAAAGAAACTTTCGATACTCATGTACTAACCTTGTTCGTTCTACAAAACAATCTGCAGACGACATTTTATTATCGTTTATCATACTTTGATGAACAATATACTGATGACTATAAGTAGCTATAAACTCTTTATATCGTGCTTCTATTTCCTTAAGAGGCCAGCTTTTTGCTACTAAAGTTTTATTCTCCTTTGGCCCTTTATTCTCAGAAACAAAAAAATCCACATATTCTTGTATTTCATATTTATCTATTAAAAACTTTACTTCTTTTTCTAGATTATTTGGAGAGATCCAGCAGCCACTAGAAAAACTCCCAAAACCACTCCATAAAAGCTCTTTTCGAAGTTCATCTCTAATTTGCCTTTTTTCCTCCGGAATAGTGTACATTAACATGCGCCACTTACCGTCCCATTCGTTAGGCATAAGCTTAAAAATTCGATTTGCCGCTTCTTCCATTCTTACCTTGCCTCGATTAGTTAGATAATAATAGCTTTTATTACCTTGTTTTTCTGACTCAAGCCATCCTTGTTTCATCATTCTAGATACTGCAACACGAACAGATTGCTCATTATGTCCAAATTCCTTGAGAAGACGAATCAGGCTTCCTATCCATATTTTATTGCCATAGTGCCTTATATAGTCACCATAAACTGTAAAAATCATTGACTGTGTATTAGACATGCTATTAATCACTCATTTCTATTTTACCTAATTAATAATATATCACTTTTTCAGAATTTTTTCTTAAATTTGTTATAAGAGTATACTAATTATTTCCCTGAAAATAATTTAATTTTCTGAACAAAAGAAAAAGACCTCAGATATATTCTCTGAAAGTCTTTAGGCAGTTCATCCTAAAAAACGTAGGTTGCGTTAAGGCTTACTGTATATTTTCAAAAATGGCAGCTATACCTTGACCTACACCTACACACATAGTGGCGAGACCTAATTTTACTTCTCTTCTCCTCATTTCATATATAAGGGTAGTAACAATTCGTGCTCCGCTTGCACCTAACGGATGTCCGAGAGCGATCGCACCACCATTCACATTCACAATTGCTGGGTCGAGTTCTAATTCTCGGATGCAAGCTAAGGACTGGGAAGCAAAAGCCTCATTTAATTCGACTAAGCCAATTTCTTCTTTTAAAACTCCTGCGCGCTTTAGTGCTTTGTTAGTTGCATATACGGGTCCTATTCCCATTACACCAGGCTCTACACCAGCAGTAGCGGATGCAATATACCTCGCTAAAGGCTTCAAACCTAATTCCTTCGCTTTATCTGTGCTCATTAAAAGTAAGCCTGCTGCCCCATCGTTAACACCTGAAGCATTTCCCGCGGTTACAGTCCCTTCTTTAAAAATGGGAGAAAGCCTGTTTAGTTTATCTAGACTAGTTTCTGGTCTCGGATGCTCATCGATTTCAATGATCACTTCCTGCCCCTTTTGATTTGTATACTTCACTGGTATTATTTCGTTAGAAAAGCGGTTTTCATCCATTGCTTTTTTAGCCCTTTGCTGACTTTCAAAGGAATAGAGATCCTGATCTTCTCTAGTTATTTTAAATTTCTCGGCAACGTTTTCAGCTGTTTTTGGCATAGACTCGGTACCATACATTTCCTCCATTAAAGGATTTATAAATCTCCATCCAATTGTAGTGTCTATAAGATCTATATTACCACGCGGAAATTCTTTCGAAGGCTTCTCCATTACATAAGGGGCTCGGGTCATACTCTCTGTGCCACCAGCAATGTATATGTCTCCATCGCCAACTGCTATGGCACGGGCAGCATAAATGATAGCATCTAAGCCTGAACCACAAAGTCTGTTTATCGTCGTGCCTCCAACCTCCTTCGGAAGACCGGCAAGCAAAGCGGACATTCTGGCAACGTTACGATTATCCTCACCTGCTTGGTTGGCATTGCCTAGGACGACCTCTTCTATTTGGTCCATTGGTAAACCTTCATTTCTTTCGATTAGTCCTTTTATTACAATAGCTGCTAAATCGTCTGGTCTAATACTTTTTAAAGACCCATTATATCTCCCGAAAGGAGTACGAACTGCATCGACTATTACAACCTCTTTCATCTTTCCCCCTCCTCACCGGTATAGCTGTAAACTCCTTTGCCCGTTTTTCTTCCAAGCCGACCAGCCTTGACGTATTGTTCAAGGAGCGGGGCTGGTCGATACTTTTCACCAAGCTTTTCATGTAAATATTTTAAATTATTGAGTCTAGTATCTAAACCAACGAGATCTCCTAGCTCAAACGGACCCATTGGATAATTCAAGCCGAGCTTAATAGCCTTATCAATTTCCTCTGGCGTCCCAAGTCCTTCCTGAAGCATATAGAACGCTTCATTACCAACCAAAGCACTAATTCGACTAGTTACAAATCCTGGAAACTCTTTCACTACTACAGATTCTTTCCCCATTTGCTCAGCAACTTTTTTGACAATTTCAACTGTTTCATCACTCGTCTCTAACCCTCTTACAATCTCTACTAGTGGCATTTTATGTACCGGATTAAAAAAGTGCATGGCAATTGTTTTATCGGGACGGTTAGAATAGGAAGCAATTTCAGTTGGACTCATTGTAGACGTATTAGTGGCAAAATAACACTTAGCCGGAGCATGCAGTTCTAATACTTCAAATACGGATTTCTTAATAGCTAGTTGCTCAGGTACAGCTTCTATAACTAAGTCAGCTGTTTTCACAGCTAAAGAGAGATCTATTTCATAGCTTAGTTGGTTCAAAGATGTTTCCGCCAAATTGGAAGTTATCTTTTGTCTTTTAATGCCTTTTTCAAATAAACCTATTATTTCTTCTCTAGCCTGTTCTAGTGCAGCTTGCTCTGTGTCCACAATCTTTACGTGAAAACCAGATAGCGCAGCTACGTAAGCAATTCCTCGACCCATTACCCCGGAACCCACAACAACTATGCAGTTAATCAATATAAGCACCTCCATATTTTTTATTACTATACTAAAAAAGAACAGGAACCACTCTAGCTCCTGTCCTGTTATTTTATAGTCCTAAAGGGTTCAAAGGACGGCTGCCATAATATGATAAAATACTCTTCGTTTCCGTGTATAAATCTAATGTTTCAATACAAAGCTCTCGACCAAAGCCTGACTGCTTATAGCCCCCAAACGGAGTGCCTGGAAATGCAGAAAACGGACAATTTACCATTACAATTCCGGCTTTTATTTGATTAGCTACTCTTGTCGCTTTGGCTCCGTCTTTAGACCAAACCGCAGATCCGAGACCAAAATTAGTATCATTAGCTAGCTTAATAGCTTCTTTTTCATCTTTAAACTTCATTACTACCACAACCGGTCCAAAAATCTCTTCCTTCACTACATTCATGTCGTGATTCACATTAGTAATGATAGTCGGCTCAAACCAAAATCCGTTCTCATATCCCTTCGGAGAGCATTTATGACCTCCTGCAAGAATTTCAGCCCCATCTTTAATCGCTGACTGAACATATCCATCTATAGTGTCCAGCTGTGTTTGATCTATAATTGCTCCCATATGCGTTCCTTTATCAAAAGGATTTCCTAACTGAAGCCTCTTTGTCTTTTCTACAAATTTACTCATAAATTCCTCGTAGATTTCCTCTTGAACATATAATCGAGAACGAGCCTCACAGGATTGACCAGAGTTATAGAAAATACCAAACAAGGAGCCATCTACTGCGGCATCAATATCGGCATCAGAAAATACTATACTTGGAGACTTGCCCCCCAATTCAAGAGTTACTCGTTTCAAGCTTTCAGATGCCTTCCCCATAATGTCCTTTCCAATAGGCGTGGACCCTGTAAAAGCAACCTTATCTACTTGGGGGTGCTCAACTAAATAGTTGCCTATATCTGTCCCCGATCCTGGAATGACGTTAACCACTCCGGCTGGCACGCCTGCCTCTAGGCAAATTTCCCCTAGTACAATGGCAGTGAGAGGAGTTAAGGATGCGGGTTTTACAATAACCGAACAGCCTACCGCTATTGCCGGAGCAACCTTCCAGGCAGCCATCATTAGTGGGTAGTTCCACGGTATAATCTGTGCACATACGCCAACAGGCTCCTTTTCAGTGTAGTTATGAAACTGACCAGGTACGTTATTAACCGTACCTCTATGACCAACAATCGCACCGGCATAAAATTCAAAATCCTCTATTGCCTGTGTTACTTGGCCCTGAGCTGCATGTAGTGATTTTCCGGTATCTAAAATCTCCAGTTCTACTAATTCATTAAATCGAGATCGCATGATAGCAGCTATTTTATTTAACACTTGTGCTCTTCGACCAATGGGATACATTTTCCACTTTCCATGATCAAATGAATGACGTGCAGCAGCTATTGCCTTTTCTGCATCCTCCTTTGAAGCCTTTGCAACTTCTGCAACTAGCTCGCCTGTTGCCGGATTGTAGGTTTTTATCGTTTCACCACTCGTCCCTTTCATTTTTTCTCCATCTATTATTAAATGATAAAATTCTCTTTTAATAGTTTCTTTTTCTGTTTTGTCGTCTTTAACAGTTGTCAAATTACCCACTCCTTATTTTCCTGTGAAAACAGGTTTTCTTTTTTGTAAGAAGGCTTCAACACCTTCCTGGTGATCAGATGTTAGGCCGGCAATACGCTGCGTTTGTGCCTCTAATTCTAAGTAATCCTCTAACCTCATATCTGAAACCGCTTTCAAATTTTGTTTTATAAGAGCAATTGCTTTTGTTGGTAGTGATGCAAGTTGTTCTGCAAAGTTAGTTACCTCGGTTTCCCAGCTTTCCATAGGTATTATCTTATTTGCTAAACCTAGGTCCTTTGCTTTTTGTGCCGTAACCTTCTCTCCTAATATAGATAGCTCTAACGTTTTCGCATGCCCTATTAGTTTCGTTAAGTAGTACAGGTTCCCACAATCAGGTACAAGTCCTACATGTATAAAGGCGTTGATGAGGCTCGCCTTTTCAGAAATCACCCTGAAGTCACATGCCAACGCTAGACTAAGCCCTGCTCCTGCTGCTACTCCATTAACAGCAGCTACTATTGGCTTTTCACATTGCCGTAACTGGAGAAGCATTGGATAATAGGACTCTCTGAGTAGATTACCATGATCCATCTGATCATCTACTTCTGCTAAATCCTGCCCTGAACAGAATGCTCTTCCTTCTCCAGTTAACACGATGCATCGTACTTCCTCGTTAGCTGATGCCGATTTAAAGATAATCTTAAGTTCTCGATTCATATCCCAGGTAAAAGCATTTAGCTTATCTGGTCTGTTAAGGGTAATCCATGCTACTCCATTTTTCACTTCAAACTTAATAGTCTCATACATACTCTCAACACCTCGCTATTTCCCTTGATAGTTCGGTTTTCTTTTTTCCATAAATGCATTCATTCCCTCTTTTTGATCTTCGGTACCAAATAGCAAATAGAAATTTTTTCTTTCATATTGCATACCTTCATGGAGGGAATAATCTACCGCCTTGTTAACGGAGTCCTTTATGAGACGGAGAGAAATGGGCGGTTGTTTAGCAAGCTTGTTGGCCAGCTTCATTGTTTCTTCCATAAGTAGCTCGCTCGCTACTATCTTGTTTATAATGCCATGGTCGAGAGCAGTGGTTGCTGATATTCTTTCCCCCGTCCAAAGCCACTCTAGAGCCTTTGTTCTTCCGACTAGCTTCGTCAACCTTTGCGTACCACCAGCGCCCGGCATTACTCCAAGGCCTACCTCTGGGAATGAAAATTCCGTTCCTGTGGCAGCTATCAAAAGGTCACAGGCAAGAGCAAGCTCAAAGCCTCCACCAAAGACAAATCCTTTCACTGCTCCAATAATCGGCTTTTTTATAGTAGCTAAACGATCCCAGTCTGAAAACTGATCCAATAACTCAAGACTAATCGGATCATCTCCCATCATTTCCTCAATATCAGCACCAGCTGAGAATGCCCTGCCTCTTCCTGTTATTACTATTACTCGAACTTCTTTTTCCTTTTCCAATGCTAGCAGTGCATCTATTATCTCTCTAACCATTTTTCTGTTTAAAGAATTGAGACGGTCAGGACGATTTAATTCGATTAACCCGATTTGATCTTTCATGCTTGTTTCTATGAAATGGAAGACCATTTAAGCATCCTCGCCTATCATTAGCGTAACCAAGTCTCCTGCAAAGCCCATTAAATCCTTTCCTGAAGCCCTTCCTTCCGGTGATTTTAATCCAGCTTTTAAGGAATCCATATCCTCATAGATCATTTCACACATTAAATAATATTCCGTTTCTCCCCCCATTGGAGAACCCGTAAATTTAGTTACTTTCATTTCTCGTAAACCTGGGATTTTTTGTGTAATGGGAGCGTGGACATTAAAATAGTGTTCATCAAATTCCTTTTTGTTTTCTGGGTGCTTATACATCGCGACTAATTTAGCCATTCATAATCCTCCTTTACATAATCGTAGATATTGGTTTCATTGCTTCAAATACATTTTTGCAGTTTTTACAGTATAGAATGCTTCTGCAAGCTGTTGGACCAAAGAGATTCTCTAAAGTTGTATAGGTAGAACCACAATAAGCGCAGTCCACATGCCAAGCATTATCATCTTCCTTAAATTGAGGTGGAGGTGCTATTCCAAATTTCCTTAAATTTAAATGACCTTGTTTCGTAATCCTTTCCGAAGTCCATGGTGGATGATAAATAAAATCTACCTCGACTTCGAGCACACCTGGTATTTTTTCAATTGCAGCCTTCGTATTACTTTTAATAATTTCTAGGGCAGGACAGCCTAAAAAGGTAGGTAATAAATGGATATAAACTTTAGCCCCATCTATCTTTATCTCCCCCACCATACCAAGATCCATAATACTCACGGAGTCTATCTCCGGATCCATTACCTTATATAGGGCGCTTGTTACTAAATTTTTTGAAACTATTAAACTTTGGTTCAACCTTGTCACCTCTTTTCCATTTGAACCTTACCAAGATGCTGCAGGGTCCACCCTATATACCTCTGAAAGAGTTTCAAGCGCCTCATCTAGGTCATACAAATGCTCTCCATTACGGCCGTTTTTAGTTGGTATGGTAGATATATTAGGCTTCGACAGCTGAAGAGATTCAAATGTAGGAGTTACAACTTGTAGCCATCTTTCTATTAATACATTCTCAGGTTCTATTAACTGATGCTTTTCTATAATCTCCTTGTCTGCTCCATAGGAAAAAAAATCAGCAAAGTCATCACTAACTAACAAAATGGCATCTGTCATTTTCTTTTTAGCTAAGTCGGTTGAACCCAATAATTGCTTAAACCATGTTTCCCAATGTAAACGGTGGTAGTAAATTTCCATCTTTACCTTTTTAGCAATTTCAGCCAAAGGAATATATGAACTAGTACACAGGGAATCGACTTTAACCTTTTTGGCAGTCATATAAAAATAGCTTCTGACTACTTGCAAAGCCCAATCATATTGAGGGACCTCCATGTAAAAGCCTTTCCCGTTAGCTCTTTCCGTTAATATACTATTCTTTCTTTTAGTAGAGACCCTCATATGTGCAAGATCTTCTGCGTTTCCTAAACCTAATTCTTCTAAAAGGTTATAAAACATGACAGCATGCCCCATGCTATCCTGACTAATGGATGAGGAAGCTACATCTTCTTCTATGTGTGGAGCTAGGCCTAACCACTCGGATCCCCTATAGGCATACATAAAATCATCATCAGCTAACTGAAAAAGCAAGCTGGCTATTGCCTCCCTATATTCCTGATTCATCTCAACAGTCATTTCCGCTCCCCTCCCCAAGAGAGTATTTCTTTTTCATCTAAAATTTGCTGCTCATATTGGCGCCACTTTTTCTTTAAGTAGCCGTATCCCTTGGTCGTTCGATAATCCTTGTTGTCTAACCTTATTAATGTTTGCTTTTCTTCCTGTTCAAGCTTTCGTATATGCTTACGATTAACAATCCATATATCAGCTACCGGTTCTCTTCTCATAAAGTTTTCTTGTGCCATTATAAAAGCCATATCTTCATTTGGAGCGAGTAAACTAAACTGATGTAAAAAAGCAGAGCTTGGGGTACGTTTGCTGAATATCTCATATTCTTGATAAAAGTCCTTTTCTTCGTTCATTTTAACCCTCCTTCCTTAGCTTACTGTCGCACTAAGCGCATCACGGACCCATGCATTATTTTCATAAGAGATTTTTCTTAAATTTAATCGCGCCTCTGATCTAGGACCACCGTTTTTTATGATTTTCTTAAATTCATTCCAATCAGGCTGCTCGTATATCCACGTATTGCTATCTTGATCAAATTTCAAGCTTGGGTCAGGTACAGTCAGCCCTAAAGACAAAATTCTAGGGATGTATTTATCAAAAAAGATTTGCCTAAATTCTTCATTTGTTTTCGTTCTTATCTTATATTTAATAGTTAAATCCTGTTTAGAGGAGCCAGTGGTTTCTTTAGATGCGGGACCGAAGAACATAAGTAGTGGTTCCCACCAACGATTTAGTGCTTCCTGTATCATATCTTTTTGCTTGCTTGTACCTTCTGCCAGAGCCATGATAATTGATTCCCCGTGTTGCGCATGAAATACCTCTTCTGCGCAAATTCGCTGTAGCGCTCTTGAATATGGACCATACGAGGCATTTAGCATATTAGTCTGTGTAATAATAGCCGCTCCGTCTACAAGCCACCCGATAATCCCAGCATCTGCCCATGTTTTCGTACCCATATGAAACACATTGTGGAACTTGAGATCCCCTTTAAAGAGATCTTGCATCAAATCAGCTCTATTTTTTCCATATGGTTTTAGTAAATCCTCTGTCACTCTAAGCAACAGCTGCCCATGGCCCATTTCGTCTTGGACTTTTGCCATAATGCCAAGCTTTCTAGATAGAGAAGGAGCACGTGGCACCCATTCCTTTTCAGGTAAAGCGCCCATTATTTCACTCATCCCATGCATGGAGATCAATTTGATTAATGTGACGCGGTATTCTTCAGGCATCCAATCATCGGCTTCAATCTTATCTCCCATTTCAATTCGTTCCATAAAACGATTCATTCTCTGCTGCTCTTCTTGTGAAGTTAAAACTACGCTCACTTACATTCCTCCTTTATTTAAGCTATGCTTTACGAAAATAACTCATAACACCATAAAAACGACTCGAAATAAAAGTTATATAACATGCTAGAATTCACAAGTTAACAAATGCTTTATACCTCAACAACTTTTAATAAAACATCATTTTATTAGCCTCAATATGCAACCAGCATTTATATAACAAATATCAAACGTAAAACATAATTTATGTGATACTTTTATTACAGATTAATAGTATCCTTTAAATTAGTCAACTAAAAATTCAGAAAATAACGATAAATATTAGACCATAATAGCAAGAATTAAGACGATTCCTTCACCTATATTTGTTAAAGTAAAAATAGGACAATTACAAACGAAAAAAATTATATGATATGATGAATAAAGTTTACTTAAAAAGGGAGTGAAAATTCGTGGCTAAAGCAAATCTTTCTTTTGAGGAAATGTGGCAAAGAATCATGTCTTGTGATAGTAATTATGACGGATGTTTTTATACAGCCGTTAAAACTACTAAAATTTATTGTAGGCCCTCCTGTAAATCTCGAAAACCTAAAAAGGAAAACGTACAGTTTTATGAAACCAAATCTGAGGCAGAGAATGCTGGTTTTCGAGCCTGTAAAAGATGCAAGCCTGATATAGAACTTGCGCCACAAGAGATGCTAGTAAGCGAAGTCATTTCTTTTCTGACCTGCAATTACAAGTAGGTAATAACGCTTGAGAGCCTCTCTTTACATATCGGAGTAAGTCCATTCCATCTGGAGCGAGTCTTTAAACATGTAACGTCCGAGAGTCCACGTACGTTTTTAGAAAAAGTTCGCATAGAAAAAGCAATCCATTTATTGAAGAATACAGATAATACAAACCTAGAAATATCATTGAAAACTGGCTTTAAAAGTACATCAACTTTTTATAAAGCTTTTAAAAATTCCTTACAGACCTCACCTAGTGAATATCGTAAACAATGGAGGAGTTCGCAAATATGAATGAGAGCCTACAACCTGATACACTAAATATACCCACACCTCCCGACTTTAGCTTCGAGGAATGTCTAGCTCATTTAATGAGATCTGAACAAGAAACAGTGCACCAAGTAATAAATTACTCTATATATAAAGCTATTAAATTAGATGATGATGAGCCCATTTTGTTTATAATTGAATGGAAACCTGATGCTCTACATGTACGATTTCCACTTACTACACCTTCTGCTGAGCAAAAAGAGCAGATTATTTCATTTATAAGGGAATGGTTTGATCTGACTACGGATTTGAATGGGTTTTATGAGCTCGCTAAACATGATCCTATATTAAGCCCGATCGTTCAAGACCATTTTGGCTTACGCATCATGGGAATTCCTAATCTTTTTGAAGCATTAACTTGGGCCATTATCGGTCAACAAATTAATTTAACATTTGCCTATACTTTAAAAAAGCGATTAGTAGAAAAATACGGAGATTATGTAGAATATGAAGGTAAAAAATTCTATACATTTCCTTCCTTTGAAATGGTTGCTTCTTTAACAACAGATGATTTAAGAGCCTTACAATTTAGTTCTAGAAAAGCAGAGTATATCATTGGTATTGCTCAGCTGATGAAAGGCGGAAAGTTAGACAAGGACCTATTATTTAAACTAGAGACATTTGAACAAAAGCATTTGTTTTTAACGACTATAAGAGGTATCGGACCTTGGACTGCAGACTATGTGTTGATGAAAAGCCTACAAGAGTCCTCTGCTTTCCCTATTTCAGACGTTGGATTGCATAACGCCCTGAAAAAACAATTAAACCTTGACCGTAAACCTACGATGGACGAACTAAAAGAACTAGCCGAACAATGGAAAGGCTGGCAGGCATATGCTACATTTTATCTATGGAGGTCCTTATAATGTATCAAGTAGACTATCAATCACCAATTGGAGTATTAGAAATCTCGAGTACGAGCGAGGCCATTGATGCTATTCGCTTTACGGAGAGAAAAGAAGCGGAACACGCGCTAGAGGCCGATCATCCTCCTATACTTCATACTTGCATCGAGCAATTAAATGAGTATTTTTATGGAGACCGTATGGAATTTACCTTTCTCTATAACTATGAGGGCACTGCATTTCAGCAATCAGTTTGGCAAGCCCTTACACAAGTTCCTTATGCGACAACTGCTACCTATAAGCATATAGCCGAAACGATTGGGAAAAATCGTGCGGTAAGAGCTGTAGGAAGTGCGAATAACAAAAACAGATTACCTATTGTGATACCTTGTCATCGGATCATAAGCGTTGGAGGAAAGTTGACTGGTTACGCTGGAGGACTATGGAGGAAGGAATGGCTTTTACAGCACGAACAATCTAAATTAAAAAATATCAACACCACCACTTTATAAATAGTAAGAAGGAGCCCTAGGGATATATCCAGGGCTCCTTCTAAGCGTTACCGAGGTATTTGGAATAGAAATCAAACTTGTAATTTTCTTAGTCTAAAAATCAGGAAAAAGGATAGAACCAACAAAGCAATGCCTACAAATAAATACCACCCTTTTCCATCATAAGAAATCATAAGAATAAGTTCCCACAAGTTTGATGGACCAGAATCAGGACTATCACTATGTGGGTAATTAAATATAAAAGTTAATATTCCGAAGACAGATAAGATTACACCTAAAATTGGTAAAATTACAGAAAATACTTTCATAAATACACCTCTATTTTTTTCTTTTTATCCGTCTTTTGAATTTTTATTTAAGTAAAGATCATTATGAAAACATCCAATCAGTAAAAACCATTTTAATCATGCTTTTAATCGCAGAATTGTTAAAATGTATAAAAGATTATAGCGATTTCTTAATTCGTTTTAGAACATACATAATTAGCAGCAATAAAACTAAGGAGAGCAGACTGATATATATGGTTTTTATATTTGTAGAACTTTCGGGTGATATCTGTTCCTCACCCTTATTAGCACTTGAGTCTTTTAAAACTTTTTCAATTGGTTTTTCACCTTTTCCTAATTCAGCTAGATCCTTATCTGCTAAAGACAACAGAGTAGTTTTGGAACAGTAATTCACTTGAATTTCTCCATTTGATTCATTTGCATATACTAAATACTCTTGGTTCAATTCAAATTCATAGCCACAACTCTCCGTATTTCTTACAGTATAAACTGTAATTGGTGATTGATTCTGCCCCTTCCAATATTCATTTACCTCGAAATGTACAGCAATAGGATCAGCAGAAGAATAAATGGACTGATTTTTGTTTTCATCTATTATTTCAACAACTGTTCCTGAGAAAACTGTGGAACTAAAATCTAATTCTTCTTTCACGGTGTTTGGCCGATCACATGAACAAGCGTAACCTGTAACAGTGAAAAAATTAATAAAAGGAAGAAAAGTCATTATAACCAACAAAATAATGTACTTAACTTTATTGTTAATTATAGAATTTATTTTCATTCAACCTCCCGTTTAACACTACAAGTGTAGATTACATTATTGTTCTTCGTTAACAAGAAAAATAAAGTTACCATCAATAATATCCTGTAAATATTCTTCAAAGCTGTCTGCAATCACTTTGTATTCATCTGGATCATGTAGAAATCGAACTATTTGACCGCTTACACCATCAGATGAAGGATTAAAATCAATAAAGAGTCTTGATGTCCCACCGTTGTTCATACAGTCTGCAAAATGAATATACTTACCGGGTAGCAGTCCCTCTGGATTTATCTTAGGGTCAACAGCCTCCTCGTCATCTTGATATTCTAATAGATAGGAGACGTCTTCTTCTTCCTTTGAACTATCGAGAATCTGTTGTGTAGATAGCAAATAATATGGATATTCGCCATCAGCAACATCAGCGCCTAAAATACAAACTGCAATTTCATTTTCCTTATATTCCCGCCAATATGTACCGTCTATATTTTCCAGTAAACAGATTAGTGATTCTGGACATTCTGGATATTCTGACCTGAGGGTATTAATATCCTCTTTTGAAGCCCCATGCGCTGTATTTAATTCATCGAGCTCGTTTTTTGATAATGCTTCTCTTAACCTAATTAAAAATTCGTTAACCAAATTCATTATTTTACCTCCTATAAAATATCTGAAATATCTATTTGAATTTACATGTATCTATTTTCGGTACTTAATCATTTGCTCCTTAATGAGACGTTCCTGATCGTCTAAGTTAAATATGCCTGGTTCCCATGTCCGTAATACTCCATAGCCCCCAATAATTTCTTTGTCAACTTCGAATATCACAGCTTGCAAACGTTCTCCATTATCATCTCTTTCTTTTAAC
>JBEMAY010000056.1:0-21304 GCA_040274765.1 Psychrobacillus sp.
GGAACTCACGGCTTGCACGTAACATTCGGTTTGTTCTGGGGATTATTTATCCTCCTACAAATCAAAAAACGTGGCTTGACTCCGGAAACAGCGAATAAATCATTTATTTTCTCACTTTATTGGCATTTCCTAGATGTGATTTGGATCTTCATCTTCAGCTTCATCTACTTGAAAGGAATGATGTAATATGAAAGAATTATTCCCTCTTAAACAAGTAATGGGCTTTGCGTTTTCCTTAGTGCTTACAGCAGTAGCACTGTTGGTATACTTCATGGATATGTCGTTCGTAGTTGGAATGACCGTCTTACTATTAACGGCGTTTACACAGGCCGGCTTACAGCTTGTCGTATTCATGCATGCCGGTGAAACAGAAGACAAGAAATCCATTTACGTCAATGTGTATTATGGCTTGTTACTCGCATTATTCACGATTTTAGGTACGTTACTCGTCATGGTGTGGGATATGTAATAAGGAAAGAGCGTCTACTAGGCGCTCTTTTTTTCGTTGTTATTGCAAGACCAAGCCCTTTTAGGCAATAAAAAAAGGCATCTAGAGCTGTATCTCTAAATACCTTTGGCAAGAGAGTGTCTTATTAGATGCTCTCTTTTTTCAATTGTTTGGAGATCATTTCCTCTGAAGCGACTAAGATCATGCCAATGATAAATGTGAAAACTGCTCCCATGACGATTCCAATTCCAACGCCCATTACCGTACTAAACTCACTTATAAATGTTCCATATAAAAAGACAGCAATTCCTATAGTTAACAAGGCTGCACCTACAATTTTTGTAGCGTGTAACATTTTTACGTATGATTCCATTTCGAAACACCCCTCTTAACTATTATTATTCACTCCGTTCACATTTTTGTCAATACTTTTTGTCCGAAATGTGAACGAAGGAAAGATAAGAAGGTGCAAATTAAAAATAGGTAGTTGCTGATTGATCATTAATCTGCCTATTTCATTAATCGGACGGTTTTTGCCGATAATCGGTCGGTCGAGCCAAATAATCGGACGGTTCTTGCCCAAAATCGGTCGGTCGAGCCAAATAATCGGTCGGTTATCTCCAATAATCGGTCGGTCACCCGGTATGTATGCCCCCCGTCGTATGCACAACCAGAAAAAGCTCCCCAGTGGTCTACTAGGGAGCTCTCTTGATAAATTATTGTGCAGTCAATCCACCATCGATGACGAATTCGGATCCTGTTGAGTAGCTTGATTCGTCAGATGCTAGGAAAAGGACCAGATTAGAAACCTCTTCGGATTGGGCTACGCGTTTAAGTGGGATATGCTTTGAGAATTCTTTAATCAGTTCTACTGCGTCGCCTTGGCTAACCATTGGTGTTTCGATTACTCCTGGGTGTACAGAGTTCACACGTATGCCTAAGTGAGCTAATTGAAGAGCTGCAGCTTTCGTCATACCACGCACCGCAAATTTAGTGTCTGTGTATCCAACTGCTCCGCCAACTAATCCGTTCATAGAAGAGATGTTTACGATTGAGCCACCACCAGCTTTTTGCATGGATGGGACCACTGCCTTTGTTCCAAGGAATACGGATACTTGGTTAATATCTACGATTTTACGGTAATCTGCCTCTGACATTTCCATAAGAGGAGTGGCCATGCTAATTCCTGCATTGTTAACTAAAATGTTTGCCGGACCAAATGCTTTTTCAGTTGCTTCCACCACAGCTGACCAGTCTGCTGCCTTAGTTACGTCTTGTTTCACGAATAGGACGTTTTCTCCTAATTCTTTTGCGAGCGCTTGTCCACCTTCCTCGTTTAAGTCAGTGAACACAACTTTTGCACCTTCACTTACAAATTTACGTACGTGAGCCTCGCCCATTCCACGTGCCCCACCTGTAACAATTGCAACTTTTTCTGTTAAACGACCCATGATAAATTCCTCCAAGAATCATATTTTTAAATCAGGAGCATTATAATCCATAAAATATCTTTAATTTCAATTTAACTATATACTTTTTGCACGTATCTTACTATGATTTATGTCACAATGTAAAACAGAATTTATTGAATCGTTCCAGTGCTCTTTAAGGAGACATCAACAGTCAAATCAAATGGTAGATTAGGATAGGCTTGCTCCCATTTATCAAACATGTCCTTCTCATAGAGCTGCATGGTTCTGTACTTTAGTCCAAAGCCAAAAGGATCTAGCTCTTCTTCTTGTAACATAGTAAATAGCTTTTCTAATTCGGACTTTATTTCCTTAGAAGCTAGCTTACTGTACTCATCTAGATTTTCCACATAGAGCCTCTTGTCTGACTGACTTACTACACCATCCATTTTTACATTGATTTTAATAGATGCTGGCTGACCATCTTTTTTATTTACCTTGTATTTCATCTTTACATTAATAAGATTCAGTACTAAATTTAATTCATCTGCTTCCAATTTTACGCTATAGCCACCAATATTATTGGCAAGAGCATTATAATCTCGAGTGAGACTTGAGGATAAATGAAATGAATCCTTTTTTTCGTTTACTATGATTGATTTATTTACAATCAGCTGAGAACCTGACTCATTGGACTCGACAATCGGTAAAACTGCATCTATACCTTCACTATAAAAGCTCCTTCTAAATTCATACAAGTACGTAGAGACGATATAAGGGCTTTCGGTGCCTATATCCCCAAAAAATTTAGAGAGAGGTGAAATGACTGCGGATTCGCCTTTAGGCTCCGTTCGAAGTATTTCCTCAGCGGATGGTTTAGCGGCACCGACCCAGGCAATCGTTTGAATATCTCCTCTTCTGAAAAGATAGTCCATGAACTCCTTTATATCACCCTCTAAAAGCTTTTCATTGACTAGAATTATTTTGGTATGGCCAAATTCAAGCGTCTTGTCGGTATGTGTTTCTAATATACGGACAGCCTCTTCTATATTTTCACCTTCATGCACCAAATACTGATAGCTCGGCTCCTTTTCCTGCTGAATGGTTGAAACTGGGATAGCAAGCTTCAGTGTTACTTTATATTCACCCTCCTCCTTCTCGGAAGGATCAATTCCAATTCCTGTCACGAATATCCGATTATCGATATCTTTAAAGCCACAGCCCGTAAGAAAGCAAGCCATCCCTAGAAGAGTTATAAGAAGTTTAATATTCACCTTCATGTCTTTAACCTCCTCTTAGCAATGAGCAGACTACCGATTAAAATACCATAAAAGATTGGCAGGATATTATAAAAAAAGAGGGAAAACTTCAATAGCTGATATTCGCTAATTTGCCTAGTTACAAGTATCCCGATCACCCCAAAAATAATCACAAGCAAGTAGGAAGTCAGGTTTCTCTCCTTCCATTTCAATCGTTTTATATGAACAATACTTTCAAATAGCTTGAGAGAGACGTGCCAATGTATGAGTAGACTAATAAATGCCACCCCCAAAAATACAATGACAAAGATAAAGATAAGACGCTCAATTATTCCAAATTTCATCCGTACAGCATCACTCGTTGTCACCCAAGGGAAGGTAAAGTTTTCTATTTGCTCAAAGCCATTAAAGCCAATCGGAACGAAATACGTTGTAAAGAGTGTAAATACTCCACCAAGTGCTAGGATGAGTATATGTTTTAACCCAAACTTCTTGTTGAAAGTCATATATTTATTGAAGATCGTCAAATTGACTACACCAATAAAAATATAAGCAGCTGCAGAATAGGCATTATAGCTTGGAAGCTCCTGTATATGTGTGGTAGCTACCATAATATAATCCCAGTCCAAACGCGGATCGGTATATACTTTCATGATTAAAAAGAAAATAACGGGTAGGAACATAACTAATACTAACTCGGTCGTGTAAAGGACACTTTTTTCCTTCATTAGCACCCCAAAAGAGATGATTAATAAGAACGCGAGCGTCGTGATGACAATCGAAGTCTCCGAAGAAATAAATGTATTAAAAAGCAGGACATACGTGACAAGTGTTATTAGACCAGCCAAATACCAGGAAATTGCAAAATAGAGTAACACTGGATAGTAAAACCATTTAGATGTACTTTTCTTTAGAATTTCAGGAAAGGACATATTCGGAAAATGACGGAAAAGGTTTACAAGGATACTGACTAAAATCGGTCCAACAATGACGGCTATGATCATGGAAAGAATGACTCCATTTTTACTTTCTCCCATTAAAATCCTCGGGACAGACGCAATAATGTTGGTGACCATCGTAACAATGATGAAGTAATATAGATACCTATTCATTTTTTGTGGTCACCCCTATTTCCTTTTTCTCACCTTTCCAATACATTTTTAAGTAAGGCTCCCCAAAGCTTCGCTTGTTGGTTAAAAACATCAAAAGCCCTAGCGCTCCTAGTATGAGGCCTATCGTGCCAAAAAGCGTTGTATAGAGAATGAGCAAGTAACGACAGATTCGAATAGCAAAGCTCATCTCACTAATCGGAATAACAAAGCTAGTAATGGCAACCGCCGAGACGATGATAATCATAATGTTCGAGGTCAAGGCCGCCTCTGTAGCTGCAGTTCCTAGTATTAAACCACCAACTGTCGTAGCTGTTGCACTGATTGCCTTAGGCAAACGCATACTTGCCTCTATTAGAAACTCCATAAAAAGCAGCATGAAAATGACCTCGACAAAGGATGGATAGGGAACTCCAAGCCTGCTCCCAGCTACTGTGAGGGCAAGCTCTGTTCGTAGGACACCTGGTGTATAGGACGTAACCGCAACATACATAGCAGGTAACACCAGACATATAACTAAGCCCAAATATCGTAGCACCAACGTAAAGGTAGTAATCCAAAAGGTATGATAGCTATCCTCCATAGAAACCATAAAGTCAAAAAATACAATAGGAGCTATTAAAGCTTGTGGACTCCCATCAATCATCAGTACGACCTTTCCTGCTGCAAGATTATAAGTTATCCGATCCGGGCGCTCCGTCAATAATAACGTCGGAAAAAGAGAAATTTTAGAGCCATTTAACTGCAGCTGCAAATCTCCGGCTGACTGGATAAGTGGAGCTTCTAAGCTGGCTAGTTTTTGCTTGATATTACGTAGTACAGACTTTTTTACTGTTTTCTCATCATACAAAATGGAAACCTGTGGATGTGACTTTTCCCTCATATCATGCATTTCAACCATCAGAGTAGGCGTATGATACCGCTGTCTAATAATGTTCAGGTTAGTATCCAAATTCTCACTCATCGCTAGCTGTGGACCATGAACAGTCGGCTCGACAATCGTTTGCTGTACAACATCTGAGTTGACTAATTTAATATCTAACAGATAAAACTGGTCTTCTATAGAGAGTAGAACAGTACCTTTTGTCAGCATGATCTGCAGCTCTTTTCCTGACTTCATCTCCACCTGCTCTGGTAACGATTCGATATAGGATTGAAAGCTTTCATTAGATTTCATTTCAAAAAATGGCTTAATCACAATACTGTGGAGTTTATTGCTGTCTGTTACCGTCTTCAAATAAAACAGGTAAACCTTGTTATCACCTATAAGCAAGGGCTTCAGCATGATATCACTAGAAGGCTCAAACTTTTTGGATAGCTCATCCATCAACGTTGGAGGACTTATTTTTGCCATGTTATCCAAGCTGCCACACCTCACCTTCATTTAATACGTTTAGGTTAACCGAGAAAGAGCATTTTTAACCGTTATACCTAGCCTTTAGAAGCAAAAAAACACCCGTGTGAAGCACTCTACTGCAGAGTGTTCCATTAACGGGTGTTTAGCGTTTAATAGATATTTGGTATATAAATAATACGATTCCTGTAATAGTCAGAAAAGCCTTATTAAAACTCCCTTGCTCCTATGTTTCTATCAGAATTTCATTGATAATACCAGATCCAAACTCATCTATCAGGTATTTAATCGTTAGGTGAGACTGAACATAGTCATTATATTTGGCTTTTTCATCATCTCCCGTTCCTGCTATCTATTTGCGCATCATCATTTTAAAATCAGCCCTTTATATGTTGGTATACTGTCTACCTTAACTGCTTATATTAGAAGGTATTATGCCGTCTATTATTCTATCAGCACTCACCATTGTCAATTTTTACAAATAAAAAACCCCTATCTCAATGGAAATAGGAGTGTGCAATACGTTTATAAGTCTGCATTCTTTTGAACAGATTTTCTAAGAGAGATCGAATTTATCACAAACCATAATATCCCGGCAATGACGGAAACCATCACACCATCGATTATAGCCTGGCCCATCAAAATAGATAAAATAATCATCCCTATACAAAAGCTAATGGAGCTTAAAACATTACGCTTCTTAGCAGCCCTCACCTCTTCTTCCGTAAAAACATTTGCAAATTCTACGCCAGAAAATATGTACTTAGCTAAACAATAAAATAGAAAAACAGCAAAAGGAATTAGCAATAAAAACAAAGGCTCCATATCGGTAAATAGATAGACAGCAATCATGAGAAACGAAAGGATAAATTGAAGGATTGCCCCCTCTACTAATATCTTGGAAATCACCTTTTGTTTATATTCATCTTCTGAGATCCAGTGCAATACATTCATTTCTCTTCCTCCCAAAATAAATCATTTAATGTTTGATCCAGCTCTTTCGCAATCGCTATACATAACTGAAGAGTCGGATTGTAATCCCCTTTTTCGATTAACCCTACCGTTTGACGAGTAACACCAATTCTTTTAGCTAACTCGGACTGCGTTAATCCCTTTTCCATCCGAGCAATTTTCATACGATTGACCATGCCATGCCTCCGAGATAAATGTAATGTATATATGTCATTTGTAATTTATATATTACATTCTATAGTTGGAGAAGTCAAGGTCTCTTAATGTATATTATATAAAATAGAAGAATGGTGAGGCTTGCATTTATTTATTAAGCAATTTAACAATAATAAAAAGCACATCTAGAAAACGATGTGCTTTAACTTCTATTTAAGATACTTATCCAACCCGTATTTGAGTATAAGATAATCAAAATGATTTGCTTCTAATGTTTCTATATCAGGATCATCCCAATCAGGATCGTTTTGCGTATCTTCTGTAAGGAGAATATGTAAGTTAGCATAGCCTGCATTAGCATAATGATGTAATAGAAAACCAATTTTATCAACAAGCTCTTTATTTAAAGTTTTCATGTTGGCTTGAGTTAACTGACTTATGTCTTCCATAGGAGTATCTGGTGGAATATCCTCATAATTAGCAAAAGAATATCTACCTGCGTGCAAGTCTTCTATAGTTCCATTTCTAAAGATATAGTGAGTGATTTGCACTGCCAGATCTCTTATAATTTTATCTAGGTTACATCAAATTTGCTTTTAAATTCTCTATTATGAACAGCCCTTAATAAAGCTTGGTTTCTTTTTGATTCATCTTCTTTCAAAAATATTTTGTTTATATCCTCAATTAATATTGCTTCTTCTTCATTAAAACTCTTTTGAATAGCTTCAATTAGTTGCTTTTTTTGCATTTTTACCATTACAATCTCCCCTAAATTAATTCTATCTCTAAAATTAATTCTATCATTTTTCTAATATAATGAATCTGGTAAATTTTATAATACAAAAATAGAAGTAATGTTTAGGTCCGTTAGCTTGATTCCTACTATTTATTTACACGTTTCGTTTCCTTCTATAAGGAAACACTTGAGGAATTTTTTGAATAATCGTATAAGCGAAAATGGAAGCTCCCTTTTGCTAGAGTACTTCCATTTTTATCTTATGAAATATTATAAAAAGGCACGAAAGATGGATTCTTCATTCTTTTTCATTTGTACTGGCGTCCCTGTCGCAATGATATTGCCGCCCTTCATGCCACCTTCTGGACCCATTTCAATGATCCAATCAGCTGCCCGTATGACTTGTTCATTATGCTCTACGACGATGACGGTATTGCCTGCATCGACTATGCGCTGTAACAGTACTAAAAAATGCTCGATATCGATTGGGTGCAGCCCAGTAGTTGGCTCATCAATTAAGAACAGCTGCTTTCCTTTTTTTACGGTCAGAAGTTCTTTTGCAAGCTTTAATCGTTGCCCCTCCCCGCCAGATAAAGTCGTTAATGGCTGTCCTAATGTGACATAGCCAAGTCCGACCTCTTGTAATAGGTCTAATATTTTCGTTAGCTTTTTATCCGCTTGAAATACCTTACCAGCCTCTTCAATCGATAAGTCCAGTACCTGAGAAATGGAGTAATCATACAGCGTTACCTCTAATACTTCATCCTTGAATCGTTTGCCATTACATGCCGGACAAACGAGCTCCACGTTATCGAAAAACAACATGTTGCTCGATACAACCCCTAACCCTTCACAGGTTTCACATCGTCCACCTGCTGTATTGAAGCTGAAGTGTTTGTTTGTGAACCCCTTTTCCTTTGCTAAGGGGACTTTGGAAAACAACGTACGGATGATGGTAAATGCATCGGTATACGTCGCGATATTAGAGCGCTTCATCTTCGTGATAGGGGCTTGCTCGACTGTAATGACCTGATTAAATTGGGAGAGATTTCTCTCCATCAATACATCGAATACGAGTGTCGACTTGCCTGATCCCGATGCACCGACAACTGCGGTAAAACAATCCATCGGAAACTGTGCCGTCACATTGTTTAAATTATATTTAGTCACATCTTCTATTACTAGCCATTCAATTGGCTGTCTTGTATGTTCATTTAACACCGCTTCTTTTAGCAGGAATTGTCCCGTAACCGAGCGTTCCATCGCCTTCATTTCTTCTAGGCTACCGATGCCGATAACCTCACCGCCGAATTTCCCCGCACCAGGGCCAATATCGATGATTAAGTCTGCAGCCTTCATCACATCTGGGTCATGCTCGATCACAATAACGGTATTGCCTAAGTCTCGCATATTTTTTAATAGCTCAATCATCCCTTGCGTGTCCTTTGGATGAAGTCCAGTTGTAGGTTCATCTAGCAAATAAATGACTCCAGTTAAAGTGGAATCTAATACAGCAGCGAGCTTTATTTTCTGCTGTTCGCCACCTGATAAGGTATTCGTTTGACGGTCTAAGGTTAAATAGCCGACACCCACCTTTAAAATACGTTCTGTTTTCGTCTGGATATCTAAAAGAAAATTGTCCACATATCGCTTTTGCTGTTTCGGAAGCTGCTGTGACACTTCCTGAATCCATTGGGACAGCTGTTCTATCGAATAGCTCACTAATTCCGGCAGGCGCTTTTCACAAACCATAACACTACGGCTTTTTTCATTTAATCGCTCCCCATGGCATGTAGAACAAAGCGTTGTCACAAATTGCTCAGTAGGAACCCCCTCAATCCCTTTATCAGCGAGCTTTCGCCAAAGCATTGGTTCAATTCCTTCAAAGCGTCCATCGGTCACATTTTTAGGAACACCCTTTTCCACGTCAAGCTGTGCTGCTTCGGCTCCCTTGTAAAGCAATGCTTTATGCTGCGGGGACCATGTAGCAACTGGACTAGTTAAAACGTCCTCTAATTGATAGAAATGAAAGGCATTCTTTAAAATCCCTTGCACATATTTTTGATAGCCTTTATCTAAAAATAGTAAAGCTCCATCCATAATGGGTTTTGTTTCATCGATAATGGCGGACCAGTTTATTTGAATCTCCTCGCCAATACCTGAGCATATCGGACAAGCACCCTCCGACTTATTATAGGAAAAATGCGTTTTTGTTAATAATGGCTCTTTTGCCTGACAGCTTGGACATTGAACAAGCGATATATATTGGCCATCTATATTTTCAAAAGATTGCTCCCCTTCATTTTGAGAGTATGTATGCTGACAGTTACCGCACGTGCGTTGACCAATTTTTTCAAATATCACGCGCAGGTCCGTGTATATATTGGTCATTGTCCCTACCATCGAACGCGGATTTTTGTTGGTATGATGCTGATTGATTTGGATAGCTGGCGATAGATTTGATATATGATCTACCCCTGGCTTTTGAATGCCCTGGTAGCCTGTTGCCTCAAAATATTGGCGCTGACATTCCTTGTAGAGAGTATCCATTACGAGTGTCGATTTACCTGACCCCGAAACACCTGTTACACAAACCAATTTGTTTCTCGGAATTTGTAGCGATATATTCTTTAAATTTCCTTCATATGCATTTTCAATTGTAATCACTTGCGTCATGCGAACACCTCGATCTTGTTATTTAACCGATATAACATAAGGATACTCAGGTTTTCGTTGCTGGTGTTATAGTGGAGGGTTACTAATTGCCAACAAAAAAAAGAGAGCGCTTAAACCATTCGTTTAAATACTCTCCTATAATATAGTAGAAAATACTTTCTAAAACCTATCTATCACAACCAATGCCATCTCCATCACGATCAAGATGCTTACCATACCCTGGTTCTCCTTGATGTACTGGTGCTGCACCAGCTTGTCGAGCTTGCGTACAGTTTTTATAATATACATTAGTTGTTTGTTCTTTTTTCGCTTGGGCAGCCTCTTCTTGTTTACGCTGTTCCTCTGCTAAACGGTTGGCTTCTTCCTGTTTACGCTGCTCTTCAGCTAGTCGATTTGCTTCTTCCTGTTTGCGTTGCTCCTCAGCTAAACGTTCTGCTTCTTCTTGTTTAGCCTTCTCCTCTGCTAAACGATCCGCTTCTTCCTGCTTCCGCTGCTCTTCAGCTAGTCGGTCTGCTTCCTCTTGCTTTTGCTGCTCCTCTGCTAATCGGTCTGCTTCATCACCTGTTTTTTTAGATTCCTCATCAGCTGTCTTCGTATCTGGAGTAATAGCGTCTGTTTCTGTAGTGTCTTCTCCAAAAATTAACGCAAGAATGATGATAAAGCTGAATACATACATAAACGAGGCAACTGCTCTTTTCCACCACTTCCCACTGCGGAAGCCAAGCACCTTCTGATACCATTTTCTCTCTTTTGACACGAATGCAATTTTAGCATCCACTAAAAGAGCTACAAACTTTTTACCAGAGCTAGTTAAAACTAGATCTCCTTCTTCTCTGCTTATTACAGTTTTCATCGCAAACTGGTCTATGACTGCATGAGAAAAGAACGTAAAAGGCCATTTGTTCATTAAAGTTGCTGTTCGTTCCTTGTCGTCATATTCATAAACTAAAATATCCGTATCTTCTACTAAAACAAAGTTGCCCTTTTTCTTTGTACTTTGATAGTAGCCTTCTGCAATTAGCTTCGCATCTCTATATTTTTCCCTTAGCAGTCTCTCTCCGTTTTTTGCATGACCAAGATTATCACGCTTCATAACAAATGCTGTTATTTTCACGTTATTAGACCGTAAATCATTTAATCTATCTGCGTGTAAGAAATTTTCGAAATCATGGGTAACCGTTGTGAGTACATTGGCTGATTTATGATGGACGATATGTTCAAGGATTTCAATAAACTCTTTGCTGTCATCGTTAATTTTAATGTCATCAAATTTACGTGGTATGTATCCAATACTCATTGTTAGCTGCCACTCATTTTTATCCTTGTTCTCTTTCTGAACACGGACATTACTGACCTGGTCATGTGTATAAACCATATTTTCACTTTTGGAAAGAAACAGGATAGATGTCGTTGTTAATACCAATACTCCATTTACATCCCGACCACTTTTCTTATCAAATTCCGCCTCTATCACTTTTAAGACAGTATCCGTCGAATTTATAACGGTATGTCGTGCTTGCTCTAAAACTTTTCCATACATTGTCACTAAGGCTTTCTGACCTATTGTTGGTCGATTTCCTATCCACTTCTGCATTACATGTACCTCCGTCTAAAATATCATTTTCTATTATAAACGGGTTTTCCCAATTCAGAGGTTTATGTAATTTTCAAATTTATTTAGCCCCTTTGGCACAAACAAATTGTTCCTTATAGTAAATATTTCCTCTCCCTTTACCATTAATATATCTAAAAAAAAATCACAATAAAATATTCTGAAATTTTAGATTCATATAAATTATATGATAAAATTGAATAAAATTAATTCCATAAAAAGTAATAAAATTACATTTTTATCCTGGTTACATAAATGAAATAAGAAATTAATTCTATATGTACAAAATTAATTAGATGAAGAGGTGTTGTGATGTTAATAACGGAAAAGAAAGAGCAAACGATTTTTGATCACGTGGGCCATAAATTAATGACAGATAGAGAGATTGATATAGTTGCTAGATTAGAGGAACCATTAATAGTGGTATTAGGAAATATGTTAAGCCACGAAGAGTGCGATGAACTGATCAGATTGTCGATGGACCGAATCAAACGATCCAAAATTGGAGCAGCACGCGAAGTAAATGAGCAGAGAACAAGCAGTGGTACGTTCATTGAAGAAAGTGAAAACGCGATTGTCGCTAGAGTCGAAAAAAGAATCTCAGCTGTTATGAATATACCTATCGAACACGGAGAAGGCCTCCAAATCCTTAAGTATACGCCTGGTCAAGAATATAAAGCTCATTTTGATTTCTTTTCATCAACAAGCAAAGCAGCAAATAATAATAGAATCAGTACCCTCGTCATGTACTTAAATGATGTAGAAGAAGGCGGAGAAACCTTTTTCCCTAAGCTGAACTTCACAGTAACGCCTAAAAAAGGGATGGCAGTGTATTTCGAGTACTTCTATAATGATCAAACTTTAAATGAATTGACCCTACATGCGGGAGCACCAGTGATTACTGGTGAGAAGTGGGTTGCGACTCAGTGGATGAGGAAGCAGAAGATACGTTGAAATTGTTTTTACTGAAATGAAAAATTCCTATAAAGAACAAATAATAAAGGAGCCGTTTTATCGGCTTCTTTTATTTATTCTAGGTGTTGGATACCACACTGCCAGAATTGAGAAAGCCCGATCATATTTAGCTGATAGTATATTTTCAGTTCCAACTTTTTAAATTCCTAGTTAAGGTAAAATACATTCTCCATTTTATAAGAATATAGAGTGCTTATTCTTATCATAAACAAGGTATTACTATAGCAATCAAACTCGAGATGAACCTTGCCTGGTGAAGCATCACTGATTACTTTTTATGCTTAATTTTATTATAAAAACTTATTATTGAAATTCAAAAATATTCCAATATAATTAAGTTAAACCAATTCAACTTCTTTGAAGATCATCACAAGATTAGGAGAATAAATCAGTGAAAAAACGGATATTGGCAGCGATTAATAATGAAGTAGAGCAACAAATTGAGAATCTTATTGAACATTATGAACAACAAATTTCAAACTTAACAGAACAAAACCACAACCTTCAAAATACTATCATTAAGCAAAATGAAAATATAATCAATTTAGAGAAATTACTTGTATCAATAAAAGATGAAATTATTGAGCCTACTACACCAATGGAATGGTTACATACATTTCAATCTGCCGTTGTAAGCGGCAATGAGGAACTAATTGAACCTTTAATCAAGAATTTTAATAAACAAAAAATAAAGATTTTAAATTTAAATAAAGATGATACTATTCATTTTACCAAGGAACTACTCAAAACATTTCAATCTCCTCTGAAAGAAAGAATAGATCCTTTCGTTATCAAATTACTTATTTCATTAGCAGACACAAAATATCAAAATCTAATTGGCAATACTATTAAAAAAGAAATTCATCTAATTTCAGAGAATATTATTCTTATGCCTTCAATATTTTTAGATACGTTAAAAATGCTTTCAATGTATAGATTAATTGATTTGACTATTGATGATCTAATAACAAAGCATATAGAAAAAATAATCCCATATTGCACAAAAAATCAGTTGGCGCACTTGTTCTGGTATGCTTTTATGACTGATTCAGAAAAAATATTTTTAAGTGTAGTTAAAGATAATATTGAACTGATTTATGAAAATGAAATAACAACTGAGTACTTTAAACTAAAAGAAACTTCCCTTACTCACAATGACCTAAAAAAACTAAAACAACTATTATTAAAATCAAACTTCTTCACTAATAAAGAATTTGAGAAAATCTATGGAAAATTAGATAGAATGTATCATATGCAATTTACTAGCGCCCCATATATTGTAAAAGAAAATCTATGCCTAATAAAGGATAGAACCAAAAATCAATTTATAAGTAAATTTTCTCTGCATTTAAGCGAAATAACGATTGCTTTATATGATAAAAATAGTAAGAAAATAACAGGTGAATATATAACTATTCCAGCTTTAATAGATGTACAGCAAAAAACAGCATTTATTACAGTTTCAGAACATGCTGTTCTACAGAATAATATTAAACCTTCAAAAATAGGTATAACACCAAAGTATTTAAATTACAAATGGCCATCTACTGTGTTATCACAAAAAATTGATGTTATTAACGAATTTCCACAGTTACAAGAAGAAAGCCCTTTAAAAAAGATGGGTTATAATAACCCTGCTCTATCGGATGAACAACGCTGGGCTATATTATATCGTGCAGTAAAAGAAATTGGATTATCTAAAGTTGCTTATACTATTGCTTCTAATACAAAACGTCTAAAAGGTCGTAAACCTGATTCACCTTATATTACTAAGTGGGAGATTGACCTACTTCGATTAAAAAAAACTTTCTATAAAAATGAATTTTCATGGCCTAAATCATAAAATGGGATTTTATTAAAAAAATAATGAAGTATATAATTTAAGCATTCAAAGAATTCATATATGTATGTGGGAGGGAATCCTATATGATTCCCTCTTTCTCTTGCAACTGTAACAACTTCATTTGGTCTAAAGGATTAACTACCTGCAAGATAATCTATTAAAATTTACTCCTTGGATGATTTCAATTTTAGTGGAACTACTTAATAGATAACCAGGAGATTCCGTATTTATTACCAATCCTAGTTGGGAGTCTGCAAACTTTTTTCGTAGTTCATGAATCGTCTTTTTTACGACACTTGATGTTGGATTATTAAGTGCTAGCTCTGGCCAAATATGTTGAAGTATCGAATAAGATGAAGTTACATTTCCTTCTTGCTTAGCTAAAAAGGCTAGTAGCTCTGCTTCTTTCATTGTAAGATCAATTTCTGTATCAGCTGCAATAAACATATTTTGGTTGGAGTATAAACTTAATATATAACAGAGATTTTCCCGTTTACGTTGAAGTAATATCTCTATGTTATCCTTTTCAGTTTGTAATCTCTTATTACTGTTTTTCAATCTTTTATTTCCTAATTCCTCATAATGTTCGATAAACAGAAACCATTCTTTATCTTTATCTAACTCTCTTGCATATTTAAATTGATCTCTTGACCGTTTGACTAAACCTAACCTTCGATAAGCGTATGCCATTAAAGCCGAAAGTTTAACTTCTTCCTCCTCAGAGATACCGTAATCCAATGCTTCATTTGCATAAAAGAGGACAGCCTCCCACTTCTCAAAATACTCATTAATGAAAGCCAGTCTATAATAGATTTGTGCGTGTTCAGGGTCTATATCAATTACCTTCTTCAGTAATCTTTCTGCTCTCAATATGTTTCCACGATATATTTTTTCGTTAATTGCACTTTCTAAATACAAGTTCACTAATTGATTTGTATAATAAGCCAGATTGAATGGATCTAATTGAATTAATCGTTCATATAATTTGATGCCTTGCTCAAACCATAATTCATCACGTCCTTCAATCGACTGCCAATCATTTTGATCTTCTAGGAGCCTCACTTTTAACTCATTACGCCCCTTTTCCTGACGAATCAATGATTCCAACTCCATATTGAACCTCCTGTACTTGACTAAGCATCCATTCCTTTAATGCACTATAATTTTTTGTTTCTATCCAACCAGTTACAATTTCTTTATGACATTTTCTGAAGCTATATTTTTTTAGCTCTCGAATTTCAGCTGCATGACTTTCTAAAATCATCGCCATTTTTAATGTGTCTTCGTGAATTTTCATTTGATTCCATTTTTCTTTAGATGTTGCGCGTAGCTCTGCTCCCGTTAGCCCATTATATGTCACTTGCCAATGGTAGTTAAAAGTGTAATCAACCATGAATAATTGTTGGATTGCTTCAAACCAAGCACCCATAATTGGCCCTGTAAACTGAAAACGTGGTGATTTTTTCAAGTGTCCATTACAGCCTGCATACGTTGAAAGACCAGCCAGATTTGCTGCTTTTACAAAACTGGCAACATTATGTTCTAGTTGATAAGCATTCACTCGGTAGCCAAATTTACGAGAAACAAAGCTTCTCCAATTACTATGAAAGTTGATATAGTTAATAGGAAATGGTTTCCCTCCAGCAAAGAAAATCTGCTTCATTTTTTCTATTGATATTACATTCACTAATATTTCTATTTTTTGTATATCTCTACAAATAAATGGAATATCGTGGTGATTCAACAACATTATAACATCTCTTATATCGCTTTTAGCACTAGCTTTCGAAAAAACCAGCATATTTTTATTGTGACTAACAAACAGACCTCTTAATTTCAAAACAACTGCAATTTTCTCAGTAGCATTCATTGATTTTAACTCTAGCATTTCATTTAAGTTAACCCCTACTTCTTTAAAATACATTAATTTTAAAATAGTGTTTGTCATATTCGTCCAGCTCCTTTTTTTATGTTAATTACATTTTACAGGATAATTGGTTACGTCTTTGTAACCCAATTGGACTCCTTTGTAGATTTACTTATTTTAGGTCAAGAAATCCAATTATAATATTGTTAAAAATACTTCTATATTAGCAACTACTAGCACTCGCTCCAATACTCTCTTATCGTACATAAAAAATCATGCAACCTCAGAATACAAGGTTGCACGATTATTCTTGTTTTATCCCATAAAGTAGAAATGCTAAACAAATCTAAATAATCCCTATGGACACGTTAAATATAATACTCCTATTTTAAATATTAGAAGTTTTAAGATGCAAAGGACCATTAAGGTCAAATTGATTCATCACCACCACTTCTAAACTTATGAAAATAAATATTAATTTTAACTTCAATATTTCTAACACATTCAAATTATAAAAAATCCCAGGGACTTTTTTATAATTCCCTAGACTTTTATTATTGACTCCAGGTGTCGTTAGTATTATTATATCACTATACATATGAAATAGGAGTGACAATATGGAATTTAACAATCATCACGATACAACCCCTAAGCCGTTAAATACTTTAATAAGTTCATCGCAAAGCTCAGATTTACAAGTTAAGGCTCAGATATCAAATAATTTAGGAAATACTACTCTTTCTTTCGTATTACCAATGTATGATTTTCATAGAATGTCAGATGTTGCTAACGAGCGACCTGAAAGAGCAGGCGAGCCAATAGCTCAACGTAAACTGGATATAATTCATGCTACAAAGCTAGCTAGTTTTATCTTAAAAGGCATTGTTTCAGCTGCAGTACTGGAATTTGAAAATAAAGGTACCTCTGCCCCTGAAGTGTACTATACGATTCAAAAGATGCTTGGGGATCAGCCCTATATGGCTTTACAACCATTAGTTGCTAATCTTCGTTCCGCAGGTAAAAACGGCCGTAATTTAAGAGCACTAGAAATTACAACAAATGAAAACGAAAATGTAGGTATACGCTTATGGCTTAGCCAGAAAGATATTCTCTTTATAGTGGACGGGCAACATCGAAGAAAAGGAATTCAATTACTAATTGATTTTTTAGAAGAAATTCGCCAAGAACATAAATATCCACCCAAGAAAAACAAATTATTCCCACACTCTAGAGATAATAGAACTGTACCTGACGATGAAATGGAATTATGGGTTCATTGCTATGAGATTATTCGTTCAACTTGTAAAGTTGCACTAGAAGTCCACCTAGGATTAGATATTATAGAGGAACGTCAATTATTCCATGATTTAAATAACTTATCGAAGAAAGTCGAGAGAAGCTTAGCATTAGATTTCGATAGTTCAAATCCAGTAAATGCATTCATTAAGGAGGAACTACTAGAAAATGGTTTAATAAAAGTTTCTTTGAAAGATATTACAGATTGGCATGAGGATGATGGAAGTATAACTCGTAAAGATATAGTCTCAATTAATGCACATCTCCTTTTAAATAAAACAAATATTACTGGTGCAACACCTGCTCAAGTGGAACCAAAACTGGATATTGCAAGAGAATTTTGGGATAAGGTAACTTCATTACCTTCCTTTGGAGAAGAGAGTGCGAAAACCAAAACTTTATTAGCACAATCGGTAATGTTAAAAGCATTAGCTAAATTAACTTATGATTTTGCTTTTGGACGTTTTAAAAACGAACAGCATTTAAACCAGTTACTCGACGGATTAGAAGATATAGATTTTAGTCATAATAATCCTGTTTGGCGATATTATCAATTAACTGAAGAAGAAATAAATAACTTCAATTTAATTTCTCTTAAAGATTATCTGCCAGACAATTCAACAGGTAATCGTGACATCGGGTTATTTGAAATTCAAAATAGCTGGATGCGTTTAGGTAGCAAGCATAATGATATCTTTCCTATTTTAGGTGATATGATTCGTTGGCAATTAGATTTACCAAGTCGTCATAAAAAGATAGACAATAAAGAGATAGAAATTTAATTTTGATAAAGGCTGGAACAAAATAACTTCATATTTAAGTCCACAACAAAAAATTTCTTTTGTGATGCGTATGACGAATGGCCAGCTACCTGAAAAGTTTATTCAGATAGCTGGCTATTTTGAATATATTGCCTGGATATTTCGGCTACTGCATAATAAGCCATTTAAAAATAGTTAAAAAATATATAGATAAAATCATTGCAATTTTTGGGGGCCATTTCTGCCAAACTTATAAAGATGGTATACGCTTTTTGCTCTAGCCTCTCTTATCAAAGAAAACCTACTTTATTGTACTTTTTAACATTCGAGCAAATCTTAAATGACTATTTACGATTTACTCCAATTCTTTATATCGCTTTACTTATGGTGTAATAGTAAAATATCTTTTTCTTAACAAGAATGCATATACTTTAAAATTGCTCTTATTGAACTATTTAAAGAACAGGAGAGTGTATGCTATCAAATCTTCTTTAATCCCATTAAAGTCTTGATATAAATCGAGAGATAATACGAAAATTTCATTTTCATTAATTTTATACGTATGATTTGGTTGATTTAATGCGGTTGTTTTCGCATAAAGTAACATACCACCTACTGTTTCATCCAGTTCCTTTTTCCAATTATTCACGTATGTAAAAATTTGATAGAGATTAGCCGATTTTTGTTTGGAAACCCCTCCATCAAATCTTGCTACCATATTTTCTGAATAAAACTTCGTATCAATAATCAGTGTTTTCTTATCTTGCCGAAGTACAAGATCTGTTTGCATTATTGGTAGAGCTTCAGAAAATCCATCATCAACCTTCCATTGAATTTGAGGCCGTGAGACAATATAATTCGTTTCACGTTTGAAGAATGCAAAGATGAATTTTTCGTATAAAGTTGATAATCTTTGTTCATCTTGCACTTCTTTCATAGCTTGAGGTGTCGAACTTACATCAAGTAATAGCTCTTCATAAAGAAATCTACATACATCTACAATAAACTCATATCTAATATTTTGCCGATTATATCTGATATTTTTCCACAGTTGCAAGTCTAACTCTATATCTTCCACTTCAGCAAAATAAGGAAGAAAACCATAAAACAATCTACGTTTTTTCTGATTTATTTTTGCTGAGCTTGATAAATAAACAAGTGTAGCTTTAATTATTTGATTCAACAATATGTTTTCCGACAACTCATCATATATCACTTCAAGCTTCTTATTAATTAACGCATTTTTCTTTATCGTAGAATTTATATCGATTCTCCCTTTAATAACATTGGAAGTTTCTTTAACAACTATATAATCCTTACTTAATCCTCCCCGAATTAATACAGGCATACCAATAGATAAAATCTCTGCATAAAGATCTTTGACGTTATCAAATTTTTCTGTTCCGATATGTTTAAACTCTGAAACATTCAATGTTTGATATGCATATGAAAGCATGTAATATATATTACGAATTGGAATATTTTCATTTCTCTCCATCGTAACAACCTCTAAGTCGTTCAGCCCAACTGTTTGCCTTCTGTTCATCATCAAACCAATATTCAAATAGTTGAGGAATAATTTCATATTCAATAACTTCTTCTACACGATTAGAAGCATCTACTTTAAAGGCATCCCCTACAAAATAACTATGCCCAATTTGAAAGCCTGTACCTAGTTCATCAACAATTTGATTGTTTAAACTTGTAATTTCATCAATGACACGGTTTAATACCTCTGGATTATTTAAATGGTGCACATAAGATTTAAATGTATTATTTTGAAATGCAGGTTTAATTTCAACGAAGGAAAATCTTCTTCTAAGAGCATAGTCTAGTAAGGCTAAGCTTCTGTCCGCAGTATTCATCATCCCAATAATGTATAAATTAGATGGAACTGAAAACTTATCATTAGAATATAGAAGATTAATTTGCTCGCCTCGCTTATCTGTTTCGATAAGCATCATTAATTCCCCAAATACTTTACTCATATTGCCTCGGTTAATTTCATCGATAATAAAGAAGTAATCTCGCTCTGGATCACGTGCAGCTTTTCTTGCAAATTTCACAAATGGGCCTTGTTTCAGTTCAAAACCCTCACCTTCAGCTTTTGGACGAAAACCTTCAATAAAATCCTCATAACTATAACTTTGATGGAACTGAACCATATGAATTCGTGTCTCATCTTTTTCTTCCATCATCACATAAGCTAAACGTTTTGCTATAAACGTTTTCCCTACTCCAGGTGCACCTTTCAGAATAAGATTCTTTTTATTTTCAAGTAGAGAAATTAAACGAGTGAGCTCTTTTTTATCAATATAAACCTCAGAAAGAAAGTCATCCGTAGTAAAAGACTCATTTTCTTGAATAGTAGGTTTAGATTCTATAAAACGAATGTAATAATCAATTGAGCTTCCAGATACTCCTCTATATTTTATATAGGACGCATCAGCTACAACTATGTCTTTCAATTGTTTCAATTGTTCCGTATCCGTTTCTCCAAATATTGAAGTCTGGAAATGAATCTCAATATCCTTTAATGCGTTTAATTTTTGCGTGACTGTTTTATCGTTTAAACTTGCACCAGTGTCTGTAACTTGATTAGACAGCCAGTTCCGAAATTCATTTATTTCAGCAGTTTTAGGATTAATGATATCGTCATTTATTACTTTTTCAATTTCTTGAATAAAAGTTGGATAATTATTTAGACATGTCAGCGTTTTTTGTACCGGGAAACTTCAGCCAAGTTTGGTATCGGTGTCGTCAGCCCTCTGACGATCTGGTCTGAGGGAACGTAAACCAGCATGCCGGCTACGTGGCTCAGGCCAGTGGCC
>JBEMAY010000057.1:0-21094 GCA_040274765.1 Psychrobacillus sp.
CTGAAGAGCTGCCTCCTCGCTTTTTCCCATTTGCCTGTCGGGGCAGAGACAGGCGATTGTGCTTTTCTTGTTGTCTAGCTTCATCGCCTTGCCCCTCGGGGTCAAATGGGAAAAGCTCCGGTGGCTGGAGAGCTGCCTCCTCGCTTTTCCCATTTGCCTGTCGGGGCAGAAATAGGCGATTGCGCTTTTCTTATAATAAATTTTAGTGAGGTCTTATTTATATGGAGCATTTATTACAGCATTTTAGAAAAGAAGAGCAACCGTTTATAGAGCAAACGGTTAGTATGATGAGAGAGGTTGAGGATCGTTATGCGCCAAAGTTAACGGATTTCTTAGACCCGAGACAACAATTTATCGTGGAGTCTATACGTGGACAATATGAATTGATTGAATCCAGCTCTGCTGGTGCATTAGAGGATGCGGAGAGAAAAAGGATACTACTTTATCCATCTTATTTTGAACCGACGGAATCGGATTATAATATGACCGTAGTGGAAGTAAAGTATCCAAAAAAGTTTGTAACATTAAAGCATCAGGATGTACTGGGCTCGATGATGTCCTTAGGGATTGATCGAAGTAAATTTGGTGATATTCGGGTGGAGGAAGGTTCTATTCAATTTGTAGTTGCCACAGAGGTTCTAGATTATGTGCGGGCAAATTTCGTCAGTATTGGTAAGGTAAAAGTTCATATGGAAGTAGTGGAGGATCCATCGAACTATTTTAGACAGCAAGAAATTTGGATCTCAGAAAATCATACCGTTAGCTCGCTAAGGCTGGATACCGTTATCTCCTCTATTTTCAATATTTCTCGGCAAAAGTCTGCCTCTATTATTCAAGGTGGGAAAGTAAAGGTCAATTTCACAGTGAAAGAACAAACGTCATTAGAGTTGCAGGAGTTAGATTTAATTTCTGTAAGAGGGTTTGGTCGATTAAAGTTACTGATGATTGAGGGAAGAACAAAAAAAGACAAAATTAGACTGCAAATTGGTAGATTAGAGCCAAAAAAATGATTTCCATAAATTAAATTTGAAATTTAGATGTTTTCAACCTGTTGGAAATGTATAATAGAGGGAAGAAGATTAGTATGTAAAGGAGATGGATAGGATGCCACTAACACCACTTGATATACATAATAAAGAGTTCAGCAAGGGATTCAGAGGGTATAATGAAGATGAAGTGAATGAGTTTCTAGATCAGATCATGAAAGACTTAGAAATACTCATTAAAGAGAAAAAAGAGTTAGAGCTTAAATTGAAGTCGACCAATGAAAAGGTCGGCCACTTCACCACTATAGAAGAAACCTTACATAAATCCATAGTAGTTGCCCAAGAGGCGGCTGAGGAAGTAAGACGAAACTCTCAAAAAGAAGCTAAGTTGATTGTAAAAGAGGCAGAAAAAAATGCTGACCGGATCGTCAATGAAGCTTTATCTAAAGCTCGTAGAATTGCTTTAGAAATAGAGGAATTGAAGAAACAGTCGAAAGTGTTTAGAAATCGCTTTAAAATGCTAGTCGAGGCTCAATTAGATCTCATTAATACAGACGATTGGAATCATCTGATGGAGTATGATGTAGATTCTACAGCTGTTGACCGTATTTCTGCGACAGAGGAATAAGAGATTTCTTGACTGATGGTCGTACATTTCCTATAATAATTTCATATCATATATACATGCATTGAAAAAGACGTCTAAAATGATTTCAGTCAAGCGACTTGGGGATGGTGGAAGCTCAAGCAATGAAGCGTTTTAGAAAATCACTTTGGAGCAAGGTCACTGAATTTTTAAGTGTCCTCGGATATGTCCCGTTATGACATACTAAGCGGCGATTACTTTTAAGTAGTCGCAAGTAGGGTGGTACCGCGAGCATAACTTCTCGTCCCTTTTTGGGATGAGGGGTTTTTTTATTTTCAAGGAATATATCATTACCTGCTAAAATCGAAGGAGGAAGAACAAATGGAATACAAAGACACATTATTAATGCCAAAAACAGATTTCCCTATGCGAGGAAATTTACCAGTAAAAGAAGTGGATATCCAAGCAAAATGGGAAGAGCAGGATATCTACAAAAAGGTTTTAGAGAGAACGAAAGACCGTCCATTTTTTGTACTACACGATGGCCCTCCTTATGCAAACGGTGATATTCATATTGGGCATGCTTTAAACAAAGTTCTAAAAGATATGATCGTTCGTCACAAATCAATGACTGGCTATCATGCTCCATATGTTCCAGGCTGGGATACTCACGGACTGCCGATTGAGCAAGCTTTAACGAACAAAGGGGTCAAGCGTAAAGAATTATCATTAGCAGAATTTAGAAAGCTATGTGAGGATTATGCCTACCAACAAATTGATAACCAGCGTTCACAGTTTAAACGTTTAGGTGTGCGTGGTGATTGGGAAAATCCTTATGTTACATTAAAACCTGAATTTGAATCCCGCCAAATTGAAGTTTTTGGTGCAATGGCTAAAAAGGGTTACATTTATAAAGGGTTAAAGCCTGTTTACTGGTCACCTTCAAGTGAATCAGCGCTTGCAGAGGCGGAAATCGAATATCAAGACAAAAAGTCTCCATCGATCTATGTAAGCTTTGCTGTAACAGATGGTAAAGGAGTATTAGAAGAAGGTACCAAGTTTATTATTTGGACAACGACTCCTTGGACAATTCCTGCCAACCTTGCCATTTCCTTGCATCCGAAAGTTGAGTATGTAGTAGTCCAAGCAAAAGGAAATAAATATGTAGTAGCAAAAGACTTGGTAGAATCCGTAGCATCTGAACTTGAATGGGAAGAGTATTCTATTGAACGCACAATTCTTGGTCAAGAAATGGATCGTCTAGTTGCTAAGCATCCATTATATGATCGTGAGTCTTTGATCATTCTCGGGGAGCATGTCACTACTGAATCAGGTACTGGCTGTGTTCATACGGCACCAGGTCACGGAGAAGATGACTTTTATGTTGGTAAAGCTTACGGTTTAGACGTACTTTGTCCTGTAGATGAGCGTGGAGTAATGACAGCAGAAGCACCAGGCTTCGAAGGGTTATTCTATGATACAGCAAACAAAGCCATCACAGAAGCGTTAGAAGAAGCAGGAGCATTAGAGAAGCTTACATTCTTTACTCACTCTTATCCACATGACTGGCGTACCAAAAAGCCTGTAATCTATCGTGCAACACCACAGTGGTTTGCATCTATTGAGGCTTTTAGAGATGAGTTATTACAGTCTATCCGTAACACTAAATTTACACCTGCTTGGGGCGAAACTCGTCTTTACAATATGATTCGTGATCGCGGAGATTGGTGTATTTCTCGTCAACGTGTATGGGGCGTGCCAATTCCAGTATTTTATGCAGAGGATGGCGAACCGATTCTAACGGAGGAAACGATTGCACATGTATCCAGTCTATTCCGTGAGCATGGTTCGAATATTTGGTTTGAAAGGGAAGCAAAAGACCTTCTTCCAGAAGGTTTCACACACCCACATAGTCCAAATGGGATTTTCACAAAAGAAACAGATATTATGGACGTTTGGTTTGATTCGGGTTCATCTTATCATGGCGTTTTAGAGGAACGCGATGATTTAGTATTCCCAGCAGATCTATACTTGGAAGGCTCTGACCAATATCGTGGTTGGTTTAACTCATCCCTTATTACAAGTACAGCAATGTATGGGCATGCTCCATACAAAGGACTACTAAGTCATGGTTTTATCCTAGACGGAAATGGTCGTAAAATGAGTAAGTCATTAGGAAATGTAATTGTGCCAGCTAAAGTTATGAACCAATTAGGTGCTGACATCTTACGTTTATGGGTTGCTTCAGTAGATTATACTGCGGATGTTCGTGTTTCTGATGCAATTATTAAGCAAGTAACGGAAGTATATCGTAAAATCCGCAATACACTTCGCTTCTTGCATGGGAATATCAGTGACTTTAACCCAGCAAGCAACCGTGTAGCTTTTGAAGATTTACGTGAAGTAGACCAATACATGTACATGAAATTACAAGAAGTGATTAAGACGGTTAGAGCGGCTTATGAGCGCTATGATTTTGCAACCGTTTATCATACTGTAAATAACTTTGTATCGGGTGAATTAAGCTCATTCTATTTAGATATTGCCAAAGACGTTGTCTATATTTATGGAGAAGATGATCAAGATCGTCGTGCTATGCAATCTGTCATGTATGATACACTTTTAGCTTTATTGAAACTATTAACACCAATTCTTCCACATACAACGGATGAGCTTTGGGCTTATTTAGAGCATGAGAAGGAAGAAAGTGTTCAATTAACGGATATGCCAGAGTCTGTAGAGTATCCAGCATTCGAAGCTCTTGCTCCTAAATGGGAGAAAATCATGGAACTACGTGATGATGTTCTTAAGGCGCTTGAGGAATCTCGCAATGCAAAAACAATTGGTAAATCTTTAGAGGCAAAAGTTACTTTATATGTTAGTGATGAATATAAATCCTTGTTCGATACGGACGCAATTGATTTCGCACAATTATTTATCGTCTCTAAGTTTGTTTTGGGAGGCTCACAATCCGAAGCACCGGCAAACAGCTTAGTGCTGGAGCATTCATCTGTTGTTATAGAAAAAGCAGAGGGTGAAAAATGTGAACGCTGCTGGACAATTGCTGAAACGGTAGGAGAAAGTGAAGCTCATCCAACTTTATGTTCTCGTTGTGCTGAAGTCGTAGAAAAGCATTACGTATAATTAATTAGACAGTACTAAAATTTATAAAAAAGTGTAGCGAGTGCGTAGACGTTTGTCGTTTACGTGCTCGCTTTTTCTCTGCACAGAATCTTATACAATCTATAAAAAACGCATAGTATTTCTTTTATGTTAAATGATATAGGGAAGAGAACAATTAAATTTTCTTTGCACAAACTAGAGATGCTCTTTTACGTAGGATAGGATTCTATGGTAAACTATTGTAGATTGTTTAATATTATTCAGCAAAAATCTTTTTCAATAATTATTGGTTAGATGTAAAATTCATTACAACAGATGAGAGAGGTCGTAAAGGCTTATTTGAATATCGGGGGAATTAATGTGTGGAAATTTTATGGACTAGCCGCATTTGTCATTGCCTTAGATCAATGGACAAAATGGCTTGTAGTTAAAAATATGACGCTTGGTGAACAAATTATGATTTGGGACCCTTACTTTGCACTGCTTTCCCATCGTAACCGTGGTGCCGCTTGGGGAATGCTGCAAGGACAAATAGGATTTTTTGCGGTAGTTACGGTAATCGTTATAGCTGCGATTATTTATTACTTCCATAAGGAAGCAAAAGGAAAACCTATTTTTCAAGTAGGATTAATGCTTTTACTAGGTGGAGCAATTGGAAACTTTATAGATCGACTTTGGAAGGGTGAAGTAGTTGATTTTGTAGACGTACTCATCCCAATTGTTAACTATGATTTTCCGATTTTTAATATTGCAGATGCTGCCCTGACTATAGGAGTTGTAGTAGTAATTCTTTTTATACTACAAGAAGAACGAGCTGAAAAGAAAAAGGTGAAATAATGGAAGAATTAACGTTTATTATTGAAAAGGACCAAGAAAAAGAAAGAATCGACAAAGCAATAGCTTCTTTTGAGACAGACTGGTCCCGTACACAAATTCAAAATTTTATAAAAGAAGGTATTGTTTTAGTCAACAATGAACCTGCTAAGACAAGCTACAAAGTAAAAGAAGGTGATGTCATCATCGTCACTCCTCCTGAAGCAGTGGAGCTAGATATTGTTGCAGAAAACTTAAATCTAGAAATCGTTTATGAGGACGAGGATGTATTAGTAGTGTACAAGCCTCGAGGTATGGTTGTTCATCCGGCTCCAGGACATCTAAGTGGTACACTTGTTAATGGTCTTATGTATCAAATTAAGGATCTATCTGGTATTAATGGAGTTTTACGTCCAGGAATTGTTCATCGTATTGACAAGGATACGACAGGTCTTTTAATGGTTGCTAAAAATGATGTGGCCCACGTATCATTAGTGGACCAGCTAGTGAAGAAAACGGTTACTCGTAAATATACAGCTCTTGTTCATGGCCATATTGCCCATGATAAAGGAACAATCGATGCTCCTATTGGACGAGATAAAAAAGAACGTCAAAACATGGCAGTCGTGGATAACGGTAAGCATGCTGTAACACATTTCCGTGTATTAGAACGATTTAACAAGTATACTTTAGTGGAATGTCAATTAGAAACAGGTAGAACACACCAAATTCGTGTGCATATGAAGTATATCGGTTATCCTTTAGCTGGAGATCCAAAATACGGTCCAAAGAAAACACTAAACTTTAATGGACAGGTTTTACATGCTGGAGTTCTTGGCTTTATACAGCCTAGAACTGGGGAGTACTTAGAATTCTCATACCCACTGCCAGCAGATTTCACAGATTTACTTGAAGATTTACGAAAAACATCGTTGCCAAAAGAAGAATAGTCAGATATACTGATTACAATAAATTAAATAGATTCACCTTTAATAACAGTCCAGAGAGGCTGAGAAGGTACATGTGAAAGTGACTCACTATTATTCTGCGGATTAGTAGGATCACTATATTTTAACGCGCACATACAACCTCTTGGGCTCCTCTAGCTCAAGAGGTTTTTTATATTCCGAAAAGAAGGAAGGCGAAGTCATGGAAGAAAAAGCAAGTATATTAGATGAACAAGCAATTAGCAGGGCGCTTACCCGTATTGCACATGAAATAATCGAACGTAACAAAGGGATTGAGGAATGTATATTGGTAGGCATAAAAACTAGGGGAACGTTTTTAGCACAAAGACTCGCAGAGAGAATCACTAAAATTGAAGGTAAACCAATTAAAACAGGTGAATTGGACATTACACTGTATAGAGATGATTTATCCATCAAAAGTGCTTCTAACGAGCCTTTAGTCCAGCAAGTAGATATTACCCACGATGTAACGAATAAAAAAGTAATTTTAGTAGATGATGTTCTCTTCACAGGAAGAACAGTTCGAGCGGCAATGGATGCTGTAATGGATATAGGTCGGCCATCTCAAATACAACTAGCAGTTTTAATCGATAGAGGGCATAGAGAGCTACCAATCCGAGCAGATTATGTCGGCAAAAACATTCCAACTTCTAGCAGTGAAAAAATAGTAGTTAAAGTTACAGAGACAGACAAAATAGATGCTGTAACGATCTTTGAATAAATCAAAAAAAGGTGGCGGCTTTAAATGTCAAAGGCAATACTAGATGTAAATGACAAGCCTACAGGTGGACAGCTGATTACATTAAGCTTTCAGCATATGTTTGCAATGTTTGGCTCAACAATATTAGTACCTCAGCTTGTAGGGTTAAGTCCCGCTATCGCATTGCTAACTAGTGGTATAGCAACTATCATTTTCTTAATGATAACCAGATTTCAAGTACCAGCATATCTTGGTTCTTCCTTTGCTTTCATAGCGCCCATACTTGTTGCTTCCAACGGATTAAATGAATCCACAGGAAAAGCTATAGACCCAGGAAATGCCATGATTGGAGCTATTTTTGTAGGTTTAGTATATGGTATAGTGTCGCTGATCATTTGGAAAAGCGGCTATAAGTGGATCATGAAGTTATTACCACCAATCGTAGTTGGTCCGGTCATTATGGTAATTGGTCTTGGATTAGCTGGAGTAGCTGTGGACATGGCGATGAATATTACAAATGCAGAAACAGGTTTAAAAGAATATAGCTTCTTACATTTTTCAGCAGCGCTTGTGACATTGTTTACAGCAATCATTTGTACAATCTTCTTTAAAAATATTATTAGTACAATGCCAATTTTAATAGGCTTAGTCGTTGGATATCTTTATTCTATCCTCATAGGTATTGTAGATTTTACACCAGTGAAAGAGGCTAGCTTGCTAGCGTTACCTGATTTCTTAATACCAGGGGTACATTATGATTTTGAAGTTACATCAAGAATTTTACTCATTATGGTACCTATAGTCATAGTTACTATTTCGGAACATATTGGTCATCAATTAGTATTAGGAAAGGTCGTTAATAGAGACTACATTAAAGAACCAGGTCTACATCGATCACTTCTAGGGGATGGTCTTGGGACATTTGCGAGTGCCTTAATAGGCGGACCTCCAAAGACAACCTATGGTGAAAATATTGGGGTACTGGCAATTACTCGCGTATATAGTGTTTATGTCATAATGGGCGCAGCTGTGATTGCCATGCTACTGTCGTTCTTTGGTAAAGGTATGGCTCTAATTACGACGATACCTACTGCGGTACTGGGGGGAGTATCTATCCTTCTTTTCGGAATTATCGCTTCTAGTGGATTGCGAATGCTAGTAGAAGCAAATATTGATTTTGGGAATAGTCGCAATCTAGTCATTGCTTCGGTAATCCTTGTAATTGGTATAGGTGGAGCTAAATTTATAGTTACAGAGGCTTTGAGCGTGGAAGGTATGGCACTAGCAGCAATCGTTGGTGTAGTTTTAAACTGGATACTACCAGGTAAAAAAGAAGCCCAAGCATCAGGCAAAGAGACAATAGAATAATGACCTTTTAAAAAGTTGAACAGAGAGTCAACGAAGGGTTCAGATTAAAAAGAGAATTTTAGTTAAAAATCTCTTCTTTGATCACGCTTTAACGAACCCTCTTGAGCTTTTTCAAGAGGTTTTTTTATAGAAAGGCGGATATTCATGAAAAACTTAGTCTCAATGAAGGAATTATCTGTAGAACAAATAATTGCAATATTAGAGCAAGCCGAAGCATTCCGAACAGGCGCGGCCTCTACTTTAAAAAATAAATATACAATGGCAAATCTCTTTTTTGAGCCGAGCACTAGAACAAAGATGAGCTTTGAAATGGCCGAGAGAAGGCTTCCAATCGATGTGTTGCCATTTGAAGCTGGATTTTCAAGTACGTTAAAAGGTGAAACCTTATATGACACGGTAAAGGTGCTAGAAGCTATAGGTCTTGATGCAATAGTTATAAGACATGAGCAAAATAATTATTTTGAAGAGCTAATTGGTAGAGTAAAGCCTGCAATCATTAACGGCGGAGACGGCACTGGAAACCATCCAACTCAAAGTCTGTTGGACATTTATACGATCTGGCAGGAGTTTGGTACTTTAGAGGATAAAATTGTCACGATAGTAGGGGACATAGTGCATAGCAGAGTGGCAAGGTCTAATGCTCAAGCTCTTACAAGACTAGGAGCCACCGTTCAATTTGTCTGTCCTCCTGAATGGCAAGGAGAATTTGAAACTATTAATAGTTTTGAGGAAGCGATAGAAACAAGTGATGTATTAATGATGCTTCGCGTACAACATGAACGTCACGATGGTTTAGCTTCTTTTTCAAAGGAAGCGTATAACAAGTCTTATGGCCTTACAGCAGATCGGGAACGAAGGATGAAAGATGGAGCAATCATTATGCACCCTGCACCTTTTAACCGTGACGTGGAAATTGCTAGTGAATTAGTAGAGTGTGAACGTTCTAGAATTTTTAAGCAAATGGAGAATGGTGTTTATATCCGTATGGCTGTGATCGAAATGATCTTGAAAGGGAGAGAATAACATGACAAAAATTATTCAAAACGTCCAACTAGTAAACAAATCAGGTGAATTAGAAACTACATCAGTTGTAGTAAAAGACGGAAAAATAGCTGAAATTACTCCTACCCCTACTTTAGAAGATGCGCAAGTGATTGACGGTAAAGGAATGTTACTATCCGCTGGCTTTATTGATGTGCACGTTCATTTACGTGAGCCAGGGGGAGAGCATAAAGAAACAATAGAAACAGGAACTAAAGCTGCTGCAAAAGGGGGGTACACTACGATTTGTGCAATGCCTAATACTCGTCCAGTTCCTGATACAGTCGAAAACTTCTCTCATGTATTAGATTTAGTAGATAAAAATGCACTAGTTCGAGTACTTCCTTATGCTTCTATTACCATTCGTCAAGCAGGTAAAGAACGCACAGATATAGCTGCCCTAAAAGAACATGGTGCATTTGCTTTAACAGATGATGGAGTCGGCGTGCAAACAGCTGGAACTATGCTGGAAGCGATGCAAGAGGCTGCAAAACATACTATTCCTGTTGTAGCTCACTGTGAGGATAATTCCCTTTTGTACGGTGGAGTAATGCATAAAGGAAAGCGAAATGAAGAGCTTGGATTAAAAGGAATCCATTCCGTTTCAGAATCGGTACATATTGCGAGAGATATATTATTAGCTGAAGCAGCAGGCGCGCATTATCACGTTTGCCATGTAAGTACGAAGGAATCGGTTCGAGTGATCCGAGAGGCTAAGAAGGCGGGAATTCATGTTACAGCAGAAGTAAGCCCACATCATTTGCTACTTTGCGAGGAGGATATTCCCTCAAATGATGCAACTTGGAAGATGAATCCACCGCTTAGAGGTAGAGACGATATGATGGCTTTACGCGAAGGGTTGTTAGATGGGACATTAGATTTTATAGCAACAGACCATGCACCTCATACAGATGAAGAGAAAGCACATGGTTTCGAGAAGGCTCCCTTTGGAATAGTAGGATTAGAGACGGCATTTCCATTGCTATATACACATTTCGTTAAAACGGGAGAATGGTCATTAAAGCAACTGCTAGATTATTTGACCATCAAGCCAGCGAACGTATTTGGATTTGAATTTGGCAAGCTAGAAATAGGAGCTCCAGCTGATTTAGTATTAGTAGATTTAACTAAAGAGCAAAAAATAGATAAAGAAGCATTTCTTTCTAAAGGAAGAAATACTCCGTTTGATGGATGGGTTTGTACAGGTTGGCCACAAATAACAATCTTTAACGGAGAAATCGTATGGCAGGAGGAACAAGCATGAAAACAAGATATTTAATATTAGAGGACGGTACTGTATTTCAAGGAAATGCATTTGGTGGAGAAACAGGGACAATTGGTGAAGTTATTTTTACAACTGCTATGACAGGCTATCAGGAATCTATCTCAGATCCATCCAACTGCAGTCAAATACTTACGTTTACGTATCCGATGGTAGGTAACTACGGTATTAATCCAGATGATTTTGAAGCAATTGAAATCGCCTTGTCTGGAGTTGTAGTTCGGGAGCTAGCAGAGAGCCCATCTAACTTCCGTAACCAAAGTACATTGAATGAATTTTTAACTTTAAAAAATATTCCAGGAATTGAAGGAATTGATACTCGAAAGCTGACACGCATTATTCGTAAGCACGGTTCTTTAAAAGGAACGCTAACAGCCGCTGGGGAAGAAGTGAATGTGGAAGAAACAGTGGCAAAGTTAAAATCTACTGAAATTCCTAGAAATGTAGTGGAGCAGGTTTCAATTACTAGACCTTATCCGAGTCCTGGACGAGGAAAACGAGTAGTTTTGGTAGACTTCGGTATGAAGCATGGCATCCTAAGAGAGCTAAACAAACGTGATTGTGACGTAATTGTAGTACCTTTTAACACATCAGCAAAAGAGATTTTAGCTATGCGTCCTGATGGTGTCATGCTATCTAATGGCCCTGGGGATCCGACGGATATACCAGAATCTATTGAAATGGTAAAAGGTCTAATAGGAAATGTCCCAATCTTCGGAGTTTGCCTAGGTCACCAGTTAATTTCACTAGCAAGTGGTGCAACCTCATTTAAGCTGAAATTTGGTCATCGTGGCGGAAATCATCCAGTAAAGGATTTAACTACTGGAAGAACAGAGCTAACTTCTCAAAACCACGGCTATGCGATTGATGCAGATTCCATTAATAATACAGAGCTAGAGATTACTCATGTAGCACTAAATGATGGAACAATTGAAGGTGTAAGACATAAAAAATACCCTGTGTTTTGTGTACAGTTTCATCCAGAAGGGTCATGCGGTCCAGAGGACTCAACCCACTTATTTGATCAATTTATTGAATTAATGAATAAAGAAAGCAAAAAGGAGACTTCACATGCCTAAACGTAAAGATATAGAAACTATTTTAGTAATCGGATCTGGTCCAATTGTAATCGGTCAAGCTGCAGAGTTTGACTATGCGGGGACACAAGCATGTATTTCCCTTAAAGAAGAAGGATACAAAGTCATATTAGTAAACTCGAATCCAGCAACTATTATGACTGATACGGAAATTGCAGACAAAGTATATATTGAACCTATTACTCTTCCATTCGTGAGTAAAATCATCCGCAAAGAGCGTCCAGATGCAATCCTTCCAACATTAGGCGGACAAACAGGTTTGAATATGGCGATTCAATTAGATGAATCAGGGATATTGGATGAGTTGGGAATTGAAATTCTTGGTACAAAACTAGAGGCGATTCATAAAGCAGAGGATCGTGACTTATTCCGTTCGTTAATGAATGAATTGAACGAGCCAGTTCCGGAAAGTGATATTATCCACAACCTTGAGGAAGCAAAGGCGTTTGTAGAGCGAATCGGCTACCCAGTAATCGTAAGACCAGCCTTTACCTTAGGGGGGACTGGAGGAGGAATTTGTCACAATGATACAGACTTAGTAGAAATCGTTACTAGCGGTTTAAAGTATAGCCCTGTGACTCAATGTCTACTAGAAAAATCGATTGCTGGCTTCAAAGAGATTGAATATGAGGTAATGCGAGATTCAGCTGATAATGCAATCGTTGTTTGTAATATGGAAAACTTTGACCCAGTAGGCATTCATACGGGAGACTCGATTGTAGTAGCACCGACACAAACATTGTCGGACCGTGAAAACCAAATGCTTCGAAATGTTTCCTTAAAGATCATCCGTGCGCTGAAAATCGAAGGTGGATGTAATGTACAGCTTGCTATAGATCCATATAGCTTCCAGTACTATATTATTGAAGTTAACCCACGTGTAAGTCGTTCATCAGCACTTGCATCAAAGGCAACTGGCTATCCAATCGCGAAGCTTGCTGCAAAAATTGCAGTAGGTCTTACGCTTGATGAAATGATGAATCCGGTAACTGGAAAGACATACGCTTGCTTCGAGCCAGCTTTAGACTATATTGTTGCAAAAATTCCTAGATGGCCTTTCGATAAATTCGAATCAGCAAAACGTAATCTTGGAACACAAATGAAGGCAACTGGAGAAGTAATGTCGCTAGGACGTACATTTGAGGAAGCAATCTTAAAATCTGTCCGTTCCTTAGAAACAGGTCACTTTCATTTGGAAATGAAAAACAGTGAATCCATTACAGACGAATGGATTGCGAAAAGAATTCGTCGTGCAGGAGATGAGCGCCTATTCTTTATCGGAGAAGCACTTCGCCGTGGTGTGACCATCGAACAAATCCATGAATGGTCTCAAATAGATCTGTTTTTCTTAAACAAATTACAAAATATCGTGCAATATGAAAAAGTAATACAGGAAAATCCTTTTAATCAAGAAATTCTATATAAAGCAAAAAGAATGGGCTTTGCTGATAAAACAATAGCAAAGTATTGGAACGTGAAAGAAATAGAAGTATACAACTTTAAAAAGGAACATGGAATTATACCAGTTTACAAAATGGTAGATACTTGTGCAGGAGAGTTCGAATCAGAAACCCCTTATTTCTACGGGACTTATGAAGAGGAAAACGAATCCATTCGCACAGACAAAGAAAGTGTCATTGTACTTGGTTCTGGTCCAATTAGAATCGGGCAAGGAGTTGAATTTGATTATGCAACCGTTCACTCTGTATGGGCCATTAAAGAAGCAGGCTATGAAGCGATTATTATCAATAATAATCCCGAAACCGTTTCTACTGACTTCTCCATTTCCGATAAATTATATTTTGAGCCGTTGACAGTAGAAGATGTTATGCACATCGTGGACCTTGAGAAGCCAAAAGGGGTAGTAGTACAATTTGGCGGTCAAACAGCTATTAACCTAGCGGAAGCGTTAGAAGAAAGAGGAGTAAAAATATTAGGTACTACTCTAGAAGATATAGATCGAGCAGAAAATCGAAATAAATTTGAAGCTGCTCTTCACGAAATAGGAATTCCTCAGCCGCTAGGAAAAACTGCTGTGTCTGTAAAGGAAGCAATCGAAATTGCGAATGAAATCAGTTATCCGGTATTAGTTAGACCTTCTTATGTATTAGGTGGTCGAGCAATGCAAATCGTTTACAATGAAGATGAAATTAAACACTACATGGAAAACGCTGTTGAAGCTAGCCCTGAAAAGCCAGTATTAATTGACCGTTACTTAACTGGTACAGAGGTCGAAGTCGATGCAATCTGTGATGGAGAGAATGTTCTAATACCAGGTATCATGGAGCATATTGAGCGAGCAGGAGTTCACTCAGGTGATTCAATTGCTGTATATCCACCACAAAAGCTATCACAAAAACATATAGACACATTAGTGGATTATACAACTAGATTGGCAAGAGGTTTAAAAATTGTAGGTCTGATGAATATACAATATGTCATTTCACAAGAAGAGGTTTATGTAATTGAAGTAAACCCACGTTCAAGCCGTACAGTGCCGTTCCTAAGTAAAATAACATCTATACCTATGGCGAATATTGCAACTAAGGCAATTTTAGGACATTCCATCGTAGAACAAGGTTACAAAACAGGGCTTGCGCTTAACAGTCCTGGAGTATATGTAAAGGTACCTGTATTCAGCTTTGCTAAGCTACGCCGCGTAGATATTACACTAGGACCAGAAATGAAATCTACGGGAGAGGTTATGGGTAAAGACATAACATTAGAAAAAGCTCTATACAAAGGCTTAGTAGCTGCTGGAATGGAAATTAAAGATCACGGTTCCGTATTAATGACCATTTCGGATAAAGATAAAGAAGAAGCAACAGGTATCGCTAAACGTTTCCATGCAATTGGTTTCCGTATAATTGCTACAGAGGGTACAGCTAAAGCGATCCAAGAAGCAGGTATCCCAGTTGATATCGTAGATAAAATTGGTTCAAAGGGTACAACTTTACTGGATGTTATTCAAAAAGGGGAAGCTCAATTCGTTATCAATACTTTAACCAAAGGTATGCAACCGGAGCGTGATGGTTTCCGTATTCGAAGAGAGTCTGTTGAAAATGGAATCCCTTGTTTAACTTCCTTAGATACGGCAGAAGCTATGGTCCGAGTGATTGAGTCTATGAGTTTTTCAACGGACACGATGAAACTACAGGAGGTTCGTGCATGATTAAACAGGAGCAAATGATCGTTGTATCTCAACAAAAAATTGCGACGAACATTTTTATGCTTACATTAAAGGGACAGCTCGTACAGGAAATGAAGCAGCCCGGCCAATTTGTTCATGTACGTGTGGCTAGTCAAATGGAGCCACTATTAAGAAGACCCATTAGTATTTGTTCTATAAATAGTGAAGTGTCAGAATTTACGATGATTTACCGTGCTGATGGTAGAGGAACTGTCCTGCTATCAGAGAAAAGGCAAGGGGACTCTGTAGATGTATTGGGTCCCTTAGGTCAAGGTTTTCCAATAGAAAAAGTCTCTTCAGGTGAAAAAGCATTACTAGTTGGTGGAGGAATTGGAGTACCTCCTCTCTACGAGTTATCTAAAAGATTAGTTGAAAAAGGTGTGGAGCCAATCCATGTGCTAGGCTTTCAGTCCGAAGAAGTTGTTTTCTACGAGGATCGATTTAATAAGCTTGGTGAAACTCATATAGTAACGGCAGATGGAAGCTACGGTCACAAAGGTTTTGTAACTAATGTTTTAGAAAATATGCCAGACGACTTCGCTGTATATTATAGTTGTGGTCCAACTCCGATGCTTGCTGCTTTGGAAAAAATGTACCCACATAAAGAAGGCTATCTCTCTTTTGAGCAACGGATGGGATGTGGCATTGGAGCATGCTTTGCATGTGTATGTGAAACAACTGAAAAAACTGAGGTAGATTATTTGAAGGTTTGTTCAGATGGACCAGTTTTCCAGTCAGGAGTGATTCGCGTATGAGTAGATTAGCAGTAGAATTACCAGGTCTGTCTCTTAAAAATCCAATTATGCCAGCTTCCGGATGCTTCGGATTCGGCAAAGAATATGCTCAGCTATATGATTTGTCTCAATTAGGAGCCATCATGATTAAAGCTACTACTCTAGAAACAAGATTAGGTAACCCAACTCCGAGGGTAGCTGAAACGCCAGCAGGAATGCTGAATGCCATCGGGCTACAAAACCCAGGCCTAGCTAAGGTTATGGCAAACGAACTTCCGTGGCTAGAACAATATGACGTACCAATCATAGCAAACGTTGCTGGGACATTAACAGAGGACTATGTTGCTGTAGCCGAGGAAATTTCAAAGGCTCCAAATGTCTATGCACTAGAGCTAAACATTTCTTGCCCTAATGTAAAACAAGGTGGAATAACCTTTGGAACAGATCCTTTAGTTGCAGAAGAATTGACGAGAGCTGTAAAGGAGGTTTCCAGTGTACCCGTTTATGTAAAGCTATCTCCAAATGTCACAAACGTAGTAGAAATTGCAAAAGCAGTGGAAGCTGGTGGTGCAGATGGAATAACGATGATTAATACATTACTTGGTTTACGTTTAGATACACGAACAGGACGTCCCATCATTGCTAATGTCACTGGTGGTCTGTCGGGTCCTGCTATTAAGCCAGTAGCACTTCGGATGGTGTATGACGTAGCCAAGCACGTCTCCTTACCTATTATTGGAATGGGCGGGGTGTCGAATATAGATGATGTAATAGACTTCCTATCTGCAGGAGCAAGTGCTGTTGCTGTAGGCACCGCTAATTTTGTTGATCCTTTTATTTGTCCAACTTTAATCGACCAATTATCTGAAAAGTTAGATGAACTTGGATATAAAACAGTAAACGATTTAGTTGGAAGGAGCCATAGATTATGAAAAACAGCCCCATTATCGCATTAGATTTTTCTTCAGCAGAAGAAATTTACCGTTTTTTAACACCTTTTGAGGAATCTCTTTTTGTGAAGGTTGGAATGGAACTATTTATGCAGGAAGGTCCAGCTATCGTTTATAAGCTGAAGGAAAAAGGACATGATGTCTTTTTAGATTTGAAGCTACATGATATTCCAAATACTGTGGGACAAGCAATGAAAGGGTTAGCTCGTTTAGGTGTAGATCTAATCAATGTCCATGCTGCTGGAGGAGAGTCTATGATGGTTAGAGCTCGAGAAGGCTTAGAAGCTGGAACTTCGGTCGGAAAAGTAAGACCTGCTATTATAGGTGTTACTCAATTAACTTCCACTTCTGAGAAACAAATGCAAGAGGAACAGCTGATTAAACAAACTCTTGAGGAATCTGTTCTTCATTATGCTAGGCTTTCCCAAAAAGCAGGATTGGATGGGGTAGTATGCTCTGTACTAGAGGCAAAGAAAATAGTAGAAGCGTGTGGGGAAGAGTTTTTAAGAGTAACTCCAGGTATACGACTATCTACTGGAGAAGCACATGACCAAGTCCGAGTAGCAACGCCCTCTAATGCTAGAAAGCTAGGCTCTTCTCACATAGTAGTCGGCCGTGCAATCACAAAGGCAGATAATCCAGTAGAGGCTTACAATACTATTCTAAAAATGTGGGAGGACCAAGCATGACACTTGAACTTAAAATTGCAAAAGCACTTCTTGAGATAGGAGCAGTAGAACTAAAACCAAATGATCCATTCACTTGGGCATCGGGAATTGAATCCCCAATTTATTGTGATAATCGTATAACGATGTCTTCTCCGGCAGTACGCAAGGAGAGTGCAAAAGGTCTTGCTGAAGCTATCCAAAAGAACTTTCCAGAAACTGAAGCCTTGGCGGGAACCGCGACAGCAGGTATTCCTCATGCAGCTTGGGTAAGTGATGAATTGGAATTACCAATGATGTACGTCCGTTCTAAGGCTAAGGAACATGGAAGAGGAAATCAAATTGAAGGAAAAGTAGTATCTGGTCAGAAGGTTATAGTTATTGAGGATTTAATATCAACAGGCGGCAGTAGCTTAACAGCTGTTGAAGCGCTCCGAAAAGCCGGGTTAGAAGTACTGGGAGTAGTAAGTATTTTTACATATGGACTTTCAAAAGCAGAGGAATCATTCAAAGAAGCAGGGATTAACTTTGTCAGCTTAACTAACTTTGAGACTTTGGTTAATGCGGCGCAGGAAGTAGGAACTATAACAGAAGCAGATATACCGATGCTTACAAAATGGCACAATGATTTGAAGCAAGGGTTATTAAAATAAGGAAGTGATCGCCTCTCATTTTTAATGGAGAGGCGATTTTTAAATGGATGAGTCAATTTCATAAAGACACAAACAGTTAATGTATAGTAGATTCCTCACTTTTAACTTAGAATGATCAATTAGTCTACTGTTACTGCAAGCTCTTTTACTAATATAGAGGGTGAGCCATAGCCTCCAGGTTGAAAGGTAAGATCTGATGCAATAGCTTCTATACTTTTCATAAGGTGATAGAAGTTTCCAGCAATAGTCATTTGGTTTATAGGTGTTGCAACATTTCCATCCTTAATATGATACCCTGTTGCCTCCACAGAAAAGTCACCTGAAATAGTATTTGTTCCAGAGTGTAACCCAGATAATTTAGTTATATAAATGCCATTTGGAACCTTACCTAATAACTGATCTCTGTTTACTTCCCCAGGAGCAATATATAAATTTTGCGGTGCTATAGTTAAAGTGCCTTTGTAAGAGGACTTATAAGCATTTCCTGTGGACTCGCAGCCATCAATCTTAGCAGTCTTCCGGTTGTGTAGAATAGTTTCTAATGTTCCATTAGAAATTATTGTTCGTTTTTTGGTAGCAACTCCTTCGCCATCAAACGAAGACCCAGAAAAAGCATCAGGGTGGAAAGGGTCATCTACAAGATTCAGTAGATCTGAGCCTATTTTCTCTCCAACTTTTCCTTTTAAAAGGGATTGGTCCTTTTGAGTATTTTCAGCCGAGAAAATTTCAGAAAAGATAGCTAAGAGAGAGGCAGCCGAATCATATCTGAATATGACTGGGTATTTCCCACTAGGGATGGTTTTACCACCCAAGTATGATAAAGCTTCTTTTGCTACCTCAGTAGCAATCTCATCAGCATTCAAGGTATGAAAATCACGTGTCATTTTAATAACGTGTCCGGTTTTCATCTCATCATCTGCTTTTACAACCGCAGACACAAAAATATAAAGTCCGTTTCTTTCATCCTGTAATGAGAGTCCTTTATCATTAATCATTATTCTTTCGGAGTTAAAATCCTCGAGCATGCAATAGTTTAAAGTAGTTATTCTTGAATCGTATGCAAGGACTTTTTGTTCAATAGCTTTAATAAGCTCAATCTTTTCAGGAATTCCTATTTTCTTTAATTCAGGATTATAAAAGCTATGCTGGACGTATTCTTTACTTCCCTCGAAAATAGAAGGATTATCACTTTCATCTAAGATATCAGCGTTAGCCTTAGCATTTTCCACCAAGAAGGCAATCGAGCTCTCATCTATTTTTTCTGTATAAGCATAGCCCATTTTTCCGTTAAAGAGACCTCTAAACCCTATGCCAGCTTCTTCAGAGGTTTCATAACTATCTACTTCTCCATTGAAAATCATACATTTAAACGAATCGGATCTTTCGTAGTAAGCTTCTGCTTCAGTAAATCCAGTGGCTTTTGCTTGTTTAAGCAGCTCTTTTTGAAAGTCTGTTGTGTTCATCCTTATTCCCCCTTAGTTCCACCGACAGTGATTTCACTAACACGAATCATTGGCTGCCCTACGTTAACTGGAAGGCTTCCGCTAATGGAACCACACATGCCAGCACCGTGTGCAAGATTGTTTCCAACTCGATCTACTAGCTGAAGTGTCTTAGCGCCATTTCCGATCAGCGTAGCCCCACGGATTGGTTGAGCTATTTCTCCATTCTTAACTATATAGCCTTCCATAACAGCGAAATTGTAGTCTCCAGTCGCAGGGTTAACTTGCCCACCGCCCATATATTTAGCATAGATTCCGTATTCTGTAGAAGCTATTATTTCTTCCGGAGTAGAAGACCCAGGTGCGATAAATGTGTTAGTCATTCGTGACGTAGGGTTGTATCTATATGATTGTCGACGTGAAGAACCGGTTGGCTTTGCATTCATTCTTCTAGCATTAAATTTATCAATCAAATAGCCCTTTAAAACACCATTTTCGATTAATACGTTCTTTTGAGTTTTTTCACCTTCATCATCAATATTTAATGAACCCCATTCGTTAGGCAACGTCCCATCGTCAATATAGGATACAATGTCAGGAGCAACTTTTTCACCGATCCGATTAGCAAAAACAGAATTGTTCTTAGCAACGGCCGTAGCTTCTAGACCATGACCACATGCCTCATGAAAGATAACTCCACCAAATTCGTTGTCAATGATAACTGGAAACTTTCCGCTAGGACATTCCTCTGCACCAAGCATATTTACTGCGATACGAGCCGCCTCTGTAGCATAATGTTCTAAGTTAAGATTTTCTATGAACTCGAAGCCGGCATGAGCACCTGGACCATAAAAACCAGTCTGCATTTCAATACCATCAGAAGCAGTTGCCTGAATAGAAAGTCGACTATAAACACGCGTGTCTTCTACAAACTTTCCTTCTGAATTTGCGATTAAAACATTCTGTTCCTCGTCTATATAGCGTATTCCTACCTGTTTAATACGAGAATCAAAGCCTCTTGAAATATCATTTGCCTGTCTCATCACAGATACTTTTCTATGATTTTCTACACTACGAGGCATTAAAGCAATAGTATGTAGTGGCTGAATAATTTCTTTTTGTAGTGGATGAATGATTCCAGCAGAACCACCTTGGATGGCATGGGCTGCTCGCTTGGCTGCTTGTATTAAACCCTCTTCTGAAAAATCAGTAGTATACGTATAAATACTCTGTAATCCTAAAAAGATACGAATACCAATACCAAAATCTCTACCCGAATTACTTTTTTCTAGTTTATTACTTTGTAGTACTAATTGATTGACGTATTTATCTTCTACAAAAATCTCTGAAAAATCTCCTCCAGTAGAAAGTGCTACTTCCAATACGTTTTCTATAGTAGATTGTTTTAACATATAATTCCCCCCTCGTATATTAGTAATAAGAGCTCTTTCCGATAGAATTTCCAGTTGATCCGGACAGCTGGAGGATCTGTTGGA
>JBEMAY010000058.1:0-20512 GCA_040274765.1 Psychrobacillus sp.
ATCTTTTTCACTAATATGCAGATATTTTGGCATATACGGGTTTTCTTCCAATACTGCTAAATACTCGGGACTTGGAGGCAGTGTTTGAAAGTTCAATTGTATATACATCTCTTCATCTGGGTTTAAGCGAAGATCGTGAAAAGATTTTTCAGCATCCGCTGTCATGATACTACCCTTATAAAATCTAAATGGTATACCAGAAGATGTAGTAACAGACATAATCATTGCTCTTGGACAATAATGGGCTTCCTCCACAAAATGTACATTGTTCAACATTGTTTCGTGGCTTATTAAGTAATTTAAAATCCACACACATTCTCTTCTCTTCATCTGATACTTTTTCAAAAACCAACGGACAAATTCTTTTTTCTCACCAACTGAAACAGAAGCAGTCACATAACCTCTCCTTCCTATCATTATTCCATCATGTCAAACCATTCACTGTTTTCTGGCTGAAGCTTTTGGAGTATCAACAAAATTTCTCTTGCTTCTTCACGTTTACCATCTTCTAAAAGGAAGTATAAGTACTTTTCTAAAAATGCTGCATCCTCTTTATGTTCAGTATATGCAAGCTTATAAAATTCGTATGCTTTTTCATACATTTCTAACCGTTCATATGCTGAGGCTAGAAGAGGATACATAGAAGACATTTCAAATTGCTCTTGCTTTAATGTTTCATAGAGGTCAATTAACTCCTCATCCATTTCCTCCTGAGAGAACAAGGAAGAAAGTATGTAAATAGCGTCCATGTACTCAGGATCTAAAGCGATTGCTTCCTGAAGAAAACCTTCTGCTTCTTTCACTCTACCCAATTTTAGTGAAATTTTACCTGCAAATAAATAATATTCTTTTTCAAATTCATCTCTAGCGATTCCATTTGTAATAGCTTGCAGTGCTTCCTCATTCTTTTCAAGCATAGCGTATGTCTCAGCTAAAAGCATATAGCCCGAAAAGAAATCAGGGTCTATTTCCAAAAGATGATTTAAGTGCTTTGCAGCCGTCTCATACTGTCTAACTTGGAAAAATGCATATCCGGCCTGAAATAGGACCTCTGGTGCAGCTTCCTTTTGAAGCGCCTCTGAATAATAGGGAATAGCCTCTTCGTATGCTGCACCAGCGCTATAAATCTCCGCTATTTTTAATGAAAGATCCACTCCTTGCAACTCACTTTTAGAAGCTAAAAGCTCTTCCATAAGTCTTGCAGCCTCCAAATACCTCCCAGTTTCAAATAAAAGTTCTCCTTTTGCGTATAACAAAAGTGGCTCTCCAGGTAATAGAGCTATTGCTTCTTCTATTTTATGTTCGGCAACCTCATATAAACCAATCATTTGATAATAATCAGCTAAAGTAAGTAAAGCCTGTGGATAGGACTCGCTGTTTTTCTCTATATTACTTAGCATTTCCAAAGCATCGTCCTCTTTATTCAATTCTAAAAATAATTGTGCAAGGTCAATTTTCAATTGGTCTTCCTCTGGAAATAAAAAATTTAAATGCTCCAACGTTTTTAAAGCTTGTTGTATAAAACCATACTCTGTCAAAACGTCTGCTAAACCATATTGCTCATCAGGGTCTTCCTCTAGTAAGAAAGCATCTACCATTCCTTCAAGCTTCTCTATATCTCCATCCTCCATAACTCGGATAAAGGGGATCATTTTTTCCATAACATCACCATTCCTTCTCTTCTATTTAATCGTACAAGAACTTTGGAGGTTGAACAAGAAAAAGACTCTCCTTGAGCAGGAGAGTAGAGGAAATTTATTTATTTTATGACTTTTTCTAAGTGTTCAAAGAAATTTGGATAGGAAACAGCGATGCATTCTTGGTTATCAATCGAAACTACACCATCGGTTACTAACGCTGCAATTGCTGCCATCATTCCAATACGATGATCTCCGTAAGTAGAAAGTTCGCCACCGTGCAGAGGGGTGGGTCCCTCTATGACCATTCCATCATCTGTAGGATGTATATTTGCGCCAAGCTTTCTCAGTTCATTAACCACCGCATCGATACGATTCGTTTCTTTTACCTTTAATTCCTCAGCGTTTTTTATAACTGTTTTACCATTGGCTTGTGTGGCAAGAAGTGCTATAACCGGTATCTCATCTATTAATCTTGGAATGAGATCTCCTCCAATTTCTGTGCCCACTAAATGAGAACTTTCAATCGTTAGAGTACCGATAGGCTCATGACTTGCATTGTCCTGCTTCTCAATTGTTAATGTAGCGCCCATTGCTTTTAGGACATCTATTATTCCAGTACGAGTTTCATTCAATCCGACATTCTGAAGTACGAGCTTACTATTCAAAGCGATAGCACCAGCAACTAAGAAAAACGCTGCAGAAGAAATATCACCAGGAACTACAACATGTGCACCCGTTAGCTTTTGCCCACCCTGAAGTCGGATTACATTGTCCTTTACTGAAATTTCTGCTCCAAAATGCTTAAGCATCTTTTCTGTATGATCTCGAGTTGTTTCTAGCTCTTCTACAACAGTCTCACCCTCTGAATTCAGAGCAGCTAGCAATATAGCGGATTTTACTTGAGCACTGGCTACAGGCATTTTATAATGAATCGCCTCTAGGCTCGTTCCTTCGACGGCAATAGGAGTATATTGTCCATTTGCTCGACCTATAAGCTTAGCACCCATTTGTTTAAGTGGATCCGTAACTCGCTTCATTGGTCGTTTTTGAATAGACTCATCGCCTATTAACACGGAAGAAATGTTAGATCCCGCTAGAATTCCAAGCATAAGACGAGTCGTTGTACCTGAATTCCCAGTATATAAAATCTCATCTGGTTCTTTCCAAGTAGAAATTCCCTGACTGTCAATTTTAACATGCTCACCATCTACCCTTATAGCTACACCAAGCTTCTCGAAACAATCAATCGTACTTAGGCAATCATCACTTTGTAGAAAACCCTCTACCGTTGTTATTCCTTCTGCGATAGCCCCAAACATAATCGAACGGTGGGAGACTGATTTATCTCCTGGTATTTTAATGCTTCCTTGTAAGGCTGGCTTACCAAAGTCTAATAGTTTAACTGTCATATTTGATTCCCCCTACGCAATATAAGTCTCAAATGATGTGTGTGCAGCAATACATCGGACTGCCTGAGCTCGGTCCTCCATCGTTTGAAAACTAATAACCAAAATACCAAATACATCTTCTCTAGTTTCGACAATACGTAAATTTGTAATGTTTATATGCTCTTTCGCTAAATAACCAATAACTTCTGCGATCACCCCAGCATAGTCGGGTACGTCTACATATAAGTCATATACAGTATATAGGGCTCCCTGGGCAACTGGCAATTCATCTCGAACTTGTTTGGCCTTTGCAAAATAAGCTTCAATCTCCGTTTCATCTGCCATGTCTATAAGTTGCTTTAAACGAAGCATCTCTTCCGTCCATTGCTGAAGCTGCTTACTTATTTCTTCACGGTTTTGCATCGTTATATCTCGCCACATGACCGGATTGGAAGAAGCAATTCTAGTAATATCTCGAAAACCACCAGCTGCAAGCTGTCTCGTAAAAGGATAGCTCTTATTCTCTGCTGATAATTGATGAACTAAAGAAGCAGCAATTAAATGTGGAAAGTGACTTACAGTTGCTGTCATATGATCGTGTTCATGCGCACTTATCTCGATTAGCTTCGCCTTAGTAACTTTTAATAGCTCTTTTAATCTATTAACGTTCTCTATTGGTTCATCAACAAAAGGAGTTAACAAATAATAAGCGTTCTCAAACAAATAGGCCCTTGCTGCGCCTACACCACTTTTGTGGGAGCCGGCCATCGGGTGTCCTCCGATAAACGTAATACCATGCTGCTTTAAGATGAAAGCGGCATTCATTATTTCGTTTTTGGTGCTGCCTGTGTCGGTAATAATCACATTGTTTTTTAGTTCCCAGTCTGGAAGAAGTTTCATAAGCTCTATCGTGATGCTAACTGGAGTAGCGAATATAATGATATCCGCATGCTTTGCAGCTTCCTCCATATTTGAAGCAATCACATCTATAACCCCTAGCTTTTTTGCGGTTTCAAGAGATTTGGCATTAGAATCATAGCCTACAATAGTTAAATCGTCTCTTCTCTTTAACCCAAGTGCAAGAGAGCCTCCAATAAGACCAAGCCCTATGATCAGGATATTCTTATCCATTTAAATTACTCCTAACTCTGTCAACACTTCATCGAGTTTTTGAAGTAGCCCCTCGTTTTGTTCCTTAGTTCCAATTGTAATACGAAGGTATCCTGGTTTACCTAAAGCATTACCACTGCGTACAATAAATCCACGTTGCATAAGCCCTTGAAAAACTTCGTCACTATCTGCTTTTACTTCCATCATGATGAAATTTGTTTGAGATGGATAAAAATGAAGGCTACGCTCTTTACAATATGCTTCAAACTGAGACTTTCCATCGTTATTCTTTTTCTTACAGTCTGCTATAAATTGCTGATCGCTCAGTCCTAAAATGGCAGCTTCCTGAGATATAACTGTATTATTAAATGGCTCCCTTGTAGGCTCAAGCTGACTAATTACTTCCTCGGATCCAACCGCATAACCCACTCGGAAGCTAGCTAGACCATATGCCTTAGAGAATGTACGCATTATCAAGACATTCGGATGATTTTCTATTAGAGAAATAGAATCTTCATAGTTGGGGTCCGTTATATATTCCGTGTACGCCTCATCTAAGACGATTAACACGTCTCTTGGGGCTTGCTCTACAAATGCCTTAACTTTATCACTTGAAGTTAATGTCCCTGTAGGATTATTCGGATTACAGATCCATACAATAGCTGTATTTTCATCTATAGCTACTAGCATCTGCTCTAAATCATGTTCTCCGTCCGCAGTCAGTGGAACAGTTCGAACTTCAGCGCCTTCCACTATAGCATTGTGTTTGTATTGACCAAAAGTTAAATCAGCCATAATAGTATTTAAGCCAGGCTCGAGCATAGCTCTGGAAACGATTAGAATATTCTCATCGGAGCCATTACCGAATAACAACTGCTTCTCCGAAACATTCAAATGATTAGCAACTGCTGTACGAAGTTTCGATGCATATCCATCTGGGTATAAAGCAAAATCAATAGAAGCATTCGTTAGAAATTCCTTTACTTTTGGTGAAGCTCCATATGGATTTTCATTAGAAGCTAGCTTTGTAACTGTTTCGAGATTAAATGCCTTCTTCACTTCATCCATTGTTTTTCCCGGTTGGTATGCTTGCAATCCAGCAATTTGTTTTTTAAATTTCATTCTATTTACCCCAATTCTATTATGATCTTTTTAATAAATCTGGTCTCAATTGAACTGCCTCGTTTAAATATATGTGCTGTATTTCCTTTTGTGATTTAACGGTGTTGACGTGAATCATTAGCCGTATACATTTCTCAAGCGCACCTGGAACATTCATTTCATGCGTACACATAACTGGAACGTATGCCCACCCATCTATTTCTCGAACTGCTCTTGCAGGAAATGCAGATGTAATATCCGAAGTAGTACTTATAATGACAGAAGCAATCGACTCTGGATCAATATCGTTTGCCTTCACCATTTCTAAAGCAAGACGGGACGTTTCCTGAAGAACTTGTTCATTAGAATCTGCATTTACGGTTGTTGCTCCTCTAATGCCTCTTATCAATTATTTCCCCTCCCTAATCCATTGTCGTAATTCTTCATCACACAGTCTTACTGCATCTACCGGAACTACCTGTATAAATGGCTTCCCTATAGTTTCAAGCAATGCAAAATGCAATTGCTTATTTATAGTTTTTTTATCTTTTTGCATGTAAGCTGCTAATTGCTCGAACGGACAATCTAAAATCTGCTCAAAATTATATTCCAACCTTATAGCTAATGAATAAAAGCTTTTAGCAAAGCCTTTAGGAAGCTGCCCATACTTCTCACTAAGCAATAGAGCAGGAATCATTCCAATCATGACAGCTTCTCCATGAGAAATTTTTCCATACCCTATTGCAGCTTCTACTGCGTGACCATATGTATGTCCAAAATTTAAATATTTTCGAAAATTGCTTTCTTTTTCATCCATTTCCACGATTTTTGCTTTCACACGGATGCCTTTATTTATCCATTGTAATAATTGATCTTTTTCCAAATTGTTTAATGAAGTGATTTGGAAAAATTCTTTCACCCACTTACTGTCGCTAATGAGGGAATGCTTGATCACTTCAGCCATTCCCGATTTAACTTCTGAAAGAGGTAGAGATTTCAAGAAATGAGCATCATAAATGACTTCCTGTGGCTGATAGAAAGCCCCTATCATGTTCTTTCCTAGAGGGTGATTAATAGCGGTTTTACCACCAACCGAGCTATCATGAGCTAAAATAGTAGTTGGTATTTGATAAAAGTCTATTCCCCTCATAAACGTAGCCGCAACAAATCCGGTTAAATCGCCTACAGCCCCTCCCCCTAGAGCAAATATAGCTGAATTTCGTGATGCACCTTTCTGTAAAAGAAAGGATTGTACATTAAAATAGGACTCAAATGTTTTACATGACTCACCAGATGGAACAAGGAACAGGTTAAATGGCACAGTAAAGTTTTTTCTTACATAACTTTCATGCAGATTCCATACATTTTCATCACTAATCATGATTAACTGATCATAATTTTCTAGCGTCTTTTTATTTCTTTTAGAGAATTCCCCCAAAATGTTCTCACCTAAATGGACCTCATAATTAGATGCATTCGTTTTTATTGGGATAATCATGGCTTAAAACCCCTTCGTATACGCTCTATGTTTCTGAATATCTGATTTCAGTACTTCCATTTGATCTGCTTTAAACGTTTCTAATATGGCAGAAGCAATCTCCCATGCAATTACATTTTCTGCCACAACAGATGCTGCGGGTACTGCACAGCTATCGGAACGTTCAATACTAGCTTTAAAAGGTTCTTTCGTATCAATATCTACACTTTGTAAAGGTTTATATAAGGTTGGGATAGGCTTCATAACCCCTCTAATTACTATCGGCATACCAGTAGACATGCCACCTTCGATACCACCGAGCCTATTCGTATCTCGAATGTAACCATCTTCTTCGTTCCAAGAAATTTGGTCATGCACTTGGCTGCCAAATAAGTTAGCCATTTCAAATCCTAAGCCAACCTCAACACCCTTAAATGCATTAATGCTAAGCATTGCCATTGCAAGCTTTCCGTCTAGCTTACGGTCATAGTGAACGTAGCTTCCAACACCGGCAGGCATTCCCGTAATAATTACCTCTACAACACCACCTATCGTGTCACCAGCTTTTTTGGCTTGGTCAATAGCTTCCACCATTTTCAATGAAGCTTCAGAATCTAAACAGTAGACAGGGTCGTTCTCCACTTTTTCCCGTATCTCATCTATTGTCATACCTTCAGCTAAATTTAGATTTGCTTCAATGCCACCTATTTTCGTTACATGAGCGACGATAGAAATGCCTAGTTCGTTTAATAGTTGTTTTGCAACAGCTCCCACAGCTACACGAACTGTAGTCTCCCTAGCTGAGGAACGCTCTAATACGTTTCTTAGGTCACGATGACCGTATTTCATACCACCAACGAGATCGGCATGTCCTGGACGAGGTCGTGTTATCTTTCTTTTTATTTCATCTGGATTCATATCCTCATCTAGTGGTTCTATCCCCATAATATGAGTCCAATGCTTCCAATCATCATTATTTACTACTAGACAAACTGGAGAGCCTAATGATTTACCATGTCTTACTCCTGCTGTGATTGCAACTGTATCTTTTTCAATTTGCATACGTCTTCCTCGACCATGTCCACCTTGACGTCTTTTAAGTTCTTTATTTATCTTCTCACTTGTGATATCCAGTTGTGCTGGTAATCCTTCAATGATTGCAGTTAGTTGTGGACCATGTGATTCACCTGCTGTTAAATAACGCATAACGCTTTCCCCCTTCAACTCGTTAAAGTATTTGTTTTCCACTATATCATATTTACTTAGAGTATAGAAGAAAAACTGTCCGTTTTTTAGCGGACAGTTTTTCATTAAAAATTGACAGATTAAAATCACTTACCAATCAAATTTATTCTACATTTTCCGGTAGAAAAACGTATCCTCTGTTACAAAATCATACTTGGTAGGATTAAAAATTTGTTCTGTGCTTCCAACAAAAAGAATTCCGCCAGGACGTAGCGACTTGCTAAAGTTTTGGTAAATCTGATCTTTAGCCTCTTCTGTAAAATAAATCATTACATTACGGCAAATGATTAAATCGAGATTTTTTTCGTATGTATCCAATAAAAGATTATGTTTTTTAAAAGTAACAGTTTTTTTAATGGCGTCGTCAATTTTATAAAAAGACGCTTGCTTCTCAAAGTATTTATTTTTCATGTCTAAAGGAACCTCTGCTAACGACCGTTCTGGATAAATCCCTACCTTTGCTCTTTGAATCGCATTTATGTCGATATCCGTTGCTTGAATAGAAATTTGGCCTAACGGTAGATGATTGGACAAAACCATCGCTGTAGTATACGGTTCTTCTCCCGTAGAGCATGCTGCACTCCATATTTTGAGTTTCTTGTTATCAGCAAGCAGCTTTGGAAAGATTTTTTGTTGTAATACTTCCCACCTCTTACTGTTTCTATAAAACTCAGACACATTGATCGTCATTCGGTCGAGGAATTCATTGAGAAGATCTTGGTCCTTGTCAATTGCCTCAAAGAAAGAAACAAAATTTTTAAATCCCTTCTTTTCATATAATGATGTAAGGCGTCGCTTCATTTGAGCTTCTTTATACAGAGCTAAATCGATGCCAGTTTTCTTTTTAATAGACTCTACAAACTTTATGTAATCTTGCAAATAATATCGTTCCCTTCCACAGCCTATCTATAAAGTATATCGCAATATCGTCATTTCGAATACAGCAAAAAAACAGAGAAATGTGAACATTTACATTAAAAGATTATACTTTAATTTTAATAAGAAGCATATCGCTCCCCCGTCGAAAGCGTTCAACTTTATTCTTTAAATAGAATATTAATTTCAAGCTCATGTTAAAGTTAAGGTTGTCATAAAAAAAGAACTGGGATATTTTCTCCAAGTTCACTTTAAACACAATTCTTTATAATCCATGATAATTATCTTTTTACTAATTTTGAATAATTCAATCTCCACTTAAAATGAACACTTCTTTGGTTTCAACATTTAAGATACGTGATCGGACATCTTTTTCTGATATAAAAACAGCAGAACCATCTTTATCAATACAATAAGCTATTGGTATAGATATACCTGTATCTCCATATGAACCATCCGCGTGGCTAGTCCCAATAACCATTGTTTTATATTTGCTTGCGATTTTCATAGCTTCTGTAATCCATACTTCGAACTGTTCATTGCTAAACATCCCAACACCAATTGGATGTACAATTAAGTCTAGGTTAGTATAATCTTCATCATTATATTCTTGTACGATTAATTCATCACAAAGAATGTGACCAATTTTTAAGCCATCTACTTCTACGTAAGATGTTGTACTATACTTTACTCTATCTAAAATTATCTCACCCACACGATTTATTATTATAACTCTGTCTTTTGGGCTTTCTTGTAGTCTTCTGTGTCCACCAATTAATACAGTATTATATGTTTTAGCTAGCTCACATGCTTGTTTAACATTTTCATTTAAATACCCCTCTGGAAAAATAATCACATCAACATCCATGTTATTTTTTAGTTCAGTTTCGAGCTGTTCAATATGTTTTTCAAGTTTTGGTTGGATTATTAATAATTTCATTCAGATAAGAACTTCCTTCAAAAAGAGATTTATGTATTACTTCTACATTTGGATTCATTATCCTTCTACACAAAACTGTGTTAGCTTTAATATTGCCCTATTTTATTTCAACTATGATTAATGTTATTTCGACTTGTATTGATTCTATTAGTAGCATATACACAATTAAAACTAACCTCTCCGTTCATTGATTGTAGTGGCAGGCGGCGACTCCAACGGGATGAGTGAGACAGATAAGACATCACAACCACGCGCGCAAGCGATGGGTGATAGCTTATCGCTCACCCCGTGGAAAGCGTCCGCCGAAAACGGAAATCAATTCGACTCCTGTTTTAAAACTAAAATGACTTATAAATAAAAAAGCTATAGACATACTCAAATTACGTTGAGTGTGTCTACAGCCTGATTCAATCTCTCTTAAAGAGATTGTCATTTTTTAATTAGTTAATCCAGTTGTTAGCATCTTTAGCGTAAGAAACTAATTCTTCTTGTTTGAAGAATAAGCCAATTTCGCGTTCAGCGCTTTCAGATGAATCAGAACCGTGGATAATGTTTTTACCAACAGTTACTGCGAAATCTCCACGGATTGTTCCTGGTGCAGATTCTTTAGGGTTAGTAGCACCCATCATTAAACGAGCTGTAGAGATAACATTTTCCCCTTCCCAAACCATTGCAAAAACTGGTCCAGAAGTGATGAATTCTACAAGTTCTCCAAAGAACGGACGCTCTTTGTGCTCACCATAATGTTGTTCTGCTAATTCAGTAGGAATTTGCATTAATTTTGCTCCAACTAATTGGAATCCTTTTTTCTCGAAACGACTAACGATTTCACCGATTAGGTTACGTTGTACGCCATCTGGTTTTACCATTAAAAATGTTTTTTCCATTATGAACACTCCTTCAAATATAAAATGGATTTTATTTCTCCACCGTTAAAAATACTATCATTACAGCCAGTTAATTTCAATTAAAAGTTGCGCTTACTCATAAATAATGCGACATTTTGCAAGGATTTCTTTGCAGAATTTGAAGGAAGCTGCTTCACCTCATGTAAAGCCTTTTGCAAATACATATTACTTACTTGTTTTGCGCGCTTAATACCTTCCGATTGTCGAATCTCTTTCAGTAGCAGCTGCATTTCTTTTTCATCGATATCTCCATCAAAAACCCTTTTCAATAATGGATAGATAGCTGGATCATTTTTAGAGTATATTACCGGCAAGGTAATATTCCCATGAAGTAAATCTTCCCCGGCTGGTTTACCTAATTCTTCCTCAGTAGAAGTAAAATCAAGTATGTCATCGATAATCTGGAAGGACATACCAACATAATAACCAAACCTCTTCAAATGCTTAATAGTCTTTTCATCAGCTCCTGATGAAATTGCACCTAATTCGCAGCTAGCTGAAATTAAAATTGCTGTTTTTCTTTTTATTCTTCTTAAATAATCTCGGACGGTTTGATCCACAAAACCTTTGTCCTCAATTTGTATAATTTCTCCAATACAAAGCTCTACCATCGTATTAGAGAGCACCTCATGGGCATATGTATTTTTTACTGTTGTTATGTATTCAATAGCCTTAGCGAAAAGAAAATCACCTGTATACATAGCTACTCGATTGTTCCATTGAGACTTAACGGTTTCCCGGCCTCTTCTAGTTTCCGCATCGTCGATTACGTCATCATGGACCAGCGAAGCCATATGTATCAACTCGACAGAAACAGCAACTTGCTTTATAGACTCTATAGAATAGTTCCCAAATTTAGCTGAAAGCAATACAAATACAGGGCGGATTCTTTTTCCCCCTGCGAGCAACAAATGAAGCGATGCCTCATTTAATAAGTGGGAGGAAGAATTCACAGCTGCTGCTAATTCATTTTCAATGACTTCTAAATCCGATTTTAAGTCGGAATAAAGCATTTTTAATCTCATCTTATCCACAGAAACAAACCTTCCCCTACTTAAAAGTCTTTCTTATAGCCGATATGTCGGGCAGCTGCACCACCACTGTATGGTTTACTAGTCACGTTAACCATTCCTACTATTTCAAATAGTTGAGCTAGCTCTGCTCTATTTGGAAATTCTTTTGCTGACTCTTGCAGCCAAGAATATTCTTTATAGCTCTTTGCAAATAGCTTACCGAAAATCGGCATAATGTATCTAAAGTAAAAGCGAAATCCTGCATTAAAGAGCTTGGAATCTGGCTGAGAAGTTTCTAAGCAAACAATCATGCCGCCTGGCTTAGCAACTCGGTTCATTTCCTGTAACACTTGTTTATAGTCAGGAACATTTCGTAAGCCAAATCCAATCGTAACATAGTCGAATGTATTATCCTCAAAAGGTAGCTCCATTGCATTACCATGAATTAATTCAATTTGTGGTAAATCCTTCACTTTTTCTTTCCCTACATTTAACATATTTTGACTGAAGTCTAATCCCTTCACTGTACCAGTTGTACCAGTTTCTTTTGCTAAAGCAATCGTCCAGTCAGCCGTGCCACAACAAACGTCTAATGCACTGCTTCCTTCTTTCACCTGCATAGCTTTCATCGTGTCGCTCCGCCAGCTTTTATGTTGTTGAAAGCTTATAACAGAGTTCATAGAATCATAGTTCGAGGAAATCTTCTCAAATACCTCATGGACATGTTGTTCTTTTGTTTTTCCCATATGTTAAACCTTCTCTCAACTGCTCTTTATAGCTTGTTCGGTCACTCGTTCTAAAATAGCATGCTTTACATGATCTTTTAATATAGTGGAATATCGTACTTCTCTAACCAAATTAGCTTCCACCATTTCTATTTCCTCGCGAAGTAAATCTATCTTTGTCTGCAATAGAAAGGAATTTCGAATATAGAATGTCTCTTCTCTATTTTCAAAAGCATGTAGCTCTCTTCTTAGGGCTATAAGGAGCAATGCTTCCTTCATGATAAAGATGTATTCGTGATACGAAAAGTATTCCATAAATTGCTCAATCGGCTTACTCTCAATTAATTGAATGGACTGCATAAGATCTTCGAATGGATATGCCATGTGGTCGTAAAATTTAGTTTTATGTTCAGTAATCAATGAGACTCCAGCAGAGAAAATTTGAATCAGCTCTAGTTGCTTACCCTTCGCCAACAGCTGATAATATTTTCCGCTGTAATAATCTCCCGCCAATACTTGTAATTGTTGTTCTTTGGTTGTCGCATTTTGTTCCTTTACTAAATCGTGAGCTGCAAGCGCTGCAAAAATCAGTGAAACAGCAATTGTCGATTGATTGTTTGAATCATCCCACTGTTCACCATTTAGCATGGGTAAAAGCGTAAAGAACAGACGTTCTTCGTCGATAACAGGCATTCCTGCATATTTTAACAGAGTATTATGTTGTATTTGCATGAGAATATCTCTTTTGTATTGTTCTAAATGATGTTTTATCAAAGATTCATTCATACACTTTACTCCATTTCCCAATCGCAGTTAGCATTTAGTCTGCCACGACACATATAATTTAACTCGCGATTATTGGCCATTTAAGTTATTTATTTCTTAGATTCACTTTTAATAATACCGTTGTCTGTATGAATAGAAGCTTTGCCTCTTATCTTCATAGCAGATGTATGCTCTGTAAATTGAGCAATCATCACTTCACCAGTATCGAGCTTTTCGGAATGGTGGAATTTTGTATCCGTACCTCGGGTTAACCCGATTACTTGTACTCCATCTTCCTCTGCCTTTATAACGATAAAATCTGAACTAGACATTACAATAGTCTCCTTTGTTCATAATCTAAATTTATCATACCATATTCTGATCGAACCTCAAAAGGAGTTATTTCATTTGGATAAATGATAAAACCTCGGAGCGTTTAATATCATCTGTTTCATAGACACCTCTTGCAACGGCTGTAACCGTCTTAGCACCAGGTTTTTTAATCCCTCTCATCGTCATACACATATGCTCTGCCTCAATAACAACGTAAACCCCATGAGGGTTAATCATTTCCATAATGTCGTCTGCGATTGTAGAGGTAATTCTTTCTTGTAGCTGTGGCTTTCTTGCTGTCACTTCAACTGCTCTAGCTAGTTTGCTAAGGCCTGTTACCACTCCATCTTTAGGGATGTATGCAACATGCGCCTTACCGTAAAAAGGAACTAGATGATGCTCGCACATGGAAAAAAAAGGGATATCCTTTACTAAAACTAATTCCTCGTGTTCTTCATGAAAAACGGTTTTGAAATGTTCTTTTGGATCTTGGTGCAGTCCTTCAAACATTTCAGCATACATTTTAGAAACTCTTTTAGGAGTATCTAATAATCCTTCTCTATTAGGATCTTCTCCTACTGCTTCTAAAATCATGGTTACTGCATTCTCTATTTTTTTCAGATCGACCTTCGTCATCTGCTGACCCCCCAGAAAAACTGCATAATATGTCGTATGTATCTTAGCATATGAAATGAATATAGGAAATTAATTTCACTTCTCGCAACAAAGTTCTATTATATAATAAATTGAAAAGAACGGCTACTACGAAGCAAGCTTCACAGTAACCGTTCTATGTACTACGACACCATTATTTTACTGCATCTTTAAGTGCTTTACCTGGTTTAAAAGCAGGCACCTTGCTAGCAGCGATATCGATTTCTTTACCTGTTTGTGGATTACGTCCTTTACGTGCAGCACGTTCACGAACCTCAAAGTTTCCAAAACCGATCAATTGAACTTTTTCACCATCTGCAAGAGCAGTTTGAATTGATTCAAATACAGCCTCAACTGCTTTAGTCGCATCTTTTTTTGATAATTCTGCAGCTTCTGCAACAGAGTTCACTAATTCTGTTTTATTCATACTATTCACCTCCTCTCAAAGGAAGATAAGCATCAATCCTGTAAAAAGAGTATCACAACAGAAATGCCTTCGCAACACTATTTATGCGTGTTTGGGCAACTTTCCTTAAAAAGAACGTAAAAAAACCAAAGAAAAGGACTTTTTGCATAGGCACAAAAAGTCCAAATCCGTATTTTATAGAATAAAGGTAACCATTCCACGGTCTCCCTCATTTACCATTCTTTCAATTGTTTGGCGCATTCTTTTCTTAGCAACCTGACTTACACTTTCCGTTTTATAGCGTATACTTTCTTTCATAACCTCTACAAGAGAAGTTCCAAAAACCTGTGTTTCCCAAAGTGCGTCACGGTCATGAAGGAATCCATGTTTCAAATCTTTTAATAGCTGCTGGCTATGGAATTCCGAACCTAGAAGCGGAGCAAACTCTGCTTCCATGTCCACTCGAATAATATGAAGAGAGGATGCCTTCGCCTTTAAGCTGACTCCAAAGAAGTTATTTTGCTTAATAATTTCTGGTGCAGATGGTTGAAAATCTTGGATTGATGGCAATGACACACCGTAGCCTGTCGTTTTAGCCGCCTCAAGTGCATCCGCAAAGCGATGGTACGCTTTTCGGGCGGTAGATGCCTCTTTGACAAACAATAACCAGTCTTTCTTAGAGGTGATGGGCTCGTCAAGCCATTCATCACAAACTTCTTGAAATACTTCAGGTTTTAAATCTATTTGAATACAAGCAGACCCTCTACCAGGATCTGCCTCGATTACTTCCGCAGACTTGATAAATGGAACTTCCTTAAATTTTTCGGCAAGTTCTTTTACATCTCTCATTTTGGAAACAATTTGTAGCCATTCCTGTAGAGAAGTGGTAATTTGATTGTTAACAAAATGGTCCGGCTCTAGTACATCTGTCCAGTCAGGCTTCATCAATTCAATGTCCGTTATCGGAAATTCATATAGCGCCTGTTGGAGTATGTACTGAATTTCCTCAGCTGTCATTCTGTCCACAGCAACTGGAATTACAGGTACTTCGTGAATTTGTTGAAGTTCTTCACATAAATGAAGAGTTTCTAAATGACCTGGCGTTTTACTGTTAACGACAATAACAAATGGCTTTCCAATTTCCTTTAATTGGCTTATGATTTCGTCTTCCGCTTTTTCTGCTGCCATCCTTGGAATATTATTGACAGAACCATCTGTAGTAATCACAATGCCAATAGTAGAATGATCCCGAATAACCTTATCCGTTCCTATTCTTGCAGCTTCCTCAAATGGAATCGCTTCCGTATGCCACGGAGTATGAACTAGTTTCTGTCCTTCTTCCCCAGAATGGGTTTTAATACCATCAATCATATACCCTACGCAATCTACTAATCTAATTTGCAATCGCAGCTGTTCGTCCCCCAAGTATACATTCGTGCCATGGGCTGGAACAAATTTAGGTTCTGCTGTCATAATGACGTTTCCAGGAGAGCTTTGTGGAAGTTCGTCTTGTGCTCTTAATCTTTCTGATTCGTCAACAATATTCGGTAATACAACTAGCTCCATTACTCTTTTTACAAACGTAGATTTCCCTACCCTAACCGGACCTACTACACCAAGATACACATCACCATTTGTTCTTTCTGCTATTTGTTCATACAGTTTGCTAGACATCGGTATTCTCCTTTCTTCGCAATTTAATATATGCACGAAAAAAACGTTTCATGCATAGAGCATAAAACGTTTCTTATAAGTTATTTATTTATCATAAAAATTGGTTCGTTATGATCGTTCACCGTGTAAGGCAAGGAATACGCAGGGACAATTGCAAAGTTATCCGTTATTAAAAACCGAATATCATCACCTGGCTTTACGTCAACTTCTGTCTCTTGGAGCAAGCGGTATAGCTCAATAGAATAATCTACGTATACTTTTCCGTCCCCTGTTGCTACTAAAGGCAGCATAGTGTCTGAATAAGGGCTTTGAACGGAAATTTCGTCTTTATAGCCCATCTTTTTAAAATCTAGCTTATAGACGCCCTCTGCAATCGTATCGGCGATAGGCCCGTAGCCGTTTATTCCCTTGCGATAGTTAATATCACGCAAAGTATCCGCAATTCGTAAATCTACCAATTTTACAGTCGGATTTTCTTCTACGTCCATTATTACATATTGATAGATCCCGCCCGCTTCGTACGAATTGGCGGGGGTTTTCCCAAGATACTTAGGCACGATTTTCTTAAAATCTATTGGATATTTTATATACTGATCTGTTTCTTGTTCTCGTGTTTTAATAGGCAATAAGCCTCCAGAGTCTTCTTGGAAGCTTTCAACTGCAGTTTGAACTGAATTAAGCTGGTCTTCATAAGGTAAAAGGTTTTCTGGCTCATAGCCGCCCTTAAAACCACAACCGCTTAAAACGAGAGTAGTAATAGTAATAGCAGTTAATAATAGTTTTTTCATTCGAATCTCCTTACTAGGCTTTTGTTGGATTGAAAATGATATAAACCATTGTGATAAAACCAATGAAGAGCAATATGTATGCAACCAGACCAAAAATAAATTTTATGAATCTGTTTTGAATTTTAGTTTTAACAAAAAACATGAATAACATGGCCATGAACATGCATCCCATGGAACCAAAGGATATCCACATTTTGTCCATTGAAGAGATTAAAAGCAACTGTTTCCCCCACCTTTCATGAAAATATTATATCACATGAAAAAAGAGTTGCTTTTTTATACAACTCTTTTTTATGACAATTTTTAAAACGTCTTATAGTCTTCTAATTCGTTTTTCTTTGTACGATGCATAAGCGAATCAACCGCTTGCTTAGGATGCACCTGCTCAAATAAAACAGAATGCAAAGCAGCTGTAATAGGCATATCAATAGATTGTTTCTGTGCAAGCTGAAATGCTGCTTTCGTCGTCCGAACACCTTCTACTATCATGCCTACTTCTTCTAGCACCTCGTCTAGGCTAGAGCCCTTACCAAGTAGATTTCCAGCTCTCCAGTTACGGGAATGTACACTTGTACACGTTGCTATTAAATCGCCCATTCCTGTAAGACCAGAGAAAGTATAAGGCTTGGCGCCTAAACTTATACCTAGCCTTGAGATTTCCGCTAAACCTCGTGTAATAAGTGCAGCTTTAGCATTATCACCGTAACCAAGCCCGTCTACAATACCAGCGGCTAATGCTATGACGTTTTTTAAGGCTGCTCCTATTTCCACTCCAATGACATCATCATTCGTATAGACACGGAAATAATTATTCATAAATAGATCCTGCACTTTTTCAGCAGCTACCATATTATCACTAGCTACCGTAATAGTAGTTGGATGCTGTAAAACTACTTCCTCCGCATGGCTTGGTCCAGATAATACAACAATCCCCTCTACCATGGATTCTGGTACTTCCTCTGCAATCATCTCGGATATTCGCTTTAAGGAATCTGGTTCAATCCCTTTTGAAACATGAACTAGAAGTTTCTTGTTTTGCATTAGCTTTACAATATCCTGACAAACTTCTCTAATTGCCTTTGTCGGTACTGCTAAAACAATAACGGATGCATGCTCTATTGCTTCAGTTAAATCGCTTGTAGCTTTAAGATTTTCAGGCAGTATCGTATCTGGCAAGTATTTTTTATTGGTATGATCCTCGTTTATTTCCTCGGTTTGAGTTTCTCTGTGTGACCAGAGAAGGCAATCATGAGAATTATGCGCAAGAACCATCGCTAAAGCGGTTCCCCAACTACCTGCTCCCAGAACGGTTACATTTGTCATCTTTAAGCCCCCTTTGCTATTTATGTTCTAGCACGAGTAATAATTTTAATTGGCGTGCCCTCAAAATCGAATGACTCACGAATGCGATTTTCTAAAAATCTCTCATAAGAAAAGTGCATTAATTCCGGCTCATTAACAAACACAACAAAAGTAGGTGGTTTGATGGCCACTTGAGTAGCATAGTAAATACGCAATCTTTTCCCTTTGTCCGTTGGAGCAGGATTTCTTGCAACTGCATCCTCTACTACCTCGTTTAGAATCGAAGACTGAACACGCATGGCATGATTTTCACTCACTTGATTGATCACTGGGAATAAAGAATTCACTCGCTGTTTTGTTTTTGCAGATACAAACACGATTGGTGCATAGTCTAAAAATTGGAAGTGCTCACGAATCTTCTTAGTCATTTCACTCATCGTCTTATCATTTTTTTCAATGGCATCCCATTTATTCATGACGATAATAACTGCTTTACCGCCTTCATGAGCGTAACCTGCGATTTTTTTGTCTTGTTCTTGAATGCCTTCCTCTGCATTTAGAACAACTAAAACAACGTCTGAGCGTTCAATTGCCTTCAAGGCACGAAGTACAGAATACTTTTCAGTCGTTTCATACACTTTCCCTTTTTTACGCATACCAGCAGTATCAATCATGACATAGTCTTGGTCATCGAAAGAATACTCGGTATCAATGGCGTCGCGTGTAGTTCCTGCAATGTCACTCACGATTACACGCTCGTGACCTAAAAATGCGTTGATTAAAGATGATTTCCCCACATTAGGACGTCCAATAAGAGAGAATTTAATAACTTCTTCTCCGTACTCCTGCTCGTCCATATCTGGGAAGTTTTTAGCTACTTCATCTAGTAAATCTCCTAATCCAAGACCATGTGAACCTGAAATAGGATATGGTTCTCCTAATCCTAAGGCATAAAAGTCAAAAATCATTTCACGCATATCTGGATTATCAATTTTATTTACCGCTAAAACAACTGGCTTCTTTGTTTTATAAAGAATTTTAGCAACGTACTCATCTGCTGCTGTTACTCCCTCACGGCCATTTGTCAGGAAGATAATCACATCTGCCTCATCCATAGCGATTTCAGCCTGTTGTTTGATTTGCTCTAAAAATGGTTCATCGCTTAATTCAATCCCACCTGTATCGATAATATTGAATTCATGCGTAAGCCAATCTGCTGAGCTATATATACGATCACGCGTTACACCTGGGATATCTTCCACAATGGATACGCGTTCTCCTACAATTCGATTAAATATAGTTGATTTACCTACATTAGGCCTACCAACAATTGCTACTACTGGTTTTGTCATTAATATTACATCCTTCCAAACTTCGTCTAAACTGTATTATACAACAAAACAATAAAAGCAGGCGACTTTATTGAAGTCACCTGCTTGAATAAGTTAAGATTATGACGAAATTAGCTATTATTATTTGTTAGTAAAGTCTTTTAAACGATCCCCTAGAACATCGCTGATTGAAAACCCTTTTGATTCTTCTGGCATTTGATAATCAGCTAAGTTAAATTCGTCTTCGTTTTTCACTAGCTCTTTAATACTTAGAGATAGACGTTTTTCCTTACTATTTACATCTAACACCTTAACCTCTACCTCTTGACCTTCTTTCAGTACTTCCTGAGGAGTACCGATATGCTGATGAGCGATTTGAGATATGTGAACTAAGCCCTCAACCCCAGGGAAAACCTCAACAAAAGCACCGTAAGATACTAGTCGTCTAACTTTCCCAGTTAGAACAGATCCTTTTGCAGCCTTGTCTTCCAAGTCAGACCACGGTCCAGGTAATGTATCTTTAATAGATAAAGATATTCTTTCTGCATCTCGATCAATAGACAATACCTTTACCTTTACTTCTTGTCCTTCTTTTAACACATCAGATATATTATCTAAATGCTCGTGTGATACTTGAGAAATATGAACAAGTCCGTCCACTCCACCGATATCGACAAAAGCACCAAAAGAAGCTAATCGTTGAACCGTACCTGGAACAATATCTCCAGGCTTGATGTTATCTAACGTTTTGTTTTTATTCACCGATTTTTCGTCCTCAACTACTGCTTTATGAGAAAGAATTAATCGGTTTTTGTCTTTTTCTAATTCAACGATTT
>JBEMAY010000059.1:0-19793 GCA_040274765.1 Psychrobacillus sp.
CGTTGCCCCAGTTCCTCCCGTTGCTCCCGTTGCCCCTGTCGCTCCCGTTGCCCCCGTATCACCAGTTGCTCCCCCTGAAGGTCCAGGTGGACCGGTTGGACCGGTTGCACCGGTTGCTCCTATACCAGGAGGACCAGTTGGCCCTCTTAACCCTCTTGGTCCTGCTGGTCCTGTTGGTCCTGCGGGACCTGGCGGGCCAATTATGACTCTTCCACCTCTTTTTCTACCTCTGCATCCACAAGAATCCTTCTTTAATTTAAGATAATCTCCATGACTATGCTCTTGCGGTATGAGAGAACTAGAGCTTTTACTAGTGGATTCTTCGCTACAGTCATTCTTCATATGATCATAAGAATTATTTTTACTCAATTTGCTATTAGGTAGTATAAGACGTTGGTTAGGTTTTTGTTTTCGCCTTTTTTTATTGTTACTAATTTAAATTACCTCCTTTATCTCAGATATTTTATAGTATGGCGCCCTGTTCTATTCGAGATAGGCATACTAGGGTATTAAACCGCACATCTTCTAATTAAGTGTTATTAATACGTTTGATGAGGGATATTTATATTCATTAACAAATAAAAAAATCGAGATAACGTACAATAAGTACGTATCTCGATTTATATATTTTTGCATGAGGTTTTACTGATTTTTCGATGTTTTATAAACGACAAAAGGACAAAACCCTTAACTCATCATATTAACCTATTTACTCGACCGTAACGGATTTAGCTAGATTTCTAGGTTTATCTACATCACAGTCTCTATGAAGTGCTGCATAGTAGCTGATTAGCTGTAATGGGATAACGGCTACTAGTGGTGCAAATAATTCGTGTACTTTTGGAAGTACATAGCGATCATCTTCTTCCTCGAAGCCCTCCATCGCAATGATACAAGGATTAGCGCCACGAGCAACTACCTCTTTCACGTTTCCACGAACATTTAAGCTTACAGCCTGCTGTGTTGCTAAGGCGATGACAGGTGTGCCGTCTTCAATAAGTGCGATTGTGCCGTGCTTAAGTTCGCCTCCAGCAAAGCCTTCTGCTTGAATGTATGAGATCTCTTTAAGCTTTAGAGCGCCCTCTAAGCTAATATAATAGTCCACGTTTCTTCCGATGAAGAAAGCGTTTCTAGTAGTAGAAAGGTATTCTGTTGCAATTTCTTCAAGTTCTTCTTTCGTATCTACGATCGCTTGAACCGCATTTGCTACAATTCCAAGTTCTTGAACGACATCAAAGTCTAGGTCTTTCCCTTGGGATTTTGCGAATACAGATGCAGTAACCATTAGTACTGCTACCTGAGCAACATAAGCTTTTGTAGAAGCTACAGCAATTTCAGGACCAGCATGCAATAGTAACGTATGATCAGCTTCGCGAGAAAGTGTTGATCCAGGTACGTTAGTTACAGTCAGGGTTGGATACCCTTTTTCTTTAATCTTCACTAATACTTGGCGACTATCAGCCGTTTCACCAGATTGTGTGATGAAGATGAATAAAGGCTTTGCTGATAGTAGTGGCATATTATAACCAAATTCACTGGAGATATGAACCTCTACTGGGATACCAGCAATTTTCTCAAAATACTCTTTACCGATTAGACCCGCATGGTAGCTAGTTCCTGCTGCGATGATATAAAGACGATCCGCATCTTTAAGAGCATCCAAAATAGCAGAGTCGATTGTAAGCTCGCCTTGCTCATTTTGATAAGCTTGGATAATTTTGCGAAGAACAGTCGGCTGCTCATCGATTTCTTTTAGCATATAGTGAGGATATGTTCCTTTTTCAATGTCACTCATGTCTAGCTCAGCTTTGTAAGGTGCACGCTCTACCTTTACTCCATCAAGGGTTTGGATTTCTACTGATTCTTTGCGCACGATTACGATTTCTTGGTCATGAAGCTCAACGTATTGCTCTGTTACTTGTAGCATTGCCATTGCATCAGATGCAACTACGTTAAATCCTTCTCCAACTCCAACAAGTAATGGAGATTTGTTTTTTGCAACATAGATCGTGCTTTCATCTTCATTATCGATTAAAGCAATTGCATAAGAACCATGAATTAGATGCAATGTTTTTCTTAGTGCATCAACAGTCGATAGACCATCTTTAGAGAAGCGTTCGATCAACTGAACGATTACCTCTGTATCTGTATCAGAAGCCATTTGAACGTCTGCCAAATATGCCTTTTTCAACAAATGATAGTTTTCGATTACGCCATTATGCACAAGCGTAAAGCGTTTTGTTGTACTTTGATGAGGATGAGCATTTTCTTGGTTAGGAACTCCGTGAGTCGCCCAGCGAGTATGACCGATTCCTAGGCTTGCACTAACATCTCCGTCTACAGCTTCGCGTAAATCTGCAATACGTCCCTTTTCCTTGAAAACCATTACTCCCTCTTCATTTAAAACGGCAATCCCCGCTGAATCATATCCGCGGTATTCTAATTTTTCTAAGCCTTTTAATAAAATTTCTTTTGCATCATTTTCTCCGATGTATCCTACAATTCCACACATAATATATATTCCTCCGTTATCATTCATGTCAAAATAAGCATGCTAAAAAGAATGCCTTAGCATACGTCGTTAGTTAGAAAACACATAATCTATGTGATACCACTTTAACGCCTATCCTAAACATCTTCACATACACATACCTATTAAGCTAAGAATGCCTTCTTTTCCCCTTGGTCATTCAATCACTTGAATGGTTTCTGAAAAAGAATTACAACCGGGCAAATACGGTCGGGAGGCATCCGCCGAAATTTCGATAACCTCCACCTCGTCTGCTGAAGATTCCTTACGTCCAATTTCTTCAGCTCAGGCGCTTTAATTGTTTTCCTTTATTTAACGCGTTGCCTTTCCTACCTTTCTACGCGGTTAGCAATATTTTAATATAATGTAACTCCATCATTATATCTTTTCATTATATGCGAGTCAATTGTGATGATGAGGCCAAAAGCACTATGCGTAATATAAATAGAGAAAGAGACCCATCTTTCTCTGGTCTCTTTAACTCACAATAAAGCTGCTCCGTAGACAAGTGCTAGGACGATAACAAACGCTGGATGAAGCTTTACCTTCTCTAATAACAAGTAGCTTCCTACTATTAAAATGAGAGTAGATACAATACCAACCCCAACAAATGACTCCTGTGCAAACTGGATCGTCATCAAACCCAACAAAACAGCTATCACCGGTCTTATAAGCTTTGTAAGGTTCTTAACTTCCGGTGCCTCTTTATATTTTAATAGAATAGCCATCATACTGATCATAAGAATCAAGGACGGTGCGATTGTCGCAAATAGAGCAATCACTGCACCTATTAGGCCTCCCTCTGCATATCCAATATAGCCAGCCATCTTTGTTGCAATAGGTCCTGGCAAAGAGTTCCCAAGTGCTACTACTTCACTAAATTCCTGGGTAGTCATCCACTCATAGTTTTCCACTACCTCATGCTCGACCAATGGAATAGAGGCTGGACCACCACCATAACCCAAAATACCTGGAATAAAAAACGCTAAAAATAGTTGCCAATAGATCACTTACTCCCCCCCTTTTTTAATAGAGGAAAAAAAGCAATGGCCATGCATACTAATATAATGATTGCTGGATGTATATGTAAGAATTCCATAAGCAGGGCGGCTAATGCTATAAGCAAACAAGCCTTCCACCATCCAAAGGTTTCTCCAGATTTTTTGATAAAGTCCCAGGTCATTAATGCCAGCATCACTGCAACGACAGGAATAACTGCAGCAGTCATCCCCTGAACTCTCGGGGAATCCTTATACGACTGAAGAAAGCCTAGAAGAAGAATCATCATTATGACTGTAGGGATGACTGAGGCAAGAAGAGCATTCACACATCCCCAAAAACCTGCTATCCGATAACCAATGTAACCAGCCATCTTCGTAGCTATCGGTCCCGGCATCGTATTTGCCAATGCCAATGTATCTCCGAATTCTACCTCATCCATCCATTTGTATTTCTTTACTACCTCCTGATGCACTAGTGGTATTGAGGATGGTCCTCCACCAAAACCGAGCATTCCTATTCGAAAAAAAGCCAGGCTTATATCTCTTTGAAGAGCTGGATTAGGACGCACCGAGCCATCCTTCAAAGATTGATGTTCTACCATACAGCAATGGCTCCATCCGTTCTCGACTCTGTTCCACCTTGGAGGACACCTGTTTCTGGGTTTCTCCAAATGATTTGACCACGCCCGAAGCTACCACCATCCATTGCAACTTGAATATCATGCCCTTTTCTCACCAAGCTTTGTACCAAGTAATTTGGAAATTCAGGCTCTACATGAACTGTTTTCCCTTTCATCCACTGCCAACGTGGCATGTCTAGTGCTGCTTGGGGGTTCAACAAATAATCTACAGTACTGGTGACAACTTGGAAATGGCCCTGCGGTTGCATATAGCCACCCATGACACCAAACGGTCCTACTGCTTCTCCATCTTTCGTCAAGAAGCCTGGAATAATTGTATGGTAAGTTTTCTTTCCTGGCTTTAAAACATTTGGATGTGATGCATCTAAAGAGAAATCATGTCCTCTGTTTTGCAATGCAATACCTGTGCCTGGAATGACAATTCCGGATCCAAAGCCCATATAGTTACTTTGTATAAAAGAGACCATATTCCCTTCCTCATCAGCAGTTGCCAAATAGACCGTCCCCCCCTTTGGCAATTCATAAGGCTCGGGATCTGCTGCTTCATCTTGGATGACTGCCTTACGTTTCTCCGCATATTCCTCGGACAATAAATGCTCCACACTTACCGGCATTTCATCAGGGTCGGTTATAAATGCCTGCCCATCCGTAAAGGCCAGCTTCATCGATTCAATTTGCTGATGAAGCGTATGAGCACTTTGCCACTCTGGCTTATCTAGCTTATTAAATACATTAAGCGCCATCAAAGCAACCATTCCTTGACCGTTAGGTGGAATCTCCCACACATCATAGCCACGGTAGTTCACAGAAATCGGATCTACCCACTCCGGCTGATAAGATTCCAGGTCACTTTTAGACAGATAACCCCCATGCTTCTTCATAAAACCATCTATTTGTTCGGCAAGCTCTCCTTCATAAAAATCTCGTGCATTTGTTTCACCTATTGCACGAAGGGTGCTTGCATGATCTGGAGACTTCCATACCTCTCCTGTTTCGGGGGAGCGGCCTTCAGGAGCAAACGTTTCAAACCAGGCTTTAAATTCATCTGCTGTAAAACTCGCTTTAAACTTCTTATAGGCAATTTTCCAATACTTTCCCAAAATAGGCGATAGGGGATAACCCTCCTCCGCATATTGAATAGCAGGCTCTAGTACTTCCTTTAATGGCAATTTACCAAATCTTTCTGATAAAGCTGCCCATGCAGCAGGGACGCCTGGTACCGTTACTGGAACTACCCCATGTATAGGCATCTTATCTAAGCCTTGTGCTCTTAGCTTCTCAGCCGAAATGGATTGTGGGGCAGGACCAGATCCATTCAACCCATGAAGCTTTCCTTTTGTCCAGACTAAAGCAAAAGCGTCTCCCCCGATTCCATTTGAAGTTGGCTCCACAACAGTTAATGCAGCAGCGGTTGCAATAGCTGCATCAATGGCATTTCCACCCTTCTTTAAAATATCTAAACCAGCTTGTGCCGCCAAAGGTTGTGATGTTGCCACCATTCCCTTTTTAGCAAATACAGTATTTCTTTTGGCTGGAAATGGGTGATATAAGTAATCCATGATGTGATTCCCCTTTGTATGCTTTAAATTTTTGTTCCTGCAAAGTGACAGGCAGCAAAGTGCCCTTCTTCTACTTGCTCCCATGCTGGCTTATCTTTTTTACATATATCTTGAGCTATCGGACAGCGCGTGTGAAATGGACAGCCAGCTGGAGGGTTTGCCGGGTTAGGTAAATCTCCTTGCAGTCGAATTCGCTTCATATTTCGATTTACCGAAGGACGTGGAATAGCGGATAAAAGTGCCTGAGTATAGGGATGCGTTGGGTTTTTAAACAAATCTTCTACTGTGCCAAGCTCTACAGTATTTCCCAAATACATAACTAGCACTCGATCACAAAAATAGCGAACCACGCCTAAATCATGTGAGATGAACAAATAGGAAAGTCCATATTTTTCTTGTAAGTTTTTTAATAGTTTTAGAACTTGAGCTTGAACAGATACATCTAGTGCTGAAACTGCTTCATCGCATATAACAAAGGAAGGGTTTAATGCAATAGCTCTGGCTATGCCGATTCTTTGACGCTGTCCTCCACTAAATTCATGAGGGTAACGCTCATAATGTTCCTCTCTTAGTCCAACTTCAGTCAATAGTTCTACCACTGCTTGTCGTCGCTCTACCTTAGATAAGTTCGTATGCATTACAAAGACCTCTTCTAATGCATGCCCAATTCTCTGTCTAGGGTTTAGGGAAGCAAAAGGATCCTGGAAAATCATTTGCATTTCTTTAACAAACTTCAACTTTTCTTTTCGCTTAAGGTTTTGAATTTCCTGCTCTTTAAATATTACTTTTCCATCGGTTAGTTCTTCTAATCCTAAGATAGCTCTACCTAAGGTGGACTTGCCACATCCAGATTCTCCAACTACCCCTAGGCTTTCTCCTTCATATAGCTGAAGATTTACTTCTTGAACTGCCTGGACATGCCCTTGGACTCTCTTTAATATTCCACCTTTTATAGGAAAGTATTTTTTAACTCCATTTAATTCAAGGAGGACCTTCTGATCAGTTTTGGGTGACGAGATGACCATTCTTTACTTCCTCCTCTTCCTCTTCATATAACCAGCAACTTACCGTATGTCCGCGCTCATCCATTATCTCTTCTGGAGCAAGTACACTACACTTAGCGGTTGCAAATTTACAGCGGGGATGAAATCTACATCCTTGAATGTCCTCATGCAAGCTTGGAAGAGAACCTGGAATGGGCTCTAATTCAAAATCCGGATCGTCTACATTTGGCACAGAGTTTAAAAGGCCTTGGGTATACGGGTGTTTTGGGTTATTAAAGATATCTTCCACCATACCCTCCTCAACCTTCTTACCCGCGTACATCACCATCACCTTGTCGGCTACCTCAGCTACTACTCCCATATCATGTGTAATAAGCATAATACCCATATTTAACTTTGTCTTTAACTCGTTGATTAGGTCTAAAATTTGAGCCTGAATTGTAACATCTAATGCCGTTGTTGGTTCATCTGCAATAAGTAAACCTGGATGGCATGATAGAGCAATAGCAATCATCACCCGCTGTCTCATTCCACCACTCAGCTCATGAGGATACTGACTCATCCGTTTTTCTGGGTAAGGAATTCCTACTTGGCTTAACAAATCGATTCCTCGTTTATGTGCCACCGATTTAGATAGTCCGTGATGAAGCATCAATGGCTCTCTTAATTGGTATCCCACCGTCAATACTGGATTTAGTGCAGTCATCGGCTCTTGAAAAATCATTGATATTTTATTACCACGCATCTTTCTCATTTCTTCATAGGAAAGACCTTGGATTTCTTTACCCTCATACTTCACTTGGCCAGCAGCTATTTTACCGTTGCTTGGTAAAAGACCAATGACTGACAGAGATGTAATGCTCTTGCCACAGCCAGACTCACCTACGATACATAGTGTTTCTCCTTTTGAAACAGAAAAGGAGACATCTCGCACAGCTTGAACGTTTCCGTCTGCTGTACGAAATTCAGTTACTAAATTGTTTACTTCTAATAATGTCTCCCTCATCAGATATACCTACTTTCCAGTTACGTTTTTTAACGACCACTTACCAGTAGAATCAAGGTCTAATCCTGTATATTTGTTTTCCAAAGCGGAAGTAACTACTCCGTGGTACATCACTACTACAGCGTTATCGTCTAGCATTAATTGGTTCGCTTGATTTAATAACTTCGCACGTTCTTCTTGATCAACAGTAGTGCGTGACTGCATGACTAATTCATCAAATTCTGGATTGCTATATTGCGCACGGTTAGACGCACCTACATTATCACTATGGAAGTTAGGATAAAATAATTCGGAACCATCTCCAGTGACATTTGACCAACTTAGGAATGTTAAGTCGTATTCTCCTGCGCGAGCTGATTCTAAATAAGTAGCCCACTCCATAGACTCGATTTCAACTTTGAAGCCTGCTTCTGTTAATTGAGCTTGCACAATTTCAGCCATTAAAGTTGTATTAGCACGGTTTGCTGTTAATAATTTAAGTGGTTGATCACCATATCCATTTTTTTCTACTAATGCTTTTGCATGTTCTATATCATAAGGAGTTCCTGCCTTATCAGCTGACTCATCATATCCAAATACTTTAGGCCCGACTACACTATCACTTCTTACACCCAATCCGTTTAACTTAGAAACAAATGCATCACGATCGATTGCTGAAGCTATTGCTTCTCGGAACTCAGGATCTTGGTTTCTTTCTCTTAAATGGTTAAAAGCAAAGTAGTAGACTGGAGAACCATCAATTTTTTGAATATCAATATTGTTCATCGATTCTAATCGATTAATTTGCTCGGTTGGTAGATTGTCGATGAATTGAACCTCTCCAGTTTGTAGCATCGAAATGGCAGTAGAAATTTCGGGAACTACCTTAAACACCACTTTCTTTAAATCAGGTGCTCCTTCTCGATATTCTTCGTTAGCTTCTAGCACTAACTGATCACCAGGAGTCCAACTAACAAATTTAAATGGCCCTGTACCTACTGGCTCTTTCATCAAATCTTGTTTTTGGTCAGCGGTTGGGCTCACAATTGCAGCATTGGAATGAGATAGTGCTGCTAAGAATGCTCCGTAAGGATATTTCGTTGTAATTTTCACCGTGAATTCATCTTCTACTGTAATTTCTTCTACTGATTCTAGAAGAGATGCACGCGGCGCTCCCGTTGCTGGGTCTCGTAATTTATCAAACGTATACTTAACGGCTTCTGCATTAAATGGTGTTCCATCATGGAATGTTACACCTTCTTTAAGTTTAAAGATCCAAGTGTTTTCATCTGGATTTTCATAGGATTCTGCTAACTTAGGCTCAATCTCTAAAGTTTCTGAGTTCCGTTGGAAAAGTGTCTCATATACTTGTTCAATTACATTTGCTGAGGGAGAATCATTTGTCATGATTGGAGATAAACCAACAGCGTCTGTTGTTGTTGCATAGGTAAAGGTGTTTCCACTAATATCTTTGCCTGAACCACCGTTTTCTTTTGGAGCCGATGAAGATTCTTCTCCAGAACAAGCTGCTAGCACTATTGATATAACGAATAGTAAAGTAAATAACCATTTTTTCTTCATTTTCATATTCCCCCTACTTCTAATTTTTTATTGGATGTCCATGTTTGGATCTAATGCATCTCGTAGCCCATCTCCTAGTACATTAAAGGCAAATACCGTTAACATAATCGCTATGCCAGGAATAATGGTTAAATGTGGTGATGTCCACATATAGCTTTGCCCTTGTGCAATCATTGCTCCCCATTCTGGAGTAGGTGGCTGTGCCCCTAACCCTAAGTAGCTGAGCGAAGCTGTCGAGAGGATGGCTGTTCCCATCCTCATTGTTGCAAACACGATGATTGGTGCCATCGCATTAGGAAGAATATGACGAATCATAATTCTTAAATCAGAAGCACCTAATGATTTTAAAGCCATAATATATTCTTTTTGTTTAATAGAAAGTACAGATCCTCTCACTATACGAGCACAGCTTGGTATGGACCAGATACTAATGGCTATTGCCACATTTACTAAACTAGTACCTAGTATCGCAATGATTAGCATTGCTAATAAAATGCCTGGGAAGGAGAAGAGCAAATCTACTATTCTCATAATGATTCCATCAAGCCTTTTATAATAGCCGCCAAGCAACCCGAGCGTAATTCCTCCAAGCAATCCAAGACCCACAGCTGCGATTCCCACTAATAGAGAAATTCTTGAGCCATAAACGATACGAGACCAAACATCTCGCCCATAGTTATCTGTCCCTAGCCAATGACCGTCTGAAAAGATGGGCAGTTCACTGGCTACTAAATTTTGTTTGGACGGATCATGTGTTGCTAACCAAGGAGCAAAGATTGCCATAAAGGTTAGAGCTGCGATAATGATGAGACCAATGACTGCCAATCTATTTTTTAGGAGGCGTTTCATAGTGGTAACGGATACTTTATCCTTCTTTTTTGCAGTGGGAAGATTATTATTGATAGAAATAGTATTCGACATATGATTCTTCCTCCTTAGTCATAACTTATCCTTGGGTCAATAAATGTATAAACAATATCTACAATAAGATTTACGACCACAAATAGTGTTGCTACTAATAAAACAGAAGCTTGAACCATTGGGAAATCTCTTTGCGCAATGGCATCTACCATTAACCTTCCAACACCGTTAATCGCAAAAACTTTTTCTGTAATAATTGTCCCTCCGAGTAACCCCCCAAAGTTAACGCCAATAACAGTTACCACTGGAATCATTGCATTTTTTAGTGTATGTACCCAAATGACTGACTTTTCTTTCACACCTTTTGCTCTGGCTGTTCTTACATAGTCGGCTTTAGCAACCTCTAGGACCGAGGATCTTGTCATCCTTGCAATCATTGCTGCAGCACTAGTTCCTAACGTAATTGCTGGAAGGATCATTTGCTTAAAGCCCTCCGCTGTATAAAACGGAGCAGACAGCCCTCCTACAGGTAACCATTGTAGGTTTACGGCAAATACTAATATTAACAATGCACCTAACCAAAAATTTGGGATGGATATTCCTGCAAGTGCAAGAGTAGTAGAAGTCATATCGAGCCATGAGTTTTGTCTTAATGCTGATATCAGTCCCGCCACCACTCCTATTATGATGGCCACAATCATACTGGCAATTGCTAGCTTAAATGTGTTCGGTAGCCGGATAGCTATTGCCTCGGAAACTGATTGTTTAGATTGATAGGAATAACCAAAATCTCCTTGAACCGCATTTTTAATATATCGGCCATACTGAACTATGAAAGGATCGTTCAACCCTAGGTTCTCTCTGATAGACTCTAAGTCCGATTCGGTCGCAGTCGGTCCACCTACCATTGTGGCAGGATCTCCAGGTGCAATATACATGGATGAAAATACTAGAAATGATATACCAAAAAGCAAGAAAATAAGCTGCATTCCACGCCTTACTATTAAAGAAACCAAAACCCCACCAACCTCCCTTACATTTGTTAATCATTTTTTTATATTTGATTAACAAATGATTGAATTTTAATAGTTTTGATTATAATACAACAATTAATAAAAATCTATATGAATTTTCAAATAAATTTATTTATTTGATATTTTCTTTACATTTAGACTTAATAGTTTAAATTTATATTACCTTTTGAAAAGGATATGACCTGTACAATTACTTTTTGTATTTTAATAATTTCCCTTTGAAAGAAAACGCTTCCATCATTTTGTATAAATAAAATTTTGTGTAAACAAAAAGGCATCCTCAAAAGGATGCCTTTTATAATTTCAAGCCACTACGACTTTTAAATCTTCTTAACAAGATATGACTTTCAACTCGAGTGATACCTTCAAGAGCATACAGCTCTTCGTTAATGAATTTTTCTAGACTAAGGAAATCGTCAACTAATACATGCATATGTAAGGTGGAAGGTCCTGTCATTTGGTAGCAGCTCGCAACACTAGGATTGTTTGCTAGCTTCTCTGCAACTTCCACTAGTGATGAAGGCTCACAATCCACTTCGAAAAAGCCCGATACCCCTTTACCAACTTTTTCAGAATTAATGACTACAGTAAATCTTTCAATAATTCCTTCCTTCTGTAGTTGATGTACCCTTTCTCTCACGGCCACCCTAGATAAATTTAACTCTTTCCCAATGTCTACATATGATAATCGACCATTAGCAGTTAATAGTTCTAAAATTCTCTTGTCAATCGTGTCTATTCCCATTTTTTCACACCCCTTCCTTCTATCATAAATTATTAACTTTACTTTAGAAAGCAAAAATAACATTATACAGACATAATGTAAAGAATTAAACAAAATATTACTATTATCGAAATAAAAAGTGATGTTTATACTAACATGACCACACATAAAAAAAAACACCCTTTGCAGGGTGTCTTTTTTTTATATTTTTAAGCCAAAAGCTTAACGATTTCACGATTGAACGCTGGAATGTCATCTGGTGTACGACTAGTAACTAACTGATTCTGACAAACGAAAACTTCTTCGTCATGGAACTTAACACCTGCATTTTCTAAATCTACTTGAATAGATTTATAGCCAGTTGCATCACGGCCATTAAGTGTTTTTGCAGTAATTAAAAGTTGTGGTCCGTGACAAATGGCAAATACGGGTTTCTTAACGTCCATAAAGTATTTTGCGAATTGTACGAAACGATCATCCGCTCTTAAAATATCTGGAGAGAATCCACCAGGAATGAATAATGCATCAAATTCCTCTGGCTTCACATCGTCAATGCCGTAGTCAATCGTTACATTTACTTCACCATTTTTACCGGTTACTTGTTTTCCAGCCTCTTCTTCAATAGCGAATACCTCATGTCCAGCTTCGTTTAATGCTTGTGCTGGTTTCGCATATTCTGAGTCCTCAAACATATTTGTGATTAATGTTGCTATTTTAGCCATTTCCTCACTCCTCAATTGTTTGTTCTCTCTTATAATTCCACTAAGAAAGGTATATTAAACATTTTTAAAAGAAAATTAAAAAATGGCTTTATAATTTACCACCATAAAAAACCCTGACCGTTATTCTTAACGGTCAGGGTTTTGGTTGATATCTTTATTCTACTAATCCCATTTCTGCTTTTACTACTTCTGCTATACGATTCACATATTTATCGCAGTCTTCCGCAGTGGAAGCCTCTACCATTACACGAACTAATGGTTCTGTCCCAGATGGGCGAACTAATATACGACCGTTTCCAGCCATTTCTGTCTCTACTTCACTAATGATTGCAGCTACTTTGTCATTTTCTGTAACAGCATGTTTATCAGTCACACGTACATTTACGAGCTTTTGAGGAAAGACTTTCATTTCAGCGGCTAGCTCTGAAAGTTTTTTTCCTGTCACCTTCATAATGTTTACAAGCTGTAAGCCAGTTAACAAGCCGTCACCTGTTGTGTTGTAGTCTAGGAAGATAATATGACCTGATTGCTCGCCACCAAGGTTGTAGCCGTTCTTTTTCATTTCTTCCACAACATAACGATCTCCTACAGATGTTTTAACACTTGTCATATCATTAGCCTCAAGCGCTTTATAGAAGCCCATGTTACTCATAACAGTAGACACAACCGTCTTGTTGTTTAGACGTCCTTGAGAATTTAAATATTTTGCGCAGATATACATGATTTGGTCACCATCAACGATGTTCCCTTTTTCATCAACTGCAATTATTCTATCTCCATCACCATCAAACGCTAATCCTACATTTGCTCCCTTTTCAAGAACAAACTTAGCCAAGCCCTCTGGGTGTGTGGACCCTACACCATCATTTATATTCAAGCCGTTAGGCGAAACTCCCATTGTCGATAGGTCAGCATCTAAATCAGCAAAAACATGAGTACCTAAGGAAGATGTTGCACCATTTGCACAGTCTAATGCAACATGGATGCCTACGAAGTCTTCATCAATTGATTGCTTCAGATACTGGATGTATTTTTGACCACCCTCGAAGTAATCGGAAACGGATCCAACGCCGCCACCTGTTGGTCTTGGCAGTTCATCCTTCTCTGCATCAAGCAACTGCTCAATTTCTTCTTCTTGTTCATCTGTAAGCTTAAATCCATCCGATCCGAAAAATTTGATACCGTTATCTTCTACGGGGTTATGAGAAGCTGAGATCATGACACCAGCGTCTGCACTCATCACTCGTGTAAGATATGCAACCCCCGGGGTACTAATAACACCTAATCGCATTACTTCCACTCCGACAGATAAAAGACCTGCTACAAGCGCACCCTCTAACATATGTCCAGAAATACGTGTATCCCGTCCAATTAGTACCTTTGCTCTCTCTGTAGTATCTTTTGTTAAGATATATCCACCAAAGCGACCTAATTTAAATGCTAGTTCCGGTGTTAATTCCGCGTTTGCCACACCTCTTACTCCGTCTGTACCAAAATATTTTCCCATTAATCTTCTCTCCTTAATTACCTGTTATCCTGCTTTATGCGTCTTTTATCATTAACTTTGCTTCGGATTCAGATGTTTGCCATTCTACGTTAGAAGGGCCATCTATTTGAATAGGAAGTATTCGTTCACCAACTTCTAAGTTTTGTGCATCTACGTAAATAGAAATGTCTCCGGACTGAATATTTTTTAATGCATCCGGCGTTCCTTTGGCAACCACCGAGACAATTCCATCAGAAGGCGTTTCGAAGCTGCTCTCTAGCTGCTCTGGTAATCCTTTTACAGCTATCTTCATTTCTGTAAAGGACTTCTCTGTTATCTCATCAGTTACAGCTGTCTCATCTTCCTTCTCTACATCCCCCGTATCAGTAGGAGGAGGTGAAGTATTCGTAACCTCTGCTTTTACATCTATTTTTTCTTGAGATAATCTGGTGACTCCCTCGGGAGCAGCTACTTTGACACTGAATGTTCCAGTGTCTTCAATTTTACTCACATCTACATCGACATTCAACCTATCAATTTTATCAACAACTGACCTAGGACCATATACCCGTAGCTTTTGAGTGGCTGGTGATAGCGTATTAATCGTTAAACCTTCCTTTGGAGTTCCTTTTTTCGATAGCGAGATAGGTACTTCTTTACTGTATTCTTCAACTGTTACTTTTACATTTACAGTTCTCGGCTCTACAGTGACATCCAGCTTGTTTAAGTCTAAATCAAGCACCCTAACGCTAGCTTCTTGCTCAAAGGACTTATCTATGCCTTTTTCGCTCGAAATGGTTGCTTTAACATAGCCTATCGCCTGTATCACACTTTTTGCCCCTGTTACGTTCACCGTTCGAGGCTCTACAGAGGAGTTCATGACATAATTCTCTGCTAGCAGGCTTTCATTCATATCTAAATCTACCCGGAATTCCTGAGTAATCTTTTCTTCAATTAGTACATTTACATATACCGGGTCTGTTCGGACCTTTAGCTTTTCTGAGAAATTCTCTAGCGATATAGCGACTCTATGCTCTCCCATGGGAAGCTCTCGTAAGTCTACAAATAACTTGTAGTCCTTCATAATCTTTGCAGACGTCACAAAGTTTGCGGGACCTTGAATATTTACATCTACAGTATCCGGAACTCCAGTAACGACTAGGTTTTCATCATCATAGTAGACTTCTACTGGAACATCTCTTAATACGTCAATTGCATTGTTGCTAGAGTTCTGATGATCAGATTCCAAATCTGATTTAACGGAAACAAACAGCAATATGGCAAAGGTAAGTGTGATAATTCGCAAAAGCCACGGATTATTCATCATTTTATCCATTTTGTTTCCCCCTCCATCGCCACTTAGAAGGTGTTGCTTGTTCCTCAGGTGGACCAAACCAAAGTCTTGATAAATGATTTTTAAATTCATCTATTGATAGATTTCGATGTAGGTCACCATTAGAAGTAAGGCTTACTGCTCCTGTTTCCTCCGAAACTACGATTGTAATAGCATCTGTGACCTCACTAAGACCTATTGCAGCTCTGTGTCTTGTTCCAAGCTCTTTTGATATAAAAGGACTTTCAGAAAGTGGTAAGTAACAACCTGCGGAAACAATTTTATTTTTTTGAACAATAACCGCTCCATCGTGTAGTGGTGTATTCGGGATAAAAATATTAATCATTAGCTCTGAAGTTAAATGAGCATTCAAAGGTATTCCCGTCTCAATATATTCTGTCAATCCAGTCTCTCGTTCTATAGAAACGAGAGCTCCAATACGACGCTTTGCCATATAGCTAACTGACTTGGTCATTGCTTCTATCAGACGAGTCTGCTCTTCTTCTTCTTGTAATGAGCTTCTGGAAAACAATTTACCCCTACCTATTTGTTCCAGTGCTCTTCTTATCTCTGGTTGGAAAATAATAATAATTGCTAAGAAACCATATGTAATAACCTGATTTAACATCCAGCCAAGTGTATCCAGTCCTAGAAAATCAGTTACCACTTTTGCAATAACAATGACAAAAATACCTTTTAATAATTGAACAGCTTTTGTACCCTTAATAAGCGTAATTAGTTTATATATAACGAACCATACGAACAAAACGTCAAGTATATTGACAATTACGTTCACTGGCATCAAGTTTGTAAATTGTTCCATAAACGACATTGGGCATCCCCCACTTTTTCTCGCGAATCCATATAAAGTAAGTATAACATATTTGGAGTATAGATTTCTCGTTCTAATACTAACGCAAAAAGTCTATCCAGGTTCCTGGATAGACCTCCTTTTTTTAAAGATAGGATAATATATATATTTGCTTGGTGTGTGTTTAGTTTTACTCTTCCGTTTTCTCATTTTTAAAGAAAGAGGTGATTTCCTTAGCAGTGTCTTTTATGGTATACCATAACCAGTCAAATGCTTTATTAATTTCCTCCGTTTTGCCCGTAACATTGGCAGTGGAAGCCATGTATTTAGAACCGTCAATGATGGATCCGTTAATAACCGTTAAATTACCGTCTAATTCTCCATCAATTCGTACATCGCCATTCTTTACTATTAAATCGCCTTTAACGACTTGTCCTTCAGGGATTATAACTGTTTCTCCCTCTACAATAACATTCTCTTGTTTTGTAAAAGAAAACTGTTGATCATTATTATAATTGGAGAAAAGTGCACTACTCATTAAAAGCATAAACATAGCTGCTGCCGTAAGAATAGGATGCTGTCTAAACCATCTGCTTACACCTGTATGTGACTTTTCTTTTGGAAGTCTAGACATAACGGACAGAGTAAAATCATTTGGTGCCTCTACATGAGCTGCTCCTTTTACAAAAGCTACTACATCGCTTAGCTCGTGCATATGATCGCGACACTCTTGACACGATTGCAAGTGTGACTTGAGCTCCAGCTCGTGTTCACGACTAATTTCACCATCTAGATATTCATGCATATAGTGAACAATTCGTTCTGGACACGCACTCATCATGATTCCTCCTATTAAAGATTCGGTTGTTTACTTAATTGTTTTCTAAGTGCTTCCCGACCTCGATGTATTCTTGTTTTTACTGTACCTAACGGGAGGTCTAAAATTTCACTTATTTCTTGTAGGGATAGCTCCTCCATGTATTTAAGAACTATAGCAGATCGATACTTATCTGGTAGGCGACTAATCTCGTATTGAATTCTATCTTGTAGCTCTAGTTTCATCAACTCTTCTTCTGGAAGTTCGTCAGAGGCAGCTATTTGAGAATACATATCAAGACCTTCCGTGCCTTTTACTTCTGCATCTAAATAATAATCAGGCTTTTTTTTACGTATACGATCAATACATAAATTCGTAGCTATACGATATAGCCATGTAGAAAATTTTCTTTTCTGATCGAACGTATGAATATTTATATAGGCCCGGACAAATGCCTCTTGAGCTATATCTTCAGCTTCGTGACGATTGCCAAGCATTCTATAACAAACTTGAAAAAGCCTATTTTGGTAAAGGTCGACAATCTCCGCGAATGCGTCTTTATCTCCTTTTAGTACTTGTTTTATTCTTTTGTTAACTATCGCATCCATCGTCTGATTTCCCCTCCGCTCTATGCGGCTGTCTCTACCTATACGTAAGAAGGATTCAACAGGTTTCATTTTTTTATATTATTTTAATTTTATCAAATATTTCCTGTGTTGTGTTGTTAAAAAAAAGAAAAAGCTGACAATTGGCCTGCTTTTTCCTAAAATAATGATAAAACTATTATATTAAGCTTTCTCCAAATAATGACCCCATAAGCGCGACTGCAGTATCAGCTGTTTTATTTTTCTCATCTAGAATTGGATTTACTTCTACAAATTCTGCAGATGTGATTAAGTGAGAGGAATAGAGCATTTCCATTGCTAAATGACTTTCTCGATAGCTTATACCTCCTGGTACTGGCGTTCCTACACCAGGTGTATATAGTGGATCTAATCCATCTAAGTCTAGAGATAAATGTACTCCGTCCACTTTACGTTCCAGGAAGTAAGCCATTGTTTGATTCATGACCTCGGTCATCCCTAACTTATCTATTTCATGCATGGAGAAAACCTTAATGCCTTTTTCTCTTATCAGTTCTCTTTCTCCAGGGTCAACAGAGCGAGCACCAATTATAACTATATTCTCAGGTTTAATCTTAGGTGCAAATTCTCGAATGTTCACTAAATCCTTGTGACCCAGTCCTATGCTTACGGCTAATGGCATACCATGAATATTGCCTGAAGGAGAAGTTTCAGCAGTGTTTAAGTCCGCATGAGCATCGTACCAAATAACCCCTAGGTTTTCATATTGATCTGAAAGACCTGCTAATGTACCGATCGCTATACTATGATCTCCACCTAGGACAAGAGGGAAATCTCCTGCTGATACAACAGCATGTACTTTATTAGCTAGAGCTGTATTAGCGTCAATCACCTGCTCTAAATTCCTTAAGGTAGTAGACGATTCTTCTTTTCTAATCTGACTGATTAAAATGTCCCCTTCATCCTTAACAGTATAACCGAGATCTGTTAGCCGTTTCACAACTCCTGCATAACGTATGGCACTCGGTCCCATGTCTACCCCACGTCTATTTTGGCCAAGGTCCATGGGAACCCCTATAATTGTTACATTTAATTTATTCATTATTTTATACCCCCTTTAGTTCATACACTTATTGTAATTCCTTAAAGGCAGTTGGCTCAACTCAGCATTTTCATGTATATTTATTCAGTAATAATTGAAGACGACTTTTTATTTCTCCCCATTCATCATTCACAATCGAATATATAACCGCGTTTCTAACCGTCCCGTTGGATCTCACACGTTCGTTCCTTAAGACGCCTTCCTTGATGCCACCAATTCTTTCAATGGCACGCTGTGACGGCATGTTTAACTCGTCAGTTTTAAACTGTACACGAATCATCCCCAGCGATTCAAAGCAATACTGAAGCAATAAGAACTTACAGGTCGTATTTACATGAGTTCGTTGAAATGCCTTTCCGTAAAAAGTTGAGCCAATTTCACAGGAACGGTTTACTTGGTCTATTCCATAAATCCTAGTCGTCCCCATTATGTTCTTGGTCTTTGTATGTTCTACTACATACACAATTGCAGTTTGTTGAACGTTCATTTGATCAATACCTGTCTGCAGCCATTCCTCTAATTGCTCTTCACTTTCTACCCTATGCAGCATATATTCAAATACACTAGGCTCATAGAGCTCCCATAGAAATGGTATATCGCTTTTTGTTAATAGTCTTAACGTAACATCTCCAAGAACTAAACTCTCCATTTTTTCTCACAACCTATCCTCTTTTTAATACATATCGGTGTTTAGAAGTTATTTCTTAAATATTTTAAACACAAAAAAACTCTTTTCAATTAAATGAAAAGAGTTTATACACACATTAGAAATAAAATGGAGCCTAGCGGGATCGAACCGCTGACCTCCTGCGTGCAAGGCAGGCGCTCTCCCAGCTGAGCTAAGGCCCCTAAGAAAAATCGAAAATGGCTGGGGTACCTGGATTCGAACCAGGGCATGACGGAATCAAAATCCGTTGCCTTACCGCTTGGCTATACCCCAAAAATGGCGGTCCCGACCGGGATCGAACCGGCGATCTCCTGCGTGACAGGCAGGCATGTTAACCGCTACACCACGGGA
>JBEMAY010000060.1:0-19728 GCA_040274765.1 Psychrobacillus sp.
CCTTATCAGAAAACTCTGTTGGAATTTAGTATTGAAGCACAAAATTCTTTAAGTGAACGCCAACTTACTCAACTACAAGAAATAAATTGGCTGGAGCAACAGTATAATTTGATCTTATTAGGTCCTCCAGGAGTGGGAAAAACTCACTTAGCCGTAGGCTTAGGCATCGAGGCAATTAACAAAGGTTATCAAGTTTACTTTGTGACAATGGGAGAATTAATTCAATTACTGAAAACGGAGGAATTTACGCATAAATCACAGGTACAGATGAAACGATTAAGAGCTTCTGATTTAATAATTATTGATGATTTGATGTATATGGCGATGGATCAACGTGAGGCCAATCTGTTCTTCCAAATGATCAATCATCTTTATGAACAAAGTTCAATTATCTTAACTTCTAATAAGAGTCCAGATCAATGGGGAGAATTAATGGGAGATGAAGGAATTACTACGGCTATTTTAGATCGCCTTTTACATCGTGTGGAGGTAATACACATGAATGGAGACAGTTATCGGATGAAAAACCGACAGAGTTTGTTTTAAGCAAAAGTGTTCACTCTAAATTAGCAAAAAGTGTTCAATTCTACTTGACGGTTACATTTATAAAACCAAAGTAAAGATCGAGGGAGAACTTTTGAAAAAGCTGCATATTTGTGTGGTTTTTTTCATATTTTCTTACGTTGAAACATAATTTGTCCTATATGAAGGAGGATGAAAAATGGAAGTTAAAAATTGGGAAGTAAAGGAACAGTTTTGTTTTCCGCAAAGCTTTGGAGTACCTAAGGAAGTAAAAACAATCAATGTAACCCCTCAGTATTTTCATGAGGAAATGGACAACATGGTGCATATCAACGGTATTTATCATATTACATGTCACGTGGAGTTTGAGGAAGGCGAAGTGGAGCATCATGCTACTAGTGAATTTACAGAAATCGAAGACCTCGATTTAAATGGAGAGCTTGGTTATTTTGAATATGCAGTACCGATGAGTGTAGAGATTAGTAAGGATCGATTACAAGCTGAAACGTTACCTACTGTAAGTATAGAAACGATAAATTGCAAAGCGGAGTCTGATGGTATTGAAATTGTTTGGCTAGTGAATTGTGAATATGAGACACATCGTCCGAAAGCAGTGGAAGTAGTAGCAGAGGTAATGCATGAAATGATTGAGGAAGTTGAAGAAGCCCTAGTATTAGAGTCTAGTAGTAGTAGTAGTAGTAGTAGTAGTAGTAGTAGTAGTAGTAGTGAGGCTTTTGTAAGCAATGAACAGCAGTCCCCAAGTATGGTACTGGACCCAGTTCAGGAACCTACGAGTGTTACAATCAAAAAAAGAGAAGTGGAAAGCCCGGTTGAGGATGATTCTGAGCTACAGTTTATATTTAATTTGGAAGACGGTTATACCAAGCTTTCCTTTCCATCAAATAATGTCCTTAAATAAAAGAAATCCAATAAATGCCAAAAATACTAGCAAGAGAAAATCCCAGGTTGTCGGAATAATCAATACACGTACAAGTTGAAAGCAACCGATTGGTATTATAATACCTTTTACGTAAAAACGAGTTCTACGTAACCAGTCGGGCAGTAAATAGGGATTGTATCCTCTTTTCATAATGTTTTCCTCCTTTCACAAGACTATGCTTGACGGCATATAATAACATCCTATACAATAAAAACAACTATATATGGATGCTATGAATGGGAAGAGTAAAATGACACGGTTATCTAAAGAAAGGAAACAATTTGCTGAAATGTTTCCGTTAGCCGCCATTTGAAGGTAGCCCAAGAGCAGCTTTTGTGAACTAACAGTAGCAATTGCCGGTTTGAAGCCGTTATCTAATTGAGAGCGTGATGTGTTATATTGCATCTGCGAATAAAGGTGGTACCGCGAACAAACTCCTTCGTCCTTTAGTGATGATAGGAGTTTTTTTATATTCTTTTTTAAGGAGGAAACGATATGACAAATGAGACAACAATGTCAACCAAGTATGATCCGCAGTCAATCGAAAAAGGCCGCTATGAATGGTGGTTAAAAGGTAAATATTTTGAGGCGCATCCAGAAAGTGAAAAGGAGCCATATACAATTGTAATTCCTCCACCTAACGTAACAGGGAAGCTACATTTAGGCCATGCTTGGGATACAACGCTTCAAGATATTATTATTCGCATGAAGCGTATGCAAGGATATGACGCTCTATGGCTACCAGGAATGGACCATGCAGGTATTGCTACACAAGCTAAGGTAGAAGAAAAATTACGTGCTGACAATATTTCGCGATATGACCTAGGCCGTGAAAAATTCGTGGAAGAAACTTGGAAATGGAAAGAAGAATATGCAGGTCATATTCGTCAGCAATGGTCAAAGCTAGGTCTAGGCTTAGACTATTCTCGTGAGCGCTTCACTTTGGATGAAGGTCTTTCCAATGCAGTAAAGGAAGTATTTGTTAAGCTTTACAACAAAGGCTTGATTTACCGTGGGGAATACATTATTAACTGGGATCCTGCTACAAAAACAGCACTTTCTGATATTGAAGTAATTCATAAAGATATACAGGGTGCATTCTATCATATGCATTACCCACTTGCAGATGGTACTGGTTCAATCGATGTTGCAACAACACGACCAGAAACAATGCTAGGGGATACAGCAGTTGCAGTACATCCTGAGGATGAACGCTATAAACACTTAATCGGAAAAATGGTGAAATTACCGATCGTTGGACGTGAAATTCCAATCGTAGCAGATGATTACGTAGATATGGAGTTTGGTAGTGGAGCAGTTAAAATTACACCTGCACATGACCCGAATGACTTTGAAATAGGTAATCGCCATAACTTAGAGAGAATTTTAGTTATGCATGAAGATGGTTCGATGAACAAAAATGCTGCTAAATATGAAGGAATGGATCGTTTCGAGTGCCGTAAACAAATCGTAAAAGATCTTCAAGACGCAGGTGTTTTATTCAAAATTGAGGAGCATGCACATTCGGTTGGTCACTCTGAGCGAAGCGGTGCAGTAGTAGAACCTTATCTTTCTACACAATGGTTTGTTAAAATGCAGCCGCTTGCAGAAGAGGCGATTAAGCTTCAAGAATCAGAGGGTAAGGTAAATTTCGTGCCGGATCGCTTTGAAAAAACGTATTTACGTTGGATGGAAAACATACATGACTGGTGTATCTCTCGTCAGCTTTGGTGGGGACATAGAATTCCAGCATGGTACCATAAAGAAACTGGCGAAGTATACGTTGGACATAAGGCTCCAGCAGACGAAGAAAACTGGAAGCAGGATGAGGATGTACTAGATACTTGGTTCTCTTCTGCTTTATGGCCTTTCTCAACGCTAGGCTGGCCGGATGTAGAAAATGAAGAGATGAAGAAATATTATCCAACAAATGCCCTTGTTACAGGTTATGATATTATATTCTTCTGGGTGTCACGTATGATATTCCAAGGTGTAGAATTTACAGGAACTCGTCCATTTGATGATGTATTAATTCATGGTCTTGTACGTGCAGAGGATGGACGTAAGATGTCTAAATCCCTTGGTAATGGTATCGATCCAATGGATGTTATCGATAAATACGGAGCAGATTCACTACGCTATTTCCTAAGCACTGGTTCATCTCCAGGGCAAGATCTACGCTTCTCTGTAGAAAAGGTAGAGGCAGTTTGGAACTTTGCCAATAAAATCTGGAATGCATCCCGCTTTGCATTGATGAATATGGATGGATTGAAATACGAGGAAATTAATTTAGATGGGAAAAAATCCGTTGCAGATGCTTGGATTCTAACTCGTTTAAATGAAACAATCGAGCAAGTAACAAGACTTTCAGAGAAATATGAGTTTGGTGAGGTTGGTCGTGCGCTTTACAACTTTATCTGGGATGATTTCTGTGACTGGTATATCGAAATGTCTAAGCTTCCACTAAACGGTGAAGACGAAGAAGCGAAGCATATGACTCGCTCTGTTTTAGCATACGTATTAGACAACACGATGCGTTTGTTGCACCCATTCATGCCTTTCATCACAGAAGAAATTTGGCAAAACCTACCGCATGAAGGTGAATCGATTACGGTGGCTGCATGGCCGACAGTAAATGAAGAGCTTTCTGATCAAAGCCAAGCATCCAGCATGAAATTACTAGCAGAGATTATTCGCTCTGTTCGTAACATCCGTTCCGAGGTACAAACACCGATGAGCAAAAAAGTACCGTTATACATCTCTGCTAAAGATGCAGATACACTTGCAGTACTAGAGGCTAATGCTAAATACTTAGAGCGATTCTGTAACCCAGAGCCTCTAGTAATCGGTCAAGACCTTGATGATCCAGGACAATCGATGTCAGCAGTAGTAACAGGTGCTCTTTTATACCTTCCATTACAAGGCTTAATCGATATTGATGCTGAAAAAGCACGCCTGGAAAAAGAATTAGAAAAATGGGCAAAAGAAGTGAAGCTCGTTCAAGGGAAACTATCGAACGAACGCTTCGTATCCAAAGCTCCTGAAGCAGTAGTAGCGGAAGAGCGTGCAAAAGAACAGGATTACCTGGAAAAGCATGCAACCGTTCTAAAACGTATCGAGGAATTAAATAGCTTGTAAAACAGCAAGTGCAAGTGTAGCCAGTACCGATGAGGTATCTGGCTACACTTTTTTATTGGGAGTGGGTGGAGATAGAGAACCTTGCAGAGACGGAATAGAATCTTGCAGAGACGGGTTAGAACCTTGCGGAGACGGAGTAGAATCTTGCAGAGACGAGGTAGAACCTTGCAGAGATAAAGAGAAACTTTGCAGAGACGGGGAAGTGTTGCAAAGATGGGGAAAAGTGTTGCGCGAAAAGTTGGAGGTGTTGCAGAAAAGTGGCAAAGTGTTGCGCGAAAAGCTGGAGGTGTTGCGGGAAATAAAAGTGTTGCGGGAAATAGAGAAAGAGTTGCGTAAACGGTTGGAAGTGTTGCAGAAAAGTGGCAAAGTGTTGCGCGAAAAGCTGGAGGTGTTGCTGGAAATAAAAGTGTTGCGCGAAATCGAGAGAGTGTTGCACAAACGGTTGGAAGTGTTGCAGAAAAGTGGCAAAGTGTTGCGCGAAAAGCTGGAGATGTTGCGGGAAATAGAGAAAGAGTTACGCAAATGGCTAAAAGTATTGCAGAAAGTTGGCGAAGTGTTGCGTTATAAACAAAAAAAGTACATCAAGCTTAAAGCTCGACGTACTTTTTTAATTGCACATCAATATAATTCATAATTGGTATAGCGATATCTGTTTGGGTAGTTTGATAAAATGATCTCGCGCCAACTGGATCCTCTAATTCATTGAAGAGCCATCTGCCATCGGGCAGTAGCAAGAAATCAATTCCCACATAATCACTTTTTATAGCTTTTGCAATCTTAATGACATCTGCTTCTTGAGTTGAAGAAAGTTCATATTTCTCAACGGTCCCGCCTAGCGTAAAGTTGGATTTAAAGCTATTTGGAGCACCGATTCGTTTAACTGCTCCAACTACCTCTGTTCCCAGCATAAATACCCTTACATCGGTTGCATTCGTTTCTATATAAGCTTGAGCAATTATGGTCTCAGTCGAAAACTCATTTAGAAATACATTCGCTTCATGTTCTTCATCAAAACACTCGACTTGCATTCCACCATGCCCACCCGTAGTCTTCAGTACAACTGGATATTCACGTATGTCTAGAACGTTGTTAATCATATAGGTTGGAACAGTAGCAATTCCAAGCATTTGAACTAGCTGTATCGCTTTCCATTTGTCGTTCGCAATTACATTAACCTCTGATCGGTTGAACATAGGGATGCCACGCTGCTCTAATTTTTTGGAAAGCACAGGATTTCTTGCTCGGAAGAAGACAAAGTTACAATCCGGATACTCGGTTTGATTGTCATGTATAACTGTAAGCGTATGGCCATGACTAGTCGCAGCCTGAATTAGCCGGTTTATAAAGTTTTGGTTTCGCTCAATCTCTTTCCATTCATATATCAGTAAGCCGTTCATATAACAACAGCACCAATTTCAGATAAAATATAGTCTATCATGGCATCACCTACATTAATCCCGGTTACATTATATATGTTCCGGATATGGGCTACGCCATTAACTTCGCACACAAGCGGTTCTTCGTTATCTCCGAACAAAAGATCTACTCCTGCAAATTCAGCATTTAATGCATTAGCTGCTAGTATTGCAACTTCCTTCTGTCTTTCTGTTAAAACTATTTCAGTGGCTGTTCCGCCATTGGTAATATTAGCTCGGAAATCGGTTGCTGATTGGCGATGCATACAAGCAACGACCTGTCCGCCTACAACATTTACACGAATATCTCTGCCTCTACTAGATTCGATAAATTGCTGGAAGACATATTCTGTACCTTTTAATTCTTCAACTTTATCAAAAAATTGCTCTCTTGTATCAATTAGATATACTCGCTGACCGAAGGAACCATGAGCTTCTTTTATAATCATCGGTAATTGAAGTGTTTGAAGGACTTGTTCATAATAACCTGTGTGCAAAATAGTGAACTCAGGATATACCTTTGGAGCTATAATTGTCATTGGCATAGGTACATTAGCTTTTGCTAGCTCGAGATATTGGTGTGCTTTGTTATCGCATATCTCAATTACACTAGGATCATTGAACACTGGGATGCCCGCATTCTTCAGATATTTTGCAAGCAAAATATCTTTATCAAGAAAGACGACAAAATCAGGCCTAGTTGATAAGCTTTCATGAACGTTCATTAGAAGCTCATAATTTTTTACTAAAATAGCTTGAATGCCTTTTTTTTCTGCGGCTTCTTTAAGGAGGAGAGCCTGATCGAGAAACTTATCATGTGTAAGACTACCATTGTAAACGATCCAACAAGTTTGCATAATTTAATGACCTCCACGGGTACGTGTTATAATGTGTTCACAAGAAGTTTAGCAGAAAAGTAACCAAGACGGAATAGGGTGAATGACGTGGAAATAAAAAAATTTAACAATTATAAGATAAAGTGGAATATTAATAGTGAAACTATGATTAAACCTGGTTTAGAGAGGATAAAAAAGGCCTTACATTTGCTTGGAAATCCTCAACACAAGCATAAAATAATTCATGTTGCCGGAACGAATGGGAAAGGCTCTACTATTGCTTTTATGCGAGAGATAGCATCAGAACATGGTATTAAGTACGGGAGCTTCACGTCTCCTTGTTTAATTGATGTACACGATCAAATTCTTTTGAATGGTAATCATGTAACTGAGGCTCAAATGGATCACGCTTTTTCCCTACTAGTAGATGTAGGTATTAGTGGATTGCTTACTGATTTCGAGCTATTAACGGTTATTGCGTTTTTAGTCTTTGCAGAACAAGAGTTAGATGTAGTGTTTATAGAAGCAGGTATGGGGGGGAGATTTGACAGCACAAACGTGATTAATCATTCTGTAGCTGTTATACCTAGTATCTCAATAGATCATACTAATTTTCTTGGGGAAACAATAGAAGAAATAAGCTGGCACAAAGCAGGAATAACAAAGGAACATGGTAAATTGATATTAGGAGAAACTTCTCAGGCTGCAAAAGAAGTTATATGTAAAGAAGTGGCTGATAAAAATGCCGATTTGATCGAGATAACAAAACATTTTAAAATTACGGATAACAGTTATAATTATAAAAACTATATATTTGAGCAACTGTACCCGCAAATGCTTGGAGAGCATCAGCTTTCCAATATGGCGCTTGCCATTACAGCCATGATTGAAAGTGGCTTTATATTGAAAGAAGAGAAAGTTAAGATAGCCATTAATAATGCCTCACTGCCGGGTCGAATGGAAAAGTGGAATGATCATGTATACATGGATGGTGCCCACAATCGGGCTAGTATAGATGCACTGGTAGAAACTATCAAAAAGTATTTCTCCAATGAACGTATCCATTTTATTATAGGAATATTAAGAGATAAGGATTATAAATATATATTAGATAGGTTAGAAGAGGTTGCGACTAGCTTTGAATTCGTAGATTTTGAACATGAACGTGCGCTAGATGCGACTATCTTATTTAATCACTGTACGAATAGTGACAAAAGTGTAACTAAAGATATCCATTTGATAGACTTACATAGATCCAAAAAAGAAAGTGTGACTATTGTCTCGGGGTCATTGTATCTAATTACGGAATTAAAAGGAATAAACAGTTAAAAGGTAATTTTAATTATTCAGATTATATATGTTATAATCATGATATACAAAAATATGTAAAATTAATAGATAGGTTGAAGGGAGGTCTAAAGGTCTATGGAATTCACTCAGAGAGCAAAAAATATAATGATAGCCGTATGGTTTATCTTTGTTCCACTAGGTACTCTGTTAGCGTATATAAATTCCCCAACTAAGCCTACCGAATGGGAAAACTACGGCTACTATTTACTTTTAGCCTTGTTATCTAGTGTATTTCCTTTTGTGATAGCCGGATCCACCATTGTTCTAGTCCTTTGGGTCAATGTAGCAATTTTCATGCAGTTCGGTATACTAGCAGAATTAATTTCGATGCAATTATGCATGTTTCCTATTATCTACCACATGAAAATAACACGTGAAACATTATTTAAATACTTCTTCAACTCATCTATGTTTTTCTTCCTTTCCGTAATATGCGGAAGTCTTATTATTGGACTTGGATTTGAAGTGGGTAGCATGAATATAATGGAAGTAGTGATGTTCGGATCCCTTTATGCGGTGTCTTACATTTTGATAAATCATATAATTCTTTATGGGAGAGAGCTAATATGTGGATTTAAGCCTCTATTCCTTACTAAAGACTTTTACTGGGAAACAGCCTGTCTACTCATGACACTTCCGTTTGGTTTAAGCTTATACTTATTTGAAGCTGCCATTGGTCCTATAGCTTTGTTATTGATGGGTATTCCATTAATGACCATAACAGTAATCGTTCGTTTATATAGTGATTCTGAAAAGGTCAATAATGATTTGAATAAGGCTAGTGAGTTTGGACATGAGTTAGCGGAACGTTTAACGACTAATGAAATACTAGATATTTTTGTGGAAAGAGTTTCTAACATGTTTCCTATTGATAGTGCTTTTATTGTGGATAATTTAAATGGCAAATTTATTATTTTACGCGCATTGGTAGATGGAAGTATGAAAGAGCTAGAATTTCCTCATGAAGAAATTCAAAATAGCTTTGTAGGTGCTTGTTACGATAAAGGGGAGCCAACCCTATTTAATAAACAAGTAGAATGGATTGCACAAAAGCCTCCATTTTTATCATCAGAAATGCAAAGTGTCATGTGTGTACCAATTTATCGCAACCAAAAAATTGAGGGAGTATTGGTTCTAGCAACGAAGAGTAAGTTCGCCTTTGAACCGTATCAGTTAAATATTGTTCATTTATTATGCTCCTATTTTGCAGTCTCCCTTGAAAAAGCAAGATTGGTTCGTGAAGCTGTTGCACAAAGTGAAATTTGTGAGCTTACAAAACTCTTTAACTATAGATATCTAGACAAACAAATAGCGCACGATATGACAAAAATGGATGCAGGAGCATTTCAATCTCTTTCATTAATCATGCTGGACATAGATAAATTTAAATCGGTTAATGATACGTATGGACATCATAGTGGAAATATTATTCTTAAAGAATTTGCGCAGCTCATAAAAAGCGAAATCGGTAGAGAAGGCACTGTAGGGAGATACGGTGGAGAAGAGTTCGTCGTCATCTTGCCTAATTACACCAAACTACAAGCCATTAATCTTGCTGAGCAGCTGCGTCTAAAAATTGAACAAACGCCATTTATAGTCGAACTAGATCTAGCAGACGTAACGAGAGAAGAAATCATCTTCATTACAGCTAGTATTGGTGTCTCTACTGCACCTGAGGATAGTGATGAGGGTAACTCCCTTATTCGCAATGCCGATCGAGCGCTTTATATTGGGGCTAAGCAGGCAGGACGGAATAGGGTCGCGGAGTATGTGAAGTCTTAAAGATATATTAAACTAAAAAGTCGAGAGTGCGTATAATAGCATTCTCGACTTTTCTTCTTATTTTTGCTTACTGAGCTGGGAGGAACTAGACTTCTCTATCTTTTACTATGGGTGGTTCGACTTTGTAAATAACATGTTGTTTTCTTTTTAAATTATTATATATATCTATGATGTCTTTATCGTAGCTAATTTGTAAACGAGGGTCACTGAATATTTGTGCTCCAGTTAATTGCACATTTCTACCAGATACCCCTCCTTCTATATGGATATCTGAAAGTACTCCGTAGATTTTGATGTCGTTTTCTGAATAAAAGAAACCGTTAATTTTATTTGTCTCTGTTATAGAATTTAAATATATATCCAATTCTTCTTTCGCAAGAATTATTAAAGTTCCATATTTACCGTTAGGTAGATTCTTACGATTTAGCTTTGAATATCTTATATTTACATCTTTTAAGGTATAAATCATAGAATTACTTTTTAGATTAGCTCCTTGAATATCTACATCTCCATTAACGTAAATTGGTCCTTCTAAAGTCACATTTCCAGTAATATTTAAATTGCCTCCAACATATAGGCCTTCTTTAATAGTTAGATTAGCGTCATGTATATTTAGATTAGCAACGGTACTGAATTTCTTAATTGTATTATCTCCGGTAATTTCAAAAGGCTTGCTAGGTTTCTCCAAATTCTCACAGCGTGTTTGAAAAATAGTACAATCTCTTCCTAATGGTTTAACATTTCCATCAGCTTCACTAAGGCCGCTGATTGGAAAATTAAAGACTTTCTCACTATAAATCCTATTTGAATAGTTGTCATTCCCGTTATTAAATTTGGTTACGTAATCAGATATTCCTAAGTTATGATACTCAGGAGTAAATTTGGTGATTTTGTATGATGAATCACTAGAAAATAATAAATCTTCTTTAGCTTTATTATATTTCCCTCCTAGATTTAATATAGCCTGTTCATACCCATCTTTAGGAGATATTTTAGGTAGGCGTATAAATTTATAAGTAGAAATATTACTATCTACTTTAATATCACCTTTAATTGATAACCCCCCTGATAGTTCTAAATTGCCACCGTATTTATTTTTATCTTGATTAGCTCCAATTGCATAGTTAAGAGTGGGTGGGGCTATTTCTGCACCCATCTCTATATTTGATGTTAATACTTTTTCTACTCCACCTGAGTATCCGATGCTTTTAAATTTTATAAGCTTTCTCGTTTCATTTTCTTTTGTTTGATCATAAATTTCATAAGTTGGAGAGACTTCCTTTATGCATACATTAAATTTATTATCGTCTTTAATACTGCCATTGGTGGAACAACTGTATTTATTTAAGGTATTATTAAGAATTTGAATAAAATTATTTCTTTGTAAACCATTACCTTTTTTTAATTCCGTTTCTAATTCTAGATTTATTTGACGAGTAATTCTATCTATACCTTTCTCCGCGTAAGCAACTGCTCGAATATTATTTTCTCTTACTTCATTTTTGGAAATTCCGTTCATAGTTAATGTCATTATACTAAGACCTATTACACTGAATAAGACCAAGAGAATAACAGAAATAATTAAAGTATTTCCAGCCTGGTTCTTTAACCGTCTCATTATTCTTCCTCCTTATCATTAATAGTTCGAACATGATTTAAAAAAGAGATTTCTTTTTTGTTTTTTTGATTTATAAGAGCTAAATGTATTTCATATAAACCTGGCTCATTTTGGTGGATGTAAGATTTATTAGAAATAACTATATCTTTATTTTCGATTTTAATAAGCTTGTCACTGATATACAGCTGACCATTATCGAAACCGCTCTTTGTTTTCACATTATTTGTCTTTTTTATAAAAAAGTAATATCTGTTTTTATTTTTATCCGGTGCCTGAGTAATATCTGTTTCTTTCGTTGTATAGACCTCTCTAACTAATTCAGCCATTAAAAAGTCTGCTTCATCCCTTAAATTGTTAACAACTTTTATATGTTCATAATGTTCAAACCCCTTAAATATCAGTGAAAATGCCAATATAGCTATTGTTACGCTTAAAAGGAGGGAAGCAATTAGTTCCAAGAGGGATAACCCATTTTGATTTTTTATGTATTTATTCATAAACAATATACCCCTCTACGGTGCTAGATGATTTACTTGAATCCATTCTAACTTTAATAACAACGTTTAGAAGCTTCATTTTCTTTTCATCGTTATTTTGAGATGTTTTTATTGATATCTTATAGTCTTTGTTGTTCAATTTGATAACTTTCTCTAGGTTTTCTTTTATCTCAAAAGTAGAGTTCTCCAAATCAACTATAAATAAATTGGAGGGATCTATTTTTAGCCTTTCTAATTCTGCATCAGCCAGGTAAATCATTACTAATTTTTCATTGTTAGAAGTAGCATTTTCATTTGAGTTAATTATTAACTGAAAAAATGAAAGTAGGACTATAGAAATGATAGCTAATGAAGCAAGAACTTCCACTAGAGTTAATCCTTTCTGATTTACCAAAAAAACACCCTCTTCGACCTATTAATATTTAAATTAATCTACTATATTTCCAATATTATCATAAAACATGCGAATAAATAGATATAAAAATATATATTTTAGAAGAAATTTGTAAAAATAGATACTAAAGTCATGTGTAATTTTACTTAAATTACGATATTATCTTTAATATACTCTTGTTTTTCAAGAAAAAACTCTACTTTAAAGGTTAAAAAAGGAAAAAATAAGTGAATTAAGAAGTGGGTGAACAATGTGAGGAAAATTATATTGATATCTATAGTATTTGTCTTATTTTCAATAGTAGTCCTTAGCAGTGTGGCAAATGCTGAGAAGAGTACGGGTGGAAGCTCCACTATTGGTAGCATAAAAATAGAAACTAAAGACCGTGAAGAGGTCATCGCTATTTTAAATGAAGAAATATCAAGTTGGAAAGAACGACCGATTATCTTAAAAACTCTAGACAAGGAAATTGTACTCGATCCAAATAGCTTTAGTTTTGATATGGACTATAGTTATCAATCTTATATAGAATCTACTTCTAATGTGTGGTATGGATTTTGGATGAAAGAATCTCAAGTTCATATTCCTTTATCAGTTCAAATAGAGAAATCGTTAATAGATACGTTGGCTCAAGATCCTTTATTAAATATAGAGAAAACGCTTGAAAATATTAAAAATGCTGCAGAACATTTAGTGTCGACACCTATCGAAGCTGTTGAGCTCGATTATTCTATTTTAGAGTCTGAGAGAATGGCCTTTAGTCTAGAAAAAGTAACTCAAAATCTAGTGGGACAGGCAGATATTATAGAAGCATTAAACGATGTAATTATCCCTGAAGGTCAAACTTTTTCGTTATTAACTATGCTGCAGGAAGCAAATGTTCCATATAACGACGCTACAATGGATTTCATCGCATCTCTCTTATATGCGACTGTCCTTCAAACTAATTTTGAAATTGTCGAGAGACATTCACAGGGTGTTATCCCTCCGTATTTAGAACCTGGAATTGAGGCTGATGTAGCAAGTGATTTAAGCAAAGATTTTAAATTTATAAATTCTACTGATCTACCAGTTGTCTTGAAGGTTGGTATAAAAGGAAACGAAATATTAGTTGAATTTTATACAACGCAATTTGAAACAAAAGGAACTTATGAAGTGCTTGAGAAGGAAATTGTTAACCCGCGTACAATCTACCGTTACTCCAAAAGTTTAAAGGTGGGAGAAGAGGAGTTAGTACAAGAAGGAGAGCCTGGTTTGAGGGTTACTGTATATCGCACAGTTTCAGATAAGATAGGTCCCTATGAGCAACAAGAAGTAATAAGCAAGGATTATTATCCACCCAAGCATAGAATCGTACTAATATCTGTAGAAACATCTTCGAATGCTGATCCTGATCCACTAACCTCCATAGATTTGAACGGAGATGGGTTACCAGATAGAGAAGAAACCGAGAAAATTCCTTCCAACCCTCAAGACTCTTCAACTTTAGACGGTGCAAATGACTTACCAGAAGGCAGCTATTACGATAAGGCAGGAAATATTATTACACCGAAATAAAGAAATACGAGGTGAAAAAATGAAAAGTAAGACTCGTAAATTATTGGGAGATCTCCTAGTTGAATCACAAGTTATAACTTCGGCACAACTAGATCATGCATTAAAAAATAAAAAACGAGAAGAAAAGCTTGGAGACTACTTAATCAGTGAGAACTTAATCACCGAACAACAATTAATTGAAGTTCTAGAATTTCAGTTAGGGATACCACATGTGAATTTAAATCAATTTTCTATCTATCCCGAATTGATTCAGTTGGTTCCAAAGGAATTAGCAAAGCGAACTAATGTAATGCCTTTAAGAAAAACAAAAAATAAATTGTTGATTGCTATGGCAGATCCAATGGATTATTTCGCTATTGAAGAAATACGTATGGCTACTGGATGTCAGATAGAAACTGCTATTGCAGCTAAAGATGACTTATATCGCACGATTACTAAGTACTATGATTTTCAGGAATCTATGGAACAAGCTTTGATAGATCTGTCTCCAAAGGAAATGGAAAATGATACGCAAATAACGGACGAGGATTCTCCGATAGTTCGACTTGTCAATCAAATTATAGCTAATGGAGTTGCTCAAAGAGCAAGTGATATACATTTTGACCCTCAAGAGACAGAGCTGCGAGTGCGGTATCGTGTGGATGGAATGCTTAAAACAGAGCGTTCACTTCCAAAATATATGCAAAATGTTGTACTGGCCCGAATTAAAATTATGGGTAATTTGAACATTACCGAAAATCGAATTCCACAAGATGGTCGAATAAAAATTTCAGTTAATATGAGGTCAATTGATATACGTCTTTCCACACTTCCTGCAATTTACGGGGAGAAAGTAGTAATGAGGATACTAGATATGTCAAATGCCTTAAATGATGTTACTAAACTTAGCTTTAGCGATAAAAATTTAGCTACATTTAACAAAATGATTGAACATCCAAACGGAATTGTTTTAATAACGGGCCCCACAGGATCAGGGAAATCATCTACTCTTTATGCAGCGCTAAACAAGCTGAACGATGAGCATATTAACATTATTACGGTTGAGGACCCAGTGGAATATCAGCTAAACGGCATAAATCAAATCCAAGTACGCGAAGAAGTTGATTTAACATTTGCGGTAGGACTAAGGTCCATTTTAAGACAAGATCCAGACGTAGTGATGGTTGGAGAAATTCGTGACCTTGAAACCGCTCAAATTGCGGTTCGTGCTTCTTTAACAGGACATTTAGTATTGAGCACACTACATACTAACAGTGCTGTAGAATCGGTATCACGATTAAAGGATATGGGCATTGAACCATTCCTGCTCTCCTCCTCACTAGTGGGCATAGTTGCTCAAAGGCTTGTTCGAAAAGTATGTAGAGATTGTGGAGAAAGTATAGTTCCAAATGCAAGAGAAAAAGAGATTTTCCTAGAAAGAGGAATAGCATTAGAAAAGATTAGACGTGGCAAAGGTTGTCCAGCCTGCAATCAAACTGGCTACCGCGGACGACTTGCCATACATGAAGTACTACAAGTAGATGAATACGTGAAAGATATTATTTTGACCGGAAAAAGTCCGTCCATTTTAAAAAATCATATGAAAGAAATGGGTTATTTGAGTCTTTTAGAGGATGGATTAATGAAGGTTAAGGACGGACTAACAACTACTGAGGAAGTATTGAGAGTAGCGACAGTCGACTGAGGTGAATAGGATGGACTTTAATATTTTTAACTTATTGGAAAAAGCATATACAGATAAAGCATCTGATCTTCATTTAACAGTTGGCCTAGCCCCAGTTTTTAGAGTCCATGGGAAGCTAGATAATTTTGGTGATTATCAATTAGAGAATAACGATACTAAAAAAATGCTAGAGGACCTATTAGATACGGATGGATTACATGAGTTTACTCAAAAAGGTGAGATAGACTTTAGTTTTGCGTTAGAGGACCTTTGTCGATTTCGAATTAATGCGTATCTCCAACAAAATAATGTTGCCATTGCCATCCGAATTATTGAATCTACCATACCTTCTGTTGAAGATTTAAGAATGCCAAATGTCCTTTACACACTTGCGGACAAGCCACAAGGTCTTATTCTTGTCACAGGACCTACTGGATCAGGAAAATCCACAACACTAGCAGCGATGATTGATTATATAAACTCTGCTAAATCAAAACATATTATTACGCTCGAAGATCCCATTGAATATGTTCATAAACATAAGAAATCTATCGTCAATCAAAGAGAAGTTGGTTCAGATACACAAAGCTTTTCCAATGGACTACGAGCAGCACTGCGTCAAGATCCGGATGTGATTCTAGTAGGAGAAATGCGTGATTTAGAAACGATCTCTACGGCAATCACGGCAGCTGAAACAGGTCATTTAGTAATGGCTACACTGCATACGAGTAGCGCACCAACTACAATTGATCGTATTATTGACGTTTTTCCGCCTCATCAGCAAGGGCAGATTCGTATCCAGCTAGCAAATGTTTTGCAGGGAATTGTGTCACAGCGACTTTTCTCCAAGGTTAATGGAACGGGAAGGGTTGTAGCTACAGAAATACTAATACAAACCCCATCGGTTGCAAACCTTATCCGTAACGAGAAGATTCATCAAATAAAAAATGTGATGCAAACTAGTCGTGCTTTAGGGATGCATACGCTTGAATCATCTATTCAGCAGCTCCTAATGTCAAAACAAATCACATTGGAAGCAGCAAAGCCGTTTATGAATGCAGGTGAGTTTTAATGACTGTTTATAAATATGTTGGGAGAACTACGACAGGAACTATAAAAAAAGGAATTGTGGATGCACCCAGTAAGCAGGATGCCATCGGCAAACTACGATCTCAGGGTATTAACGCTAGAGAAATCGATGAATCCAAAAGTATTCTTCATAAAGAATTATCGCTCGGTGGCAAGGTGAAAAACGAGGATTTTGTTATTTATAGCAGACAATTTGCAACGCTTATCCGTGCAGGCGTATCAATTCTTGAATCTACTAAAATTTTAGCGGAACAGACGTCCAGTAAGCCTTTAAAAAACGGACTGTTAGCAATTGAAGAAGATGTTCGCTCGGGTATTTCCTTTTCAGATGCAGCTTCAAAAAATCCAAAAGTTTTTCCTGCATTATTTGTCAATATGATTAAGGCTGGAGAGGCAACGGGTAACTTAGATTCATCTTTAGATCGGTTAGCTTTTTCGTACGAAAAACAATTCAATTTGAAGAAAAAGGTTCAATCGACATTAGCGTATCCTATTATTCTTTTATGTTTAACCTTAATTGTCTCGGTCTTTTTAATGCTAACGATTGTCCCTCAATTTGTGTCCATGTTTGATGAAATGGGAGCAGAGTTACCATTGATCACAAAAGCAGTAATGGGTTTAAGTGAATCGCTCCAATCATCGTGGTATATATTTTTACTAATGATTATATTAGTAGTTTTAATCTTTCATTACTTCTTTAAAAACAATGAGAGGTTTAACTATTCCGTCCATTTGTTTCTTTTAAGAGTTCCGGTATTTGGTAAGCTGCTACAAAAATCCGCCATAGCGAGAATGACGCGGACTCTATCATCATTATTCAGTAGTGCCGTCCCGATCCTTCAGGCGTTAACGATTGTTGAAAAGGTAATTGGTAATCCAGTAGTCGGAAAAGTGGTAAAAGAATCACGGTCGAGCCTAGAAAAAGGGGGAACATTATCTGCTCCACTTTCTAAAAGCTGGATTTTCCCTCCACTTGTTTCACAAATGACGGCAATAGGCGAGCAAACGGGTTCCCTAGATTATATGTTAGAAAAAATTGCTGACTTTTATGAAGATGATGTAGACAGAACAGTTGATAGCTTAAAATCTCTTATTGAGCCATTAATGATCCTTCTTTTAGCAGGAATAGTAGGTACCATCGTTATGGCAATCATGATTCCGATGTTCAGTATGTACGAACAAATATAATAAGGTATTCATTAAAAGGAGGTGAAAAAGTCATGGATATAAATCAACATGTATCAAATGAAATGACAAACAAAGGGGATAGTTCAATGAAAAAGATAAAGCACTTATTAAAAAATCAAAAAGGTTTAACGCTTGTCGAGTTACTAGCAGTAATCGTAATCCTAGCAATCGTATCAGCAATCGCAGTTCCAGCAATCGGTGGAATTATAGAAAATAGTAGATATAGCGCAGTAAAAGCAGATGCAACGAATGTGTTGAATGCAGCGAAGATGTATTTTATTGATAATCCGGAGGAAAAGGTTGCTGACGGAGGAACTAAAACAGGTACTCTAACAGTAGATGTAGAAACATTAAAAAAAGAAAATTACTTAGAATCGGCAGGGAAAATTCCTAAAGAAGCTAAAGTTACAAAGGGAAGTCCAAATGTTATTAACACTGATGCAATTCCCTACTCAAGTGGAAAAACTGTTAAATTTACTAATGCTACTTTAGATGCGATCAATAATGATATAAATAAAGGTAGTGATGATAAAGATAAAAACAAAGTTATTTCTGGGACAACTGGCACAACGCCTTAAACAGGAAGTAACTAACGGTAACAAAACTACAGCAGCCCCAACGCTGCTGTAGCTTTTAGTAAAGCTTTTGAGCAAACGATTCTCGTTCGTTGAAAAGTTTTACTAATTCTTATACATAGGGGAGACAAAATATGTTTGAGAGATTCAAAAAGAAATCCAATCGATTTGTCGTTATGGATATCAATGAGTATTTAATAAAAGCTGTTGTGATGAACACCAATCAAATAGAAAATGCAGTTATTTACCAAGCACCTTTAAATAAAGGTATCTTTGAAGGTGATGTGCTAGTAGACGAGATGGCTTTCTATGAACTTATGAAGAAGCTTTTAGATAAATGGAGCTTGAAGCGTTTAGATGTTCGTTTTTTTGTGCCTGAGAGTACGGTCATGATGAAAACGTTTGAACATCCAGATGATGTGGCTACGGAGAATTTAAAGGGATTTGTAGAAATGGAGCTTGGAAGATCCATTCATCTGCCATATCCTCAGCCATTACTCGATGTTTATGACTTTAAACAAGGCGATGGAGAGGCAACTTTATTTGCTGCTCCTTCTGAGGAAATTATCAAAATGGCTGGTCTACTAGATGATTTATCTTTACATCCTTCTGTTGCAGAAATAAGAGCCTTAGCTTCTATACGATTTTTTGAGGAAATAAAAAGTATAGAAAGCACAAGAAGCTACTTGATTATGGAATGGTCTATTACAGGGGTTTCTATCAGTATTTATTCTGGTGGTAAAGTAGAATTCCTACGTTATCAAGCAATCGAAACAGAACGTTCAAATTGGATGATTGATACTAAGGGTGAGGAATTTATATATGAATATAATGGAAATGCTGACGAATATCGTGGGCAATTGATCGATCAAATTGCTGAGGTTGACCGTATTTTAAACTTCTACCGTTTCTCTTTGTATAAGGGAGAAAAGTCCGTTGATGAAATTGTTATATTTGGGGACAATCCTGATATGGAATATATTTATACAGAAATGGCAGCTAATTTAGTTACCCCTGTTCAGTATTTTGACGACATAAAGGTAAAAAAGATGCACCCCAATTTCAAATCTAGAGATATTCCACAGATTTGACATGAGCTTTCTGATCGACGACCGGGGCGAGATCGTGGGCACGCAGGAAATGGTTCATATTGCGCAGTGTCCG